>DATFDV010000262.1:0-15249 GCA_035251855.1 Burkholderiales bacterium | reverse complement strand
GCCTTCGGCCGCTTCCTGGAGCTCGCCGGCAAGGCGAACCATCATCGACTTCTCGCCGCGCTTCTGCGCCGCCTCGCGGATCCAGCGCATGGCGAGCGCAATGCGCCGCACCGGGCGCACTTCCACCGGCACCTGGTAGTTGGCGCCGCCCACTCTGCGACTTTTCACTTCCACCACCGGCTTCACGTTCTGCACCGCCTGGCTGAACACCTCGATCGGGTCCTTGCCGGACTTCGACTTGATGGTGTCGAGCGCGCCGTAAATGATGCGCTCGGCAACCGACTTCTTGCCGCGCGTCATCAGCACGTTGACGAACTTCGCGACTTCGACGTTGTTGAACTTCGGATCCGGGAGGATCTCGCGCTTGGGTACTTCGCGGCGACGGGGCATAGTTTTAGGCTGACTTCGGAGCCTTGGCTCCGTATTTGGAACGACCTTGTTTGCGGTCCTTCACGCCTTGCGTGTCGAGCGAGCCGCGCACGATGTGGTAGCGCACGCCGGGCAGGTCCTTCACGCGCCCGCCGCGGATCAGCACCACCGAGTGCTCCTGCAGGTTGTGGCCCTCGCCGCCGATGTAGCCGATCACCTCGAAGCCGTTGGTGAGGCGGATCTTGGCGACCTTGCGCAGGGCCGAGTTCGGCTTCTTGGGCGTGGTCGTGTAGACCCGCGTGCAGACTCCCCGCTTCTGCGGCGAGCCGGCGAGCGCCGGGACCTTCGACTTGGCGCGCTTGGCGACGCGCCCGTCACGCACTAACTGATTGACGGTGGGCATTTTTTTAGCGTTTCCAGAAACGAACGGGCGGCCACGTTTGATGTTCCCGTAGGCCGCCCAGACCCGAAAAAGAGGCCGGATTATAAAGAGGAAGTACCCTCAGCGCAAGGAATCAGCGGGGTTCTGGACATAGCCGAAGCGCAGTGCAACATCGGGGCGGGCGATGCGCGGCAGCGCATCGCCGATTTCGGCGTAGCGCTCGAGGTCGCGGTCGTCCAGCAGGCCGATGCCGCGCTCGCCGCGGATCAGCACCGAGCCCTCGTCGTCCAGCAGCGTTTCCAATGCCTCTATCGGCCGGCCGCAGTGGTCGAACAGGCGATCGCCCTGATAGTGCACGACGAAGGGCGTGTAGGCCAGCGCGACGAAGACCCGCTGCGGCCCATTCTGAAAATACCAGCAACCCCGCGCATCCGCCGCGTAGTTGCGGGCGATGAACTCGCGCAGGGCGACGTTGCCGATTCTTTCGCCCTTGATGAGCCAGTTGCCGCGCCGGTCGAGGTCGAGCCAGCCGTACACCGCCGGAACGTTCGGCCACTTGGCGAGGCTGCGGACTACGATTTCGTCCATGGAGGGCTAGAATCTTCGTCGGGAGGAGCTATGAGCGCAATTGAAACGTATCTAGCGAGACCCTGGCTCGCCCATTATCAAAAAGGGGTGCCGGCGGCGGTCGACGTACCCCGCAAGTCGGTGGCGCAGGCCTTCGACGACGCGAGCGAGCGCGCCCCTGACCGCCCGGCGGTCGTCTTCTACGGCCGATCGATCAGCTTCCGCGAGCTGCGCGAAGCCACCGACCGCTTCGCCGCGGCGCTCGCCGCGCTGGGGGTGAAAAAGGGCGAGCGCGTCGCACTGTACCTGCTCAACAGCCCGCAATTCATCATCGCCTACTTCGCGGCCCTGAAATGCGGCGCCACGGTGACGCCGATCAGTCCGGTCTACACCAGCCACGAAGTGCGCTACCAGCTCGAGGACAGCGGCGCCCGCGCCATCGTCTGCCAGGACATCCTCTACGAGAAGGTGGCGAAGTCGGGCGCGCCGCTCGATCTGGTCGTCGTCACCAACGTCAACGAGTACCTGCCCGCGCTCAAAAGACTGTTCGGCAAGAAAACCGAAGTCGGCGCAAAGGTGCATTGGCTGCAGGACTTGCTGAAGAAGTATCCGGCGACGCCGCCGAAGGTGTCGATCGATCCCGACACCGACCTGGCGGCGCTGCCCTACACCGGCGGCACCACCGGCAATCCCAAGGGCGTGATGCTGACGCACGCCAACCTGATCGCGGCGCAGACCATGGGGCAGGCGGCGTTCTCCAACTTCGAGCCGGGCAAGGAGGTGATCCTCGCCTTCCTGCCGTTCTTCCACATTTACGGCCAGGTAGTGATCATGCTGAACGGCCTGTGCCAGGGGAACCTGCTGGTGCTGTTCACCAGCCCCGACACCGAGGCGATCCTCGAGGCCATGGAGCGCTATCGCGCCACGGTGTTCTACGGCGTGCCGACGCTTTACGAGTATCTCAAGGACCACAAGGACACCAACAAGGTCGACTGGAAGCGACTGAAGCTGGTGCTGTCGGGCGCCGACACCCTGCACGAGTCGACCATGCAAGGCTGGGCCAAGCGCACCGGCTCCAACATCATCGAGGGCTACGGCCTGTCGGAGACCTGCGCCACCAGCCACGTGAATCCGCTGCACCGGCCCAAGACCGGCTCGTTCGGCTGCCCGATTCCCGGCATGCAGGCCGCCGTGATCGATCCCGACACGCTCGAGTTCGTGCCGCCGGGGCAGACCGGCGAGCTGGTGCTTAGCGGGCCGAACGTGATGCGGGGCTACTGGAAACGCCCGGAGGAAAGCGAGCGCGCCTTCGTGGAGAAGGACGGCCGCCGCTGGATGCGCACCGGCGACCTGGTGCGCATGGACGAGGAAGGCTATTTCCATTTCTACGATCGCTCGAAGGACCTGATCAAGTTCAAGGGCTACTCGATCTTCGCGAAGGACGTCGAGGATGTGCTCTATGCGCACCCGCAGGTGAAGGCGGCGGGCGTGATCGGGGTGCCCGATCCCGCGGTCGGCCAGCGCATCAAGGCGATCGTGGTCCTTCAGGGCGACGCGCGCGGCAAGCTTTCGGAAGACGAGATCAAGGCCTATTGCCGCCAGAGCCTCGCCGAGTACAAGGTGCCGCACATGGTCGAATTCCGCGGCGAGCTGCCCAAGACCGACGTCGGCAAGGTGTCGCGCCGGGAGCTGCGCGACGAATCTAAGCCTTAGCGGCGACGTTTTCCATCGGCGCCGGCTGGAAAACGCCAAAACCCTGCGCATAGCCGACCTCGAGCGCCCGCAGGCGCTCGAGCAGCTCCTGCTGCTCGACACATTCGGCCACCACGCCCATGCCGAGCGCGTCGGCCACGCGCACCACCGCTTTCAGCTTGGTCTGCGCAGCCTCGCTGGCCGCGAGCTTGCGGATCACGCTGCCGTCGACCTTCACGAAAGCGGGCCGCAAAGCCTTGAACGGTGCAAACGACACCGCGCGCCGGCAGAAGCTGTCGATCAGCACCCCGCCGCCATAGGCCCTCACCGCCGTGGCGAAGCCCGCCGCGGCTTGCGGACGCGCCAGCACGTCGCTCTCGTCGATCTCGAACATCACCGCGTCCATCGCCACGCCGGCCGCGCGCAGCTGGGCGGCGGCGAATCCGGGGAACGCCGCGTCGCGCAGCGTCTGGCCCGAGACATTGATCGTGAAGCGCGCAATGCGCGAGCCGCTCGCCAGCTGGCGCACCGCGTGCTGCAGGACCCAGCGGTCGAGCTGCGGCATCATGCCGTAATGCTCGAACACCGGCAGGAACTCGCCCGGCGGCAGCAGCGCGCGCTCCTCCTCGCGCATGCGCACCAGCACCTCGGCCATCGGAAAGCGCTCGCCGCCGCCACGCAGGGCGGCGATCGGCTGGCAATAGAGCGTGAACTCGTTCTTCTCCAGCGCCTCGCGCAGGCGCGCGAGCGGCTGCGGCCAGCCGGTGAGCTCGGCGCTGGTCTGGTCGATCGACTTTTCGTCCACGAGCTATTCTAGCGAGATGCCCACCGCGTTCTTCGCCGTCGAAGGATTGACCAAGCGCTTCGGCGGGCTCACCGCCGTCAACAACGTGAGCTTCACGCTGGCGCGCGACGAGATCGTCGGCCTCATCGGTCCGAACGGCGCGGGCAAGACGACGCTGCTGCGCCTGATCACCAAAATCCTGCGCCCGGACAGCGGGCGCATCGTGTTCAACGGCGAGGACATCACCGGCCTGCGCCCCTGGGACGTGGTCGAGCGCGGCATCGCCGGCACGTTCCAGAACACGCGCCCGTTCCGCCACCTGCCGATCGTCGCCAACGTGATGGTGCCTTTGGTTGCGCCGCGCGCGCGGCGCCGCGGCGAGTGGGTGAAAAGCGTCGAGGCCAAGGCGATGGACGCGCTCGAGTTCGTCGGCATCTCCGACATGGCGCTCGAGCCGGCCTCGGCCCTCTCGCAGGGCGACCTCAAGCGGCTGGAAGTCGCGCGCGCCATCGCCACCGAGCCGGAGCTGCTGCTGCTCGACGAGCCGCTCGGCGGCTTGAACCCCGCCGCGTCCGAGCTGCTGGCGAAATCGATCCGCCGCCTGCACAAGGGCGGGCGCTTCGGGCGCCTGCATTCGGAAGGGCCGGCGGTGCTGATGATCGAGCACAAGCTGAAAGAGCTGATGTCGATCGTCGACCGCGTGATCGTCGTCGACTACGGCGAGATCATCGCCGACGGCAAGCCGGCGGAGGTGGTGAAAAACCCGAAAGTGATCGAAGCCTACTTAGGGAGCTCGCACGAAGTGCTCGGTGGAACCGAACATGCCCCTGCTTGAGGTGAGGAACCTCAGCGTGCGCTACGACAAGGCGCAGATCCTCAATGGCGTGACGCTGTCGGTGGACGCCGGCGAGCTGGTCGGCCTGGTCGGGCCGAACGGCGCCGGCAAGTCGACGCTGCTGCGCGCGATCTCGGGCTTGGTGCGGTTCGAGGAGCGCATGAAGCGCGGCACGGCCGGCGATATCGTGCTCGAGGGCGAGGTGCGGCTCGCCGGCGAGCGCATCGATGCGCTGCCCGCGCACGAGATCCGCAAGCGCGGGCTGGTGCATTGCCCGGAGCGGCGCCGCCCGTTCCGCGAGCTCACGGTTCTCGAGAACCTTCTGGCCGGCGCATTTCTTTCCCGCAGCAAGATCGAAACCCAGCAGCGGCTGGAGCACTGCTTCGCCCTGTTTCCGCGGTTGTCAGAACGAAAAGCGCAGATCGCCGGCACCCTATCCGGCGGCGAGCAGCAGATGCTCGCCACCGCGCGGGCCCTGATGTTCGAGGCCAGGCTGCTGGCCATCGACGAGCCGTCGCTCGGCCTCGCGCCGCGCATCCGCGAGGAGTTGTTCGCCGCCATCGCCAAGATTCACGCCGAGGGCGTACCGGTGCTGCTGGTGGAGCAGGAAGTCGGGCAGGTGTTCCGCATGGCGCGGCGCAGCTACGTGCTTTCGCAGGGCCGCATCATCGCCGAAGGCTCGGCGCAGTCACTGATGGCCGACGAGACCCTGCGCGCGGGATACCTGGGCTTGTAGCGTCGCGCCGCAAAGCCTGCAGATCTTCTTCCACGCGCCGTTGCGCTGCTTGCAGCGCGGGCACTGGGTCTCGATCTTGTCGCGCACCCACGGCGAGAGGCCGCGCGGCATGAACAGCAGCACCAGCAGGACGATGACTGCAAAGATCAGCAGCCGCAGCTCGCCGACCCCCGGGAAGCTGCCGAGCCACTCGGTAAGCGGATAGAGCAGGAACACCGCCGCCACCGGCCCGTAGACCGTCGCCACGCCGCCGAAGATTCCCCAAATCACCACCTGGAAGGAAAGGGCGACCTCCAGCGACGAAGGGCCGGCGACGCGCAGGTAGTGGGCAAACAGCGCGCCGGCGAATCCAGCCGCGGCGGCAGCGATGGCGAACACCGCCATCTTGTAGCGCGGCGTGTTGATGCCCGAGGCGCGCGCCGCTACCTCGTCGTCGCGGATCGCGTGCAGCACGATGCCGAATTTCGAGTCGGCGAGCAGCCACAGCGCGAAGATGATCGCCAGCATGGAAATCGCGGCCACGTAGTAATTGCCGGTGGGCGTAACGACCAGGCGCCGCAACCCCGAGATGCCGAGCTCGCCGCCGGAGAAACCCGGGAACGCGAACAGCAGGCCAAGGGCGATGAGCGGGAACGCCAGCGTGGCGAGCGAAAGGTAGGAGCCGCGCAGCCGCAGGCACAGGTAGCCGACCAGGAAGCCGAAGAGCAGCGCGACCGCGGCGCCGGCCCAGACCGTCAGCCAGGGCGAAAGGCCGAGCTTGAGCGACAGCAGGCCCGAGGTGTAGGCGCCGGCGCCGAAGAACAGCGCGTGGCCGAAATTCACCTGGCCGGTGTAGCCGGCCAGCAGGTCCCAGCTCGCCGCGAAGATGGCGAAGATGCAGGTCATGGTGAGGATGCGCAGCACGTACGCATCGTCGTAGACGAAGGGCAGCACGAGAAGCGCCGCCACCCAGAGCAGCACCAGCGTGCGCGATGGCAGAACGAAGACCTCGTTCCTGAGCTCCGCCCACGCGCGCCGAAGCCAATACATCAGCGCTCTTCCTCGAAGGCGATGCCGAACAGCCCCTCGGGGCGCGCGAGCAGCACGATGACCATGATCAGCAGCGCCACCGCGCCTTTGAGGTAGGCGCCGGCAGGCACGGCAAACACGGTGATCGCTTCGACGTAGCCGATGATCAGCGCGCCGATCAGGCTGCCCTTCAGGCTGCCCAGGCCGCCGAGCACCACAATGGCGAGCATGGTGACGAGGGGAGCCAGCCACATGAACGGATCGACCACGAACACCGGCGCGACGACCACCCCGGCCACGGCGGCGAGCGACACCGAGATCGCTACCGTCGCCATCGCCACGCGGTGCACGTTCATGCCCATCAGGTTGGCGACTTCCAGGTCGTTGGCAGTGGCGCGGATGGCGAGGCCAAGGCGCGTGCGGTAGAGGACGAACCAGACGAGGAACAGCATCGCGCCAGCCACCACCAGGATCAGCAGCCGCTGGTACGGGATGCTCACGCCGAGGAGGCGCACCGCGCCCTCCAGCGTCGATGGGATGCCGAGGAAGTGGCCGCCAAAGGTATAGAGCATCAGCTCCTGGAAGATCAGCGCCAGGGCGATGGTGGCGATCAGCACCGCCGCCTCGTGCTCCCGCACCGGCTCGATCACCAGGCGATAGCAGATCACCGACAGGAGCGTCACGGCGCCCACCGAAATCAGCCCGGCGAGCAGGAAGCCCAGGCCGGTCTTCACCAGCAGCATGTAGAAGCAGTACGCCGCCAGCATGTAGAACGCGGTGTGCGCGATGTTGACGATGCGCGCGACGCCGAAGATCAGCGAGAAGCCGATGGCCAAAAGGGCGTAGACGCCCCCGTTGACCAGGCCGGTTACAAGGATGTCCTGGAACAACTGCGCGCTATCGCGCGGGCATCTTGAAGGGCTGCATGCCCTTTACGTTGGGCGGCCAGAAGGGAACCTTCTTGCCGTCCTGCCACTGCACCGCGATGCCCGAGGTCTTGCCCACCGCCCAGACCAGGTCATGGCGCTTGTCGAATGTCGCGATGGCGCCGGTGCCGGTGTGCTCGATCTTCTCGATGTGGGCGACGATCTTGTCGGCATTGGTGCTGCCTTGCTTCTCGATCGCGTCCTTCAGGATCATGATCGCGTCGTAGGTGGCGGCGGTGTAGGTCGGCGCCTTCTTGAAGCGCGCCTGGTAAGCCTTCACGAAGGCGATGGTCTTCGGCGTGTACTCGACTTCGGCGTAGGTGTCGAGGGTCGAGACGAACTGCGCCTTGCCCGCCGCCGCCTGCCAGAACTCTTCCTTCTGCCCCTCGACGTTGATGCCCCAGGCCACCGCCTTCATGTTGCGCTCGCCCATCTGGCGCCCGACCGAGATGCCGACGGGCCCTGAGAGCATGGTGAACACGATGTGCGCGCCGCTGCGGTCGATCGCGGAAAGCTCCGCGGTCACGTCGGTCGCCACCGCGGAGGGCTGCCACAGGCCGACGACCTCCATCTTCAGCGCGGGCAGATTTTTCTGCGCCGCGGCGACCAGGCCTTCGGTCCATACCGCCTTCTCGGCGAGGATCGCCACCTTGGGCGTGTCGGTCTTGAGGTCGGTGCGGATCTGCTGGCCGATGCTGCCCAGCACCGCAAACAGGGTGCGCGCGAGGTCGACGTCCTTCGTCGGCGCCACCCGGAACCAGTATTTGTAGCGCTCGTAGTTCTGCTCGACGTTGAGGCCGAGCTTGGAGTGCGCTGCGCCCACGCCGAGGAACAGCTTCTTGTAGTCCATCGCCACTTCCTGCATCGCCAGTACCGCCTCCGAGCGGAAGCCGCCGATCAGGAAGTCGACCTTGTCGCGAGTGATCACACGCTCGACGGCATTGGTGGCGTCGGGCACCGACTGGATCTCGTTGGTGTCGGCCCGCACCAGCTCGATGCGCATGCGCTTGCCGCCGACGTTGATGCCGCCTTCCTTGTTGATCTCGTCGCGCGCCATCTCGGCGCCGTTCCAGTGATGCTCGCCCTGCACAAAGGACATGGGGCCGAGAATCGCGATCTTGATGGTCTGCGCCTGGGCCCCCGGGGCGAAGCCGAGCGCAGCAAGCGCGAAGAGATGCGCGGCGATGATCGTACGCAGCATGGTCCTCCTCCTTTGCTCTAGACTTTATCATGCCAAGAGCGGATTTCGTGTGCGCCCTCACCCTGCGCGTGCGCTGGGCCGAAGTGGACATGCAGAAGATCGTGTTCAACGGCCATTACCTCACCTACATCGACACCGCGATCGCCGAATACTGGCGCGAGATCGGCCTGCCTTACCCCGAAGGCTACGTCGAGCGCTTCGGCAACGACATCTACCTGCGCAAGGCGACCCTGGAGTACCTTGGCTCCGCCCGCTACGACGACGAGCTGGCGGTGTGCTGCCGCGTCGCCCGGCTCGGGCGCTCAAGCATGACCTTCCAGTTCGAGATCTACCGTCAGTCCCAGGTGCTGATCACCGCGGAGCTGGTGTACGTCAACGCCGATCCGTCGACCATGAAAGCCGCGCCGCTGCCCGAGGACTTGCGCGAGCGGGTCAGAAAATACGAGCGCGTCGCGCCGCAGGCATGAAGTACTGGGAAGACTTCAAGATCGGCGAGCGCGCCGAGCTCGGGCGCCATACCTTCACCGAGGCCGAGATCGTCGGCTTCGGCGAGCAATACGACCCGCAGCCTTTTCACACCGACGCGGAAAAGGCAAAGCAAAGCGCGTTCGGCGGGCTGATCGCCAGCGGCTGGCACACCTGCGCCGTCGGCATGCGGCTGATGGTCGAGGGCTACATCAACCGAACGGTGAGCCTGGGCTCGCCGGGCATCGACAACATCCGCTGGCTCAAGCCGGTGCGCCCGGGCGACACCCTCGCCTACACCCGCATCGTTCTCGAGTCGCGCGCATCGGCGACGCGCAAGGGCGTGGGGCTGGTCAAGCACCGCTGGGAAGCCGTCAACCAGCGCGGCGAGCTGGTGCTCACCATGGAAGGCTGGGGGATGTTTGGCCGCCAAAATTGAGCTGAAGCACAAGGTCCACGTCCTCACCAGGAAGGAGGAGCTGGACAGCGTGCGCGTGCCGGGGAAAGTGGTGGTGGTGCTCGACATCATCTTCGCCACCACCACCATGGTCACGGCGCTTGCGCACGGGGCGAAAGAGATCGTGCCGGTGCTGGACGAAAAAGCCGCACGCGCCTGTGCCGGCGATTTCCCGGGTTGCGTTCTATCGGGGGAACTCTTCGCCGAAACGCTGTCCGGCTTCGCGCATCCGGCGCCGCTCGCGCTGGTCGCGCACGGCATCGAAGGCAAGAGCGTGATCTATTCGACCACCAACGGCACCGTGGCGATGACCCAGGCCGTCGGCGCGGCGCGCGTCTATTGCGGCGCGCTGCTGAACGCGCGGCGTCTGGCGGAGCACATCGTGCAGCACCACCCTAGCGAGACGGTGCTCATCGTCTGCTCGGGCTCCGGCGGCAACTTCAATTTCGAGGACTTCTACGGCGCGGGTTATTTCGTCGAGTGCTTCCTGCCGCACGTGAGCGATCTGTCGGACGCGGCGAAGGCCGCGCTCGCGCTCTACCGGCAGGCCCGGGCGCCCGAGGCGCTGCTCGATTGCCGCGTCGGCCGCATGATGGTGGCGCGCGGCCTGGCCCACGAAGTCGAGTTTGCCTGCCGGCGCGACCTCTATCCGATCGTGCCGGCCCTCGAGGGCGGCCGGCTTCGTCTGCTCGCCTAGGCGCGCTCGAGCTCGGCGCTCACCGCGAGGTGGTCCGAAAGCAGCGACCACGGCTTGCCGCGGTGCACTTGCGAAGCAGCGACCTTGAAGCCGCGCACGTAGATGCGGTCGAGCCTGAGAAGCGGCAGCACGCTTGGGTAGGTCGCCACCGCGCGGCCGTGGTGCGCGACCGACACTTCGGTCATGCCCAGGCGGCGCTCGAGGATCGCGCTCGCGCGATGGCGCCAGTCGTTGAAGTCGCCGGCAACGATGATCGGCAGGTCGCGCGAGGCGAGCTCCTCGAGCCGCCCCGAGATCGCCTCGAGCTGGCGGCTGCGCCCGCGCTCGTGCAGCGACAGGTGCACGCACACCAGATGCAGGTTGCGCCGCCAGCCGGGCACCGAGACCACGCAGTGCAGCAGCCCGCGGCGCTCGTAGCGGTGGTCGGACACGTCCTCGTTCTCGAACGACACGAAGCGAAAGCGCGACAGGATGGCATTGCCGTGGTGGCCGTGATCGTAGACGGCGTTGCAGCCGTAGACGTGCTGCCATTCCTGGCCGGCGAGAAATTCGTGCTGCGGGGCCACCGGGCAGGTGGCGAAGCGCATCGCGAAGCGCTGGTTGAGCCCCTGCACCTCCTGCAGGAACACCAGGTCCGGGTCGATGCCGCGCAGGCCGTCGCGCAACTCGTGGATCACCATGCGGCGGTTGAACTGCGACAGCCCCTTGTGGATGTTGAGCGTGACGACCCGCAGCGTCTTCATAGTTCGAGCTCGAAGCGGCGCTCGAGCAAGTCCGCCTCGTCGAAATGTCCAGCGCCGACGCCGGCGATCAGCCCGTCGGGGCCGAACGCGCTGGCGTGGCCCCCGCCCATGCGCGGCATCGAGCGCAGCTCGCCGTACGGCCGGATGGTGTAGCGCACCAGGCTCTCGGCGCCGCGAGCCAAGCGCACGCCTTCGAGCTCGTGCGTAGCGCTCGCGAGGGTTACCACCGGGTGCTCATCCTCCCCCACGCGCGGCAATCGCTTGGGCACCAACGCTGCCCGCGGACGGGCGCGTGGGGTCGGGAAGAACATATGGAAGCCGCCGCGGGCATGGATGGAATCGTAGAGCACCGGCTCGCCGTCCGGCGCAAGCGTAACGCGCCAGATCACCGCGTCGAGCTTTTCCATGAACCAGACGGTATAGACCAGTTGGAGCAGTAGCTGGTCGCCATAGCGCATGTACGCGGACTGCACGTAGACGGAAGGCTCGGTGGCGTCGACCTGCGGCAGGCTCGAGCCCCGGCGCCAGCGCAGCCAGCCGATGCGGTCGTAATCGGCGCGAGTCTCGATTTCGAAGGTCGGCGCATACGCCGCCGCGAGGCGCTCCACCTCCCGCTCGGAAAGCGCGAGGTGGCCGAGCGGGTCGAAGGCGGCGCGCCCGAGCAGGCCGGCGACGGTGGTGCGCGGCAGCGCGGAGGCCGCGGGCGGCGCGTAACGCACCTTCAGAACCGCCGTGTCGTGCTCACGCTGGAATGCCGCAAACGCCCGTTCCTGCCAGCCGCCCGATTCGAGGACCGGTGGTTGATCGTCAGGCACCTTGGCGGCGGCCAGCAAGGCCGCGCGCGATTCGCCGCTGGCGAGATCGGCGGCACGCAGCAGCCGTGCGCAATCGCGCACGCGGCGCAGCGCCTGCGTTCGCGCCGTTTCGCCCGCCAGGGCCGGCAGGTTACGGATCTCGTGCTCGCGCCCTTCGAGGTCGAGCTCGGCGAGGCGCTCGGCATAGGCGCGCATTGCGCGGTCGTTGTCCGCCGCGCGCTCGCGCAGCCCGGCGAGAAAGCGATCCACCCTCAGGTGGGGGAAGCCCGCCATGCGCGCGGCCTGGGCATCGCGCACGCCCGCCGCGTCGATCTCGGCATCCAGCGCCTGGTACCACGCGGCGCATTCGCGCACTTCCGGCGCGCCGGCAGCAAGGTGCGGAGCAAGCGGTCCGGTGGCGCTCGCGCATCCCGCGGCGAGCAGCGCCGCACCGACCATGAGGATCGCGTCGCGGTTGGACCAGGAGAAGCACTTGCGCGCCGCCTCGCGCCACGGCAGCCAGGCGAACGCAATGTGCTCCTGCGGCGCGAGCGTGACCGCCGCGGGCTCGGCGAGCTCGAGGCTGAAAAGACGCTCGGTGTTATGCGTCACGCCGGGCGCGAAGCGGTGGCGCCACTGGGCATAGATCTCGAAGGTATAGGCCACGTTCCAGCGCCTCAAGCGCCCGTCGGCCGCGGCGATGCCGGTCTCCTCGCGCAATTCACGGGCCGCCGCGGTTTCGAACGCTTCGTCGGGGTGATCGAGAGAACCGGTGACCGATTGCCAGAAGCCCGGGCGTTGCGCGCGCTCCAGCAGCAGTACCTCCATCTTGGCGGTATGCACCACGACCAGGACCGAGAGCGGAAGCTTCAAGATTGCCGGAACAGCTCTGGTAGCGGCAACGCGCGCTCGGGATCGACGAACAGGGCGAAGAACGGTTTGCCGCGACCGGCCCAGAACTCGGCGCTCGAGCGCAGGATGTCCACCAGCACGCCCAGATCGTCGCCCGGGCGCGGGCTTTCGATCAGCAGGACATACCCCGGCGCGTCGCGCCAGGAAAGGTCGGTGAGGCAGTCCTCCAGGGCGTCCCAGTTGTGCCCGAACCAGTCCGGGAAGTGGAGTGCGGCGGCGATGTTCTTCAGCAGCTGCGCCTTGTCCGCGAAGGGCACGCGCACCAAAGACAGATTCGTGCCTTTCAACGCATCCTCGACCTCGTCCACGCGCGACACGCGGTAGGCACCGGAGCGCGATGGATCCTGCAGGCGCTGGATGAGCTTGCCGCTCACTCGATGATCCGCTTGAAGCTTCGATAGTGATCGTCGGTGTAGTAATACTCGCCCGGCACGCCGGTGACAATGCGGCGGGCGCCGCGGTCCCTGGCGCCGGGCGTCGTCACGGTGTACTCGCGGTAATAGCCGCGGTTGCGTTTGGGCAGCAGCCCCTCGCGGTTGCCGAACGGGCTGCCATCCTTAGTGTGGGGAAACGGACCGCCGGCCCTGATGAGAGCCAGGGTCTGGCGCGCTTCGGCCGGCAGCTCCTTGAGCGCAATTTCGTTCGAGAAGGCGAACGCGCTGGCCACGCAGGCCAGGACCGCCGCGGCGAGCCCTCTCACGACGGCGGCGGGTTCCTCAGGCGCAGGTGCAGCTCGCGCAGCTGCTGCTCGCTGACCGGCGTCGGCGCGCCGGTGAGAAGGTCCTGGCCGCGCTGGGTCTTCGGAAAGGCGATGACGTCGCGGATCGCTTCGGCGCCGGCCATCAGCGTGACCATGCGGTCGAAGCCGAAAGCGATGCCGCCGTGCGGCGGCGCGCCGTATTGCAGCGCGTCGAGCAGGAAGCCGAACTTCGCGCGCTGCTCTTCCTCGCTGATCTTCATCGCCGCAAAAACTCTTTGTTGAACCTCCGGACGATGGATACGCACCGAGCCGCCGCCAAGCTCCCAGCCGTTCAGCACCACGTCGTAAGCTTTGGCATAGGCCTTGCCTGGCGCGCTTTCGATGTGCTGCTCATGGCCGTCCTTGGGGCTGGTGAACGGATGGTGGCGCGCTTTCCACTGTCCCGCGTCGAGCTCGAACATCGGGAAATCCACCACCCACAATGGCCGCCAGGCTTTTTCGGCCAGGCCGCGCTCGTGGCCCACCTTCTGCCGAAGCGCGCCCATGTAGGCGGCGACGGCGTTCGCCTCGTCGGCGCCGAACAGGATCACGTCGCCATCCTGCGCTTCGGTCCTCTCGAGGATCACCTCGAGGGCGCGCGTGTGCAGGTTCTTGACGATGGGCGACTGCAGTCCCTCGGCACCCTTCGCGCGCTGGTTCACCTTGATCCAGGCGAGGCCCTTGGCGCCGAGCTGTTTCGCGAATTCGCCGTAGGCATCGAGCTCGCCGCGGGTGAGCGAGCCGCCGCCCGGTACGCGCAGGCCACACACACGGCCGCCCGGCGCATTCGCCGGGCCGCAGAACACCTTGAAGTCGACGTCCCGCACCGCGTCGGTGAGCTCGGCGAGCTTGAGCGGCACCCGAAGATCCGGCTTGTCGCTGCCGTAGTCGCGCATCGCCTCGTCGTAGGTGAGCACCGGAAACGGCGCCGGCAGCTCGATGCCGGCGGCCTCGCGGAACACGAAGCGCACCAGCTCTTCCATCAGCTTGCGGATCTCGAGCTCGCCGAGGAACGAGGTCTCGATATCGATCTGCGTGAACTCCGGCTGCCGGTCGGCGCGCAGGTCCTCGTCGCGAAAGCACTTGACGATCTGGTAGTAGCGATCGAAGCCCGCCACCATCAGCATCTGCTTGAAGAGCTGCGGCGACTGCGGCAGCGCGTAGAAATGCCCGTCGTGCAGCCGGGAAGGCACCAGGAACTCGCGCGCGCCCTCGGGCGTCGACTTGTACAGCACCGGGGTCTCGATATCGATGAAGCCGTGCTGGTCGAGGAAGCGCCGCGTCGCCATCGCCGCGCGGTGGCGCAGCTTCAGGTTGCGCTGCATCGGCTCGCGCCGGAGATCCAGCACCCGGTACGCCAGGCGCGTTTCCTCGGCGAGGTTGTCGTCGTCGATCTGGAAAGGCGGCGTGGCCGCGGCATTCAGGATTTCCAGTTCGTGCGCCACCACCTCGACTTCACCGGTGGGCAGCTCGGCGTTCACCGTGCCCGCCGGGCGGCGGCGCACCTTGCCGGTGACCTTCAGCACGAACTCGGCGCGCACGCGCTCGGCGGCGCGGAAGGCTTCCTGGCGCTCGGGATTGCACACCACCTGGGCGAGGCCTTCGCGGTCGCGCAGATCGATGAAGATCACGCCGCCGTGATCGCGCCGCCGGTGCGCCCAGCCGCACAGCGTCACCGTATGGTCGACGTGCTCGGCCCGCAATTCTCCACAATAAAGCGTCCTCATTTCTGTGGCGGAACGACGCCCATGGAGATGATGTATTTGAGCGCCTGGTCGACGCTCATGTCGAGCTCGATTGCGTCCTTGCGCGCCACGATGACGAAGTAGCCGCCGGTCGGGTTCGGCGTGGTCGGCACGTACACCGCGAGGCAATCGGGCGGCAGGTGCTCGGCGACGCCGCCGCCGGGGGTGCCGGTGAGAAAGCCGATGGTCCACATCCC
>DATFDV010000261.1:0-16504 GCA_035251855.1 Burkholderiales bacterium | reverse complement strand
ATCGTCGAGCTGCTGAACGGGCGCAACCCGGAGCCGTTCAAGATCATCAACACCTGCTACAGCTTCGTCTCGCCGAAGGAGGCGATCCGGGTCTCCTCGGTGCACGAATGGGAGCCGACCCAGGGCACCCTGGTGGCGGTCAAGGGCTCGGGCGGCGTCTCCGCTGCGCGCAGCGAAGCGGAAGCAACCTACGCCTGGAGCTGGGCCCGAACTATATGGGCGGATTCGCTCGCCTGAAGTTCTGTAAAAATCTCTCAGATCGGTAAAAGTCCTTCACGGCGATGCATTAGGGCACCAAGGAGGCGCGCGAGCCATGACAGGCTGCAGAAGCCATGGCCGCCGACCCTTTACGAGTTCTGCCGTCCCGCACGCGCCATCCGTTCGGCGCGATCGATTACCCCGCAGTTCCCGCCAAGCCGCGGGCGAGCGCCATCACCTCGGTGATCGATGGAGGGCTGGGGCCGGCGGAGGTGCGCGATCGCGTCGCGATCGCCGCCGAGTGGATCGACGTGGTGAAGCTCGGCTGGGCGACGGCGCGGCTCACGCCGGCGGCGACCCTGCGCGAAAAGGTGCAGATCTATCGCGCGGCCGGGATCCAGACCTGCAGCGGCGGCACCTTCCTCGAGATCGCCTTCGCCCAGAACCGGGTCTGCGAATTCCTGGACGGGGCGCGCGAGCTCGGGCTGGAGATGGTCGAGGTGTCCAACGGTGTCCACCCCATGAGCGATGACGAAAAGCTCGGGCTCATCAGTCAGGTCCGCGCGGCGGGCTTTCGCGTCTGGAGCGAAGTGGGCAAGAAAGACCCCGACGAGGATGCCCGCATCGGTATCGACGAGCGGTGCGCCACGATCGGGCGCGAGCTGGAGGCCGGCGCCGACAAGGTGATCCTCGAGGCGCGCGAGTCGGGCACCGTCGGCATCTACGACCGCAGCGGCAAGCCGGCGGTCGAGATGATCGAGCGGATCGTCGAGAGCGTCGGCGCCGAACGGCTGGTTTTCGAGGCGCCGCGCAAGGAGCAGCAGCTCTGGATGATCCGCGCCCTCGGCGCCGAAGTGAACCTCGGCAATGTCCCCCCGCACGAGGCGTTGGCGCTTGCGACGCTGCGCACCGGGTTGCGCGGCGACACCTTCGGCGAGATGCACCTGCACGGGCTGGAAATCTTCCTCGGCCTGGGCGTGCACGGCGCGCTCGAGGCCCGCAAGCGCGGCGGCGTCATCGTGATGATCGACGCGCTGCGCGCCAGCGCCACCATGGTCGCCGCGCTGGAGATGGGCATGGCCGCCGTCAGGCCGGTGGCGAGTGCCGAGGAATGCATGGGAGAGGTGACCGCAGGCGAGCGCGGCGGACGCAAGCTGCCCAACTGCCGCCATAACAACAGCCCGCTCGAGCTCATGCGCCACGACTATGCGGGCAAGACCCTGGTCTTCACCTCCAGCAACGGTGGGGAGTGCCTGCTCGGCGCGGCGGGGCCCGAAAGCATCGTGCTCGTGGGCTCGACCCTGAATCGGCGCGCCGTCGCGGGCGCCGCCGGACGGCTGGCGCGCAAGCGCGGCGTGCCGATTACGCTCCTGATGGCGGGACGCAACAACCAGTACGCGGTGGAGGACGCGCTCGCCGCCGGCGAGATCGCACGCGCCCTGCCCGAAGCACGGGTGCATGGCGAGCTGCCGTCGAGCTCGGCGCTCGAAGCCGATTTTTGCGCGAGCGATTCAGGCCGCAACCTGATCGCGCTGGGTTACGCCGACGATGTGCGCTACTGCGCGCAGCTGGACCGCTGCAAGGTCGTCCCGGTACTGATGCAGGGCCAGCTCATTCCGCTGCGCCGCGAGCACGAGTAGCCGAGCAGCTAGGCTTTCCCGGTGGATCCGAAGCCGCCGGCGCCGCGCGCGCTGGCGGCGAACTCCTCGACCACCTCGAACTCGACCTGCAGCACCGGCACCACCACCAGCTGGGCGATGCGGTCGAGCGGCTGGATGGTGAACGCAGCATTGCCGCGGTTCCATAGCGAAACCATCAGCGGTCCCTGGTAGTCGGAATCGATCAACCCCACCAGATTGCCGAGCACGATGCCGTTCTTCGCGCCGAGCCCGGAGCGCGGCAGAATCACGGCGGCGTAACCCGGATCTCCGACGTGGATGGCGATGCCGGACGGCACCAGGTGGCTCTCGCCAGGTTCCAGAGTTAATGCTTTGTCGAGACAGGCCCGCAGATCGAGGCCGGCAGCCCCCGTCGAAGCGTAGTGCGGCAGCATGCCGCGGATCCTCTCGTCGAGGATCTTCACCTCGAGCTTCCTCATTTTCTCGGCGGCAGCTTGCCGGCGACGTGCGCGACCAGCTTGCGCGCGAGCTCGAGCTTGGGCCCGCGGCCCAGCGGGTGCTCGCCGTGCGCGTCGAACAGCGTAATCGAGCTGTCGTCGCGGCCCAGCGCCTCCTGCGCCAGGTTGCCGGCGATCAGCGGCAGCTTCTTCTTCGCCAGCTTGGCCCTGGCGTACTGCGCCAGGTTCTCGCTCTCGGCGGCGAAGCCGACGCAGAACGGCGGCTTCGGCAGCGCCGCGACCCAGGCGAGGATGTCCGGGTTCTCCTCGAGCTCGAGCGACAGGTGGCCGTTCGCTTTCTTGATCTTCTGCGCCGAAGGGTTCTTGACGCGATAGTCGGCGACCGCCGCCACCGAGATGAAGACATCGGCGCTCTTCACGTCCTTCTTCACTGCTTCGAACATTTCCCGCGCGGTGCGCACGTCCACGCGGGCGACGCCCGGCGGCGTGGCCAGCGACACCGGGCCGCTGATCAGCGTCACCTCCGCCCCGGCCTCGCGCGCCGCGTGCGCGACGGCGTAGCCCATCTTCCCCGAGCTGGTATTGGTGAGGATGCGGACCGGGTCGACCGGCTCCTCGGTCGGGCCGGCGGTGACCAGCACCCGCCTACCCTGCAGCAGTAGACGCTCTACGTTTTTCGGCTGAAAAAAAAACTCCAGGTCGGCGAGGATCTCGGCCGGCTCGGTCATGCGTCCCATCCCCAGCTCGCCGCACGCCTGGCCGCCCGAGGCCGGCCCGATGAGCGTGACGCCATCGGCGCGCAGCGCCTCGGCGTTCCTCGCCGTCGCCGGGTTTTGCCACATCTCCACGTTCATGGCGGGCGCCACCATCAGCGGGCAGCGCCGCGCCACGCAGAGCGTGGACAGCAGGTCGTCGGCGAACCCGTGCGCGAGCTTCGCGATGAAATCGGCCGAGGCCGGCGCCACCAGGATCAGGTCGCGGTCGCGCGACAGCTCGATGTGCCCCATCGCGTCGTTGACGCGCTCGTCCCACAAATCGGTCCAGACCGGCTGTCCCGACAGCGCCTGCATCGTCGCGGTGCCCACGAAACGCGTCGCCGCCTCGGTCATGGCCACGCGCACGTCGGCGCCGCCCTTCACCAGCAGGCGCGTGAGCTCGGCGGCCTTGTAGGCCGCGATGCCGCCGGTGATGCCCAGCAGGACGCGCTTCCCGGTCAACCCCATAGAACCCACCTCGTTAAGGGGGAAAGGGAGTTTAAGGGAAAGCCCCGGACATGGCGATTTCGGACTGGCCGCTGGCCGAGCGCCCGCGCGAGCGGCTTCTTGCGCACGGCGCGGCGGCGCTAAGCGATGCCGAGCTCCTTGCCGTGCTCCTGCGCACTGGGCTCCGGGGGAAAAGCGCCGTCGATCTGGGCCGCGAGCTGGTGCACGAGTTCAAGAGCGTCGGTGCCGTACTGGACGCTGGCGCGCGCTTGGGCCAAGTCAAAGGCCTTGGTCCCGCCAAGGCCGCACAATTCGCCGCCGCCATCGAGCTGGCTCGCCGCGCGCTCCAGGAGCAGCTTAAAAGAAGCGCCGCGCTAACCTCGCCAGGGGCGGTACGCGATTATCTGCGCCTTTCGCTGAGCCGCCGGGAAGAGGAAGTCTTCGTGTGCATCTGGCTCGACGCTCAGCACAAGGTCATCGAGATCAAGGAGGCCTTCAGGGGCACCCTTACGCAGACCAGCGTCTACCCGCGCGAGATCGTAAAACAGGCGCTGGCACGCAATGCCGCCGCGGTGATCTTCGCCCACAACCACCCCTCGGGCGTGGCGCAGCCCAGCCAGGCCGACGAGCTGCTGACCCGCAACCTGCGGGAGGCGTTGGCCCTGGTCGAGGTCAAGGTGCTCGACCACTTCATCGTCGCCGGCAACCAGGCCATTTCGTTCGCAGAGCGCGGATTGTTATAGTAAAATCCGCGCCTTCCGCGAATTCCGGAGTATGCAATGTCCCGTGTCTGCCAGGTTACCGGCAAGAAGCCGATGAAGGGCCATCTCGTCTCGCACGCCAACAACAAGACGATCCGCACCTTCCAGCCCAACCTGCACTACCGCCGCTTCTGGGTCGAGACCCAGAACCGCTGGGTGCGCCTGCGCGTGTCGACCGCCGGCCTGCGACGCATCGACAAGCTCGGCGTCGAGGCCGTGCTCGCCGAAATCAAGGCGAAAAACAAAGGTAAATAGCCATGCGCGAGAAAATCAAGCTCGAGTCCTCGGCCGGCACCGGCCACTTCTACACCACCACCAAGAACAAGCGCACCACGCCGGACAAGCTGGAAATCAAGAAATACGATCCCAAGGCGCGCAAGCACGTCCTCTACAAAGAGGCGAAGCTGAAGTAAAAAAAGGCCCGCGTAAGCGGGCCTTTGGTTTTGGCGCTCCGCTTCCTAGCGGAACGTGTATTGCACCCCGACCATCAGCGTCTCCAGGTCCCGATGGTCGCCGGGAAACGGAAGCCGGTAGCGGTCGAAGTCCGCGCGCAGCGCCCATTCCTTCGTCAGTCCGAGCTGTCCGCCGACGCCCCAGCGCCCGCCGAAACCCCGCTCCTTGCCGGTATCGATTCCGGGCACGCTGGCGCTGAGCTCGGTGCGGGCATAGATCACCCCGAGCTTGCCGAAGATCGCCGAATTCGCGCCGATCGGGATTCCGGCGATCAGCGCGGCGTCGGCGCCCCAGCCGTCGGCCTCGCCGCCGTTCGCCGCGAACTTGCCGATGTTCATCACGCCGACCTCGAGGCCGAAGATGTTGCTGAAGCGGCCCCCGGCATACAGCTTGAAGGCCTGATCCTTGTCGTCGCAGGCGAAGCCTGGCGTACAGGTGACGTCGTCGAGCTTGGACTGGCCGAAGCTGATGCCGGCGTGGCCCCAGAAGCCGCGCTCGTAGGGCATGCGCCAGGTTTCGGTAGTCTGCTGTGACTGTGCGAATGACGGCGCGGCCAGCCCGATGCCCAGGGCGAGGATGGCGCCGGTGGAAAGTGAAAGCGTTTTCATGATGCTCCGTTGGAAGTTGAGTGCCGTCGGACAGGATGCAAGTTCAATGCCGTCCGTGCCTATCAGGCGCTAAACCATCTTCTTGTCGGCGAAATGCCGACTGGAGCCAGGAACGACAACGGCGCCTCTAGGGCGCCGCTGTCAGGACAAAGCTACTTGGGCAAAGCCCTTGCTAGGCCAGGGCGTAGGACCGCAGGCGTTGCGAGAAATCGACGAGCGGAGCGATGCCGCTCGCTTCGGCACGGCGGCACCAATCCTGCAGCTGGCGCAGCAGCTGCTCCTTGGAGGCGCTCGAGCGCTCCCACAGGGCGGTCAGTTCGTCGCGCATGGCAATCGCGGTAGCGAGCGCGCGCGAGTTCTTGAGGACCTCGGCCAGCCGGGTGCGCTCGCTGTCGGCGGCGGCCTGTCCGCGCAGCAGGGCGCGCTTCAGCGAGTGCAGCACTTCCGCATCCCGCGGCGACCACTGGCGCAGCCGCTTTAGCTCTTCCGCGTAAGTACGGCGGAATGACTTCGCGTAGCGCGACAGCACGTCGTAGCGGTTCGCGATCACGGCGTGCAGCGTGTCGAGGTCGACGGCAGCCTTCGGATGCGCGAAGCGCGGCTTGGGCGCGAGGCGCTTTACCGTCGCGAGGCCGAGCGACTCGAGGATGCAGATGTACATCCAGCCGATGTCGAACTCGTACCACTTCGAAGACAGCCGCGCCGAGGAGGCGAAGGCATGGTGGTTGTTGTGCAGCTCTTCGCCGCCGATCAGGATGCCCCACGGCACGATGTTGGTGCTGGCGTCCGCCACGTCGTAGCTGCGATAGCCGAACCAGTGTCCGATGCCGTTGATCACGCCGGCGGCCCAGAAGGGGATCCAGATGATCTGGGTCAGCAGGATCAGCATGCCGGGCACCAGGCCGAACAGCGCGATGTTGACCGCCCCCATCAGCCACAGGCCCCAGACCGAGTTCGGCGTATAGACGTTGCGCTCGATCCAGTCGTCGGGGGTGCCGTGGCCGTAGCGCTCCATCGTTTCCTTGTTGGCCGACTCCTTCACGTACAGGAACACGCCCAGCCAGAGCACGCGGTTGATGCCGTGCACCTGCGGGCTGTGCGGGTCATCGGCGGTCTCGACCTTGGCGTGGTGCTTGCGATGGATCGCGGCCCACTCCTTGGTCACCATGCCGGTGGTGAGCCACAGCCAGAGGCGGAAGAAATGCGACACCACCGGATGCAGCTCCAGGGCGCGGTGCGCCTGGTGACGGTGCAGATAGATCGTGACCGAAGCGATCGTGATGTGGGTCAGCACGAGCGCAGCGATGATGCACCCCCACCAAGGGAGGTCCAGCCAGCCGGAAAAAACCATCAGATTTAGTGCCCTGTAGTCGTTATTGAAGGCTCTGCCATTCTACGCGAATGCACCGGTCAGTGCTTACTCCGGCAGCGCCTGGAAGGTAAGGTTTCTCCTCGGACACGGGCAGCGTGGCAACGTTCACACCGCGCGCTCGAAAATCGCCGCAAAAAAGCCGTCGGTGCCGTGAATGTGCGGCCATAGCCGCAGCCGCTCGCCGGTATCGAGCGCGATTCTGTGTCCCGCGAGCACCGCGGCCGCGGAAACCGGGAGGAATTCACGGTGAGAAGCGTGGAAAGCGTCGGCCACGGCGTCATTCTCGTCCTGCAGGATGCTGCAAGTCGCGTACACCAGCCGGCCGCCCGGCTTCACCAGACGCGCTGCTGCATCGAGGATGCCGCGCTGCTTGGCAGCTAATTCTGCGATTGCCTGCGGGCCATGGCGCCATTTCAGGTCGGGATTCCGGCGCAGCGTGCCGAAGCCGCTGCACGGCGCATCCACCAGTACCCGATCGAGCTTGCCCGCCAGCCGGCGCGCGCGCGCGTCGTCTTCGCCCAACACCAGCGTGTGCACGTTGGTAATTCCTGCGCGAGCCGCGCGCGGCGCCAGCGCGGCGAGCCGCTTGGCCGACACGTCCATCGCGTAGACGCGCCCGGTACCGCGCATCAGCATCGCCGCGGCGAGGGTCTTGCCGCCGGCGCCGGCGCAGTAGTCGGCAATCATTTCGCCGCGGCGCGGCGCGAGCAGCCACGCCAGCAGCTGGCTGCCCTCATCCTGCACTTCGACCAGCCCTTGGGTGAAGAGCGCGTGGCGGTTGATCGCCGGCTTGCCCGCGAGGCGCAGCCCCGCGGGCGAATACGGCGTCTCCTTCGACTCGAGGCCATCGGCGGCCAGCCGCTCCTGCGCCGCCGCGCGCTCGGTGCGTGCCAGGTTCACGCGCAGGTCGAGCGGCGCGGCGTTGAGCAGGCCCTGCGCGATGCGCAGCGCCTCCTGCTCGCCATGCTGCCGCGCCAGGCGTTCCCACAACCAGTCGGGCAGGTCGGCGCGCACTGCCGGCGGTAACGCGGCGCCGGCGCTCTGGCGCACTTGCGCGAGAACGTCCTCCTCGACCAGGCCCTGGAGGGCGCGCGCCGAATGTCCCAGGACGCGCAGCAGGGCCGCGGCGACCAGCGCTTGCGGCGCCGAGGCGCCGGCGGCTGCCTCGAGGGAGCGCTTGCGCCGCAGCACTGTGAAGACCGTCTCCGCGACGAAAGCGCGGTCGTTCTGCCCGAGGTTGCGATGCTCGCGGAAGTAGCGCGAGAGCAGCTGGTCCGCCGGCGCCTCGCCGCGCAGAAGCATCGCCGCCGCGCCACCGGCATGCGCCAGCAGCGCACGCGTCACCCTCACGGCGAGATGCGGGTCGCGATGTGCTCGTAGCGCGTGCCGTCCTTCTCGACCACCACGAGGCGCACCGGCAGGTAGCTGCGGTTGGCCGCGAGCCAGATCTCGGCGACATCGCCCGAGCCGTTGCGCCGCATCATCTTGAGGCAGTCGAACTCGCCGGCGGGGGTGCCGATCCGCTCGCGTCCGGCAGGCTCGTACGTGTGCCGCGACATTCCGCGCCCGTCGGCGACGTGGAAGCTGACCGGCTGGCCCTTGCGCGAGGCGAAGCTGAGGACGAACAGGAAGGAAAGCCGGTCCTGAGTATCGGGGGGCACCGCCTCGGTCGTGGTCCTGCCTTTGTAGCGGCGCGTAATCGTATTGGCCTTCCAGTCGAACGACACGCGCTGGGTATCACGGCCGCTGCGCTCGTCCACGTATTCGCTGGGCCGGGGGCCGTCCGGTCCGAGCGTGCCCTCGCTGGTGCGCTTCGCACGGCCGAGGAGCGCGTAGAGGCCCTTGCCTTTCCAGCGCTCGGTGAGCCGATAGGTGCCATTGGCCTGCTCGAGCACGTCCTCCACCTCGGCCATGGTGCTGCCGTTACGCTTGAGCTCGTACTCGATCTCGACGCGCGCCGGCAGCGGCCCCTGCGCGGCCGCGGTGGCGGACAGCGCGAGGCTAGCGGCCAGCCAGAACCAGTTGCGCATCGTTGCCTTTCACGTGGACCACCCCGTCGCCCAGCTGCAGCCGGCCCTCGAGGAACCAGCGCGCCGCGCGAGGATAGACCACGTGCTCCTGCTCCAGGACGCGCGCCGCGAGGGCGGCGGGGTCATCGTCGGCGAGCACCGGAACCGCGGCCTGCACCACGATCGGGCCGTGGTCGAGCTCGGCGGTGACGAAGTGGACCGTGCAGCCGTGCACCTTCACGCCTGCCGCCAGCGCGCGCCGGTGCGTGTCCAGGCCCGGGAACGCCGGCAGCAGTGACGGATGGATGTTCAGCAGCCGGGCGTGGTAGCGCGCGACGAATCCGGGTGTGAGGATGCGCATGAAGCCGGCGAGCGCCACCAGCTGCGGCGTGAAGCGGTCGATCTCGAGCGCCAATGCGGCGTCGAAGGCTTCGCGCGTCGCATGGCCGCGGTGCTCGACCACCCGCGTGGCGACGCCGCGCGCGGCGGCGAACGCCAGCCCTTCCGCGTCCGCGCGATTGCTGATCACCGCGCTCACCGGCAGCCCCGCGTCGAGCAGCGCGCGCATATTGCTGCCGCGCCCCGAGATGAGGACCACCAGGCTCAGAAGACCCTCGTCGCCCGGTAGCCGTCCTCTTCGAGCAGCGCCAGCACGCCTTTGGCGCCGTAGAGATGCAGCGCGCCGAGCGCGACGAAGGCATCGCCACGGCGCAGCTGGCGCTGCATGCGGAAGGCCATCACCACGTTGCGGTCGTGAATCACGCGCTTGGTCATCACTGCCTGGTGCGCGGCGACCTGCGGATGGCGGGCGATGAATTGCTCGCGCAGGCGCCAGATGCGGCCGAGGTCGCGCTCGAGGTAGGCCTGCAGCGTGCGCCCGGCAAGCGCGACGAGCTCGTCGCGGTGCGCGAGGCTGTGCCGCAGCAGCGCCACCTGGGACTCCATCGGGAACTCGTCGAAGGTGAAGATCTGCTCCTCCACGCCCTCGATCTGCTCGAGCGGCAGCCGGCGCGCGAGCGCGAGCTCGATCAGCTGGCCGTCGAGCGGCGCGCCCTCCTCGGCGCGCTGCGGAGCGCGCAGGTTGAGCAGCACGCCCCAGGGCTTGAGCTTGTTCACCACTTCCCGATCCAGGCCGATCGGCTGCAGCACCTGCACGGCGCGCTCGAAGTCCTCGCGGCCGATGGTGGCCTCCAGCGTCTGCCGGTCGAGGAACATCGCGGCCTCGAGGAAGCGCTCGCGCGCATAGCCGTCGGCCACGAATTCGAGCATCAGGCTGCGGGCACCGTCGAAGGCGCGTCGCACTGGCGCCGGCAACTGGGCGAGGCGGGCATCGGCGACGTGGATCGTGCCGTAGACATGGCTCGGCCGCACGCCGCGCTTCGCCACGCGCCACAGCAGCCCGCGCTCGAAGCGCTCGGCTTTGGGGGTTGCAACGCAGGGCCACGCCGCACTTGCAAGGCCCAGCAGCAAAAGATCCCGGCGCCTCACCGGCTCGGCCCGAGCATGGCGTCGGCGCGCACCCAGCGCTCGAAGTCCGCCGCGCTGACGTAGCCCAGCGCCAGCGCCGCTTCGCGCAAGGTGCTGCCTTCGCGATGCGCCTTCTTGGCGATCTCGGCGGCGCGGTCGTAGCCGATGTGCGGCGCGAGCGCCGTGACCAGCATCAGCGAGCCCTCGACCAGCTCGCGGATGCGCGTCTCGTTCGGCTCGATGCCCCTCGCGCAATGCTCGTCGAAGGAGCGGCAGCCGTCGGCGAGCAGCCGCGCGCTCTGCAGGAAGGCATGGATGATCATCGGCTTGTACACGTTGAGCTCGAGCTGCCCCGAGGCGCCGCCGATGGCGACCGCGGTATCGTTGCCGATCACCTGCGCCGCCAGCATGGTCAGCGCCTCGGCCTGGGTGGGATTGACCTTGCCCGGCATGATCGAGCTGCCCGGCTCGTTCTCCGGGATGCGCAGCTCGCCCAGTCCCGAGCGCGGCCCCGAGCTGAGCAGGCGGATGTCGTTCGCGATCTTCGAGCCGGCGGCGGCGAGCGTCTTGAGCGCGCCGTGAGCGAACACCAGCGCCTCGTGCCCGCCGAGCGCGGCGAATTTGTTCTTCGCCTCGACGAAAGCAACGCCGGTTTCCCCGGCGATCCGCGCGCAGACGCGGGCCGCGAATTCGGGATGCGTGTTCAAACCCGTGCCCACCGCGGTGCCGCCGATCGCGAGCTCGTGCAGCGGCGGCAGGGCGGCTCGCAGTGCCGCGGCCGCATGCGCGAGCTGCGCGACGTAACCGGAAAATTCCTGACCCAGGGTGAGCGGGGTGGCGTCCTGCAGATGCGTACGGCCGATCTTGACGATCGAGGCAAAGGCGTCGCTCTTCTCTGCCAGCGTGGCTTTCAGCGCCTCGAGCGCCGGCAGGACCTCTTCCTGCAGCGCGCGCGCGGCGGCGATATGCATCGCCGTCGGGAACACGTCGTTCGACGATTGGCCGAGGTTGACGTCGTCGTTGGGGTGCACCAGGCGCTTCTGCCCGCGCTCGCCGCCAAGCAGCTCGGAAGCCCGGTTGGCCAGCACCTCGTTGACGTTCATGTTGGTCTGGGTTCCGGAGCCGGTTTGCCAGACCACCAGCGGGAATTCCGCGTCGTGGCGGCCGGCGAGCACCTCGTCGGCCGCGCGCTCGATCGCCTGCGCCTTCTCCTTTGCAAGCAGGCCGAGCTCGAGGTTGACCGCGGCCGCCGCCTTCTTGACCAGCGCCAGGGCGTAGATCACGGGGAGCGGCATGCGCTCCGCGGAGATGCGGAAAAAGCGGCGGCTGCGCTCGGTCTGTGCGCCCCAAAGGCGCTCGGCCGGCACCTCTATGGTGCCGAAGCTGTCCTTCTCGAGGCGCGAGCCGCTCATCGCGGCCCTAATGTTACTTCTGCTCCTGCTTTTGCTCCTGCTTCTGCTCCTGCTCTTTCATCTCGGCGTGCACCTTCGCCATGTCGACGGTCTTGGCCTGGGTGATCACCTGCTCGAGCGCCTGCCCGGGCAGCGCGCCGGCCTGCTGGAACAGGATCACTTTCTCGCGGAACACCATCAAGGTGGGGATCGAGCGGATGCCGAAGGCGCCGGCGAGCTCCTGCTGCTCGTCGGTGTTGATCTTTGCGAACACCACGTCGCCATGCGTTTCCGAGGCCTTCTCGTACACCGGCGCGAAGCCGCGGCAAGGGCCGCACCAGGGGGCCCAGAAATCGATGATCACCATCGGGTTGTCGTTGACGGTTTTCTCGAAGTTTTCCTTGGTGAGCTCGACGGTTGCCACGGCAGTCCTTTCGCGAAATTGGGCAGTGTAATCTAGACCTCATGTACGTCGGCCGGTTCGCGCCCTCGCCCACCGGACCGCTGCATTTCGGCTCGCTGGTGGCCGCGCTGGCCAGCTGGCTCGATGCGCGCGCCGCGGGCGGCCGCTGGCTGGTGCGCATCGAGGACCTGGATGCGCCGCGCGTGCAGCCTGGCGCGGCCGACGCGATCCTGCGCACCCTGGACCGGCTGGGCCTCGCGTCGGACGCACCGGTTCTCTATCAAAGCAAGCGTGGCGCCCGCTACCGTAGCGCCCTGGCGGCGCTCGAACCGCACACCTATTGGTGCGGCTGCACGCGGCGCGAGATCGCCGATTCCGCGCTCGGCCTGGCGAGCGACGGCGCGCAGATCTATCCCGGCACCTGCCGTGCGGGACTCGCGCCCGGCAAAGCGCCGCGCGCGTTGCGCTTGCGCACCGCCGGCGCAAAAATCTCCTACACCGACCGCGTGCAGGGCGCGCAGGCGCAGCAACTGGATCGCGACATCGGCGATTTCGTCCTGCTGCGCGCCGACGCGCAGTTCGCCTACCAGCTCGCGGTGGTGGTCGACGATGCCGAGCAGGGCGTGACCGACGTGGTGCGCGGCGCCGACCTGCTCGACTCGACGCCGCGCCAGATCCACCTGCAGCGCCTGCTCGGCTACGCGACGCCGCGCTACCTGCACGTGCCCGCAGCGGTGAATGCCGCTGGCGAAAAGCTTTCCAAGCAGACCGGCGCGCACGCCATCGAGACGCGCCGCCCCGAGGAAACGCTGCGCCGCGCGCTGGCTTTTCTCGGCCAGCCGCAGGCTGACGACCTCGGCGAGGCGGCGCGCGACTGGGATCCGGCTCTTATCCCCGCGCGCCGCGCCCTGGTCGCAGAACCGTGAGGAGCGCCGCGACGACCAGCGCCAGCGCCGCGTACTCCGCCCATGTCGGACGCTCGCCGAGGAACAGCATGCCGCAGACCACGCCCACCACCGGAATGAGCAGCATGCTGATGGAAAATATGCTCACCGGCACCGAGGTCGCGATCTTGATCCAGGCCCAGTGCGCGAACGCGAAGGCGATCACCACGTTGTAGGCGGTGCCGAGCCAAGCCTTGACGCCGACCTCGCGCAGCGATTGCCAGTCCTCGAAGGCGATGGCGCCCAGAAAGATCGGCACGCCGCCCAGCAGCATGATCCAGGCGGTGTACGGCCCGACCGGCATGCTCACGCGAAACCGCTTCTGCATCACCGTGCCGAGGGCCCAGGAGAGCGAGGCGCCGAGCACCAGCAGCGAGCCCAGCGGTGCCGCGCCCAGGTTGACGAAGGCGTCGCCGAGCAACAGGACCAGCCCGGCGAGGCCCAGCGCCAGGCCAAAGAGCTTGCGCCCGGTGATGCGCTCGCCGAGCAGCCAGACCGACAACGGCACCGACCAGACCGGCATGGTGTAGGCGAGGATCGCGGCGCGGCCCGACGGGATCAAGCCCACGCCGAACGCCACCAGCATGTTCCAGCAGGTGATGTTGAGCACGGCGAGCAGCCACAACCGGCCCCATTGCCCGGTGGGCAGCACCAGCCGCTGGCCGCCGGCGCGCAGCGCCAGAAACAGCACCGCCGAGCCCAGGCCGAGGCACAGGCTGCGGAAGGTCCACGGCGGCACCTCGGCCAGGGCGGTCTTCATCGCCGTCCAGTTGAAGCCCCACGCGAGCGTGAGGCTGGCGAGCACCCACCACAGGCGCCGCGGCAGGTGGTCCGGCTCGGCGCTCAAGTCGTGGCCCGCACCGGCATCGCTTTCATGCCCCGCAGCACCATCGAATCCATCCACTCGATCGTTTCGCTGGCGAGCTCCAGCCGGCGCCAGCGCGCGAGCACCGCCGGCAATGCCACCTGGCCCTCGAGCCGCGCGAGCGGAAAGCCGAGGCAGATATGAGCGCCGAAGCCGAAGGTGAGGTGCGGTACGCCGTTGCGCGACAGGTCGAGGCGCTCGGGATTCGCATAGGCGCGCGGATCGCGGTTGGCGGCGTTCATCAGCAGGAACACGCGCTCACCGGGCTTCAGCGCCTTGCCGTGCAGCGTCTGCGGCTCCTGCACGATGCGCACCTGCGCACCGATCGGCCCGTCGTAGCGCAGGAGCTCCTCGACCGCGGCGGGGGCGAGCGCCGGATTCGCCCGCAGCTTGTCGAGCTCGGCCGGGAAGCGCAGCAGCGCGCGCAGGCCGTTGGCGAGGTGGTGGGTGGTGGTCTCGTGGCCGGCGAAGAGCAGCAGGATGCAGGTCGCCACCAGCTCATCGTCCGACAGCCGGTCACCGCCATCGTCGAGCGCCACCAGCTCGCTCAGGAGGTCGCGCTGCGGCGCCGCCCGTCGCGCGGTGATCAGCTCTCGGAACAGATCCGCCATTTCGCGGGTCGCGGCGCCGGCGCGCTGGTACTTCTCCGGCGCATCGCGCGCGCTGCCGATGAACAGCGCCATCTCGTCGGACAGCCGCTTCAGGCGGGCCAGCTCCTCGCGCGGCGCGCCGAGCATGTCCATGATCACCAGCGCCGGCAGCGGCATGGCGAAATCGCCGATGAAATCGAATTCCTTCCTTTCGGCAAGGCGATCCAGCAGCCAGGCGGTCAACGATTCGATGTTTGGGCGCAGCGCGTTGATGGAACGTACGTTGAACACCCTGGCGGCCAGGCGCCGCAGCCGCGTGTGCTCGGGCGGATCGCGGAACACCATCCACAGCGTGAGGTAGCGGGCGAGCTCGGCGATCTTGCCCGCCTCGGGCGGCGGCAGCGTGGCGAAGAACGGGCGCAGCCGGTCCGACGACATCGTGCTGTCCAGGCACACCCGCTTCACGTCCTCGTAGCGCGTGAGGACCCAGGCCTTGAGGCGCGGGCTCCAGTGCGCGGGATCCTCGTCGCGCAGGCGGGCGTACAGCGGGAACGGGTCGGCCAGCACGGCCGGGTCGTTGGGCTTGTAGTCGATGCTCATGCTTTCATCACCAGCCAGACCGCCAGCATAGCGAGGGCCATCCCGGCCGCCGCCGAAAGCGAATATGTTTCACCGAACAGCGGCCAGGCGATGAGCGCGGTGGTGGGCGGCACGAGGTAGAAGAGGCTGGAGACCTGCGTGGCGCGGCCCCGGCGGATGAGGGTGAGCAGCAGGAAGATGGCACCGAACGAGAGCACCACCACCAGCCAGCCGAGGGCGAAAACGAATTCGCCGGTCCAGCGCACCTCGCCGCCCTCGAGCAGGGCGAATGGCGCGAGGATCAGCGCCGCGGCCATGAACTGGATGGCTGCACCGGTCCTCAGGTCGACCCCCACGCCGTGGCGCTTCTGCCAAAGCGTACCGAGGGTGATGCTCAGGAGCGCGAACACCGATAGCCCTACCGCTGCCGCGCTCAGGTGCTCGACCACGATGCGATCGCCCACCACCAAAAGGACCCCCGCCAGCCCCAGGAAAAAGCCCAGCCACTGCCTGGGGCTGACCGTTTCCCGCAGCAGCCAGCTGCCCAGGACCGCGGTTAGAACCGGCTGCATGCCGGTCACCAGGGCCGATACCCCCGCCGGCATGCCATGGTGCAGCGAAGCGAAGACCCCGCCCAGGTAGCCGGCCTGAAGGAGTCCGCCGCTCACCGCCATTTGCAGGGCGCGTCGGGGTGACGGCCAGGGGGCCTTGAATGCCCAGCACAGCGGCAGGAGGATGGCCAAGACGAATAGGAACCTAAACTCCAGGAAGATAATGGGATCTGCGTAAGGAAGCCCTAACTTCGCGCCGATGAAGCCGGTGCTCCATAGGAGTACGAAGAGCCCAGGGAAGGCCCAGGTCATGAAGCCGTCGTCGGATCTGCTAGGGGCAGATCACCGTTTGTGCTATGCACAATATTATTGACCTTTCAACACGAGGGGCCTAGAATGCCTCTTTGCTGCATTGCACAAAACTCTAGGAGCGAAAGACCATGTACGTGACCCCCGAACAGATTCAATCAGCCAACAAATCGAACGTCGAGACCCTGCTCGCCGTTGCCAACACGCAGTTCGCTGCGTTCGAGAAGCTTGCCACCATCAGCGCCGGCGCCGTGAAGAGCGCCTTTGAAGACTCGATCAACAACACCCGCGCCCTGCTCGGCGCGAAGGACGTGCAGGAATTCGTCACCCTGCAGAACGCCTTCGCCCAGCCGGCGATCGAGAAGGCCATCGCCTACTCGAAGAGCGTCTACGAAGTGGCCACCGAAGCCAATACCGAGCTCACCAAGGTCGCCGAGCGCCGCGTCTCCGAGTGGAACGAAGGCTTCGTCAACCTGCTCGACAAGGTGTCGAAGAACGCCCCGGCCGGCTCGGACGTCGCGGTCGCCGCGATCAAGTCGATGCTCGCCGCCAGCAATTCGGCCTACGACAATCTCACCAAGGTCGCGCGTCAGGCGACCGAGATCGCGGAAGCAAACGTGAACGCCGCGACCGAGACCGCGAGGGGCATGGCCAAAAGCAAAAAAGCCGCCTAAGCGCGACAAGAAGAAGCCTTCAAGGAAGCCCGCCGTCAGGCGGGCTTTTTT
>DATFDV010000260.1:0-10441 GCA_035251855.1 Burkholderiales bacterium | reverse complement strand
GCAGCTGTGCGCCGCCTGTCACGGCGACGACGGCAACTCGACCAACCCGCAGATCCCTTCCATCGCCGGCCAGCCGAAGCTGTTCATCGAGACCCAGCTGGTGCTGTTCCGCGAGGAGCTGCGCAAGTCCGAGCAGATGCTGCCGGTGGTGAAAGGGATGAAGGACGCGCAGATCGTCAAGCTGGCGGAGCATTTCTCCAAGCTGCCGGCAAAAGGCATGGAAGGCGGGGCGCCGGACAAGAGCCTGATGAAGACCGGCCAGGAAAGAGCGAAGGCGCTGCGCTGCGGTATCTGCCACACGTCCGACTTCGGCGGCCAGAACCAGATCCCGCGGCTCGCCGCGCAGCGCGAGACCTACCTGGCAGCGGAGATGCGCGCCTACCGCGACGGCAAGCGCAGCGGCGGCGACACCATCATGGCGGCGTCGCTGTATGGCGTAAGCGACGCCGACATCAGGGCGCTCGCCCACTTCCTTTCGCGAAGTAGCGCTCCAGCTCGCGCTCGTTGAACCAGGAGAGGTCCTTGGGCAGCTCGTCGGCGACCAGCTTGCCGACTTCCTTGCCGAGCTCCTTGCGCAGCGCCCCGAGGAATTTCGGCGGGGCGACCAGGACCAGCTGCTCGTAGCGCTGGTCGGTACGCGCCTTGTCGAGGTAATCGCCGACGCGCTTGGCGAACAGCTCGTTGTAGTGATCGACGGTGCGCTCCTCGTCATCGCTCGAATGGCCGCCGGGCCGGTCGGGACCGGAGAAGCGGCCCTTCGCGTCGGTGTTGATCTCGCGGTTCTGCAGGCGCCCTTCGGGGTTGGTGAGGCTTTCGACCTCGACCAGCCGCTCCCGGTCCGCAACTTGCAGGACTCTTGCGCGGCTGGAGTCGGCCGCGATTATCCAGGTGGTTTTCATGCAGGTTTGACCCCATGAACCTGAACGGGTTTCTTCCAGCGCAGTCTCAATGACATGAATCCAATCTTCATCGGCGGCGCGGCCATGGGCGTGGCGCTCATGTATTTCCTGGACCCCAACTCCGGCCGGCGTCGCCGCGCCCGGACGCGCGACAAGGTGGTGCACGCCGCCAAGGTGGTCAACGAGGGCGCCAAGGTGACGGCGCGCGACACGGTGCACCGCGTGCAGGGCGCCTGGGCGGAAGCGAAAAAGATGTTCGAGCACGACGAAGTTACCGATGACGTCCTCATCGACCGGGTGCGCGCCGAGCTCGGCCGGGTGGTGTCGCATCCGCACGCCATCGAGGTGGCGGCGCTGGGCGGCCACGTCACGCTGATCGGGCCGATCCTGTCCCACGAGGTGCGCCCGCTCCTTCGCACCACCCGCCGGGTGCCGGGGGTGCGGGCGGTGAGCGACCAGCTGACGGTCTACAGCGAACCGGGCAAGGTCTCGTCCCTGCAGGGCGGCGAGCCGCGCACCGGCAAGCGCTTCGAGCTGCTGCAGGAGAACTGGTCGCCCGCGGCCCGCATGATCGCCGGCGGCGCCGGCGCGGCGCTGATGCTGGCGGCGACGCAGTCGCGCGGCAACATGCGCGCCTTGCTCGGGATCTCCGGCTCGGCGCTGCTCGCGCGCGCCGCCGCCAACCGGGGCTTGCGCAGCCTTCTCGGCTTCGGCGAGCGCGGCATCACGGTGCTGAAGACCATCCATGTCGCCGCGCCGGTCGAGCGCGTGTTCGGCTTCTGGACCGACTACCAGAACTTCCCGCGCTTCATGCACAACGTGCGCGAAGTGCTGCAGGTGGCGGAAAATCGCTCGCACTGGGTAGTCGCCGGACCGGCAGGCGTGCCGGTGCAATGGACCGCCGAAATCACGCGCGTGGTGCCCGGCGAGGTCATCGAGTGGCGCTCGGTCAGCGACTCCGACGTGCGCCACGAAGGCAGCGTGAACTTCGAGACCAACGGCGACGGCGGCACGCGCGTCAGCGTGCGGCTCTCCTACGTGCCGCCGGCCGGCGCCTTCGGCCACGCCGTGGCGTCGATCTTCGGCGCCGATCCGAAAAGCGAGATGGACGCCGACCTCCTGCGCATGAAGAGCATGATCGAAACCGGCCACCCGCCGCACGACGCCGCGCGCCCCAACCCCCTACCGCGCGAAAGCTAGAGAAAAGGGGTCAGGACCCTTTTCTCGAGAAAAGGTCGAGCTCGCCTTTGTCTTTGGGCGGACGTCCGCGAGGACGGACGGTGCATTGGAGGCCCAGTTGCTCGACGGTCGCCTCCACCCACGTCTGCACCCCATAAGGGCGGCTGCGTTGTGCGCAACCGCGTAGAGCATCCGCCTCCGCTGCGCCGATCGGCTGATTCACGTACATAAGCCAATCGCTCGGCCGCGTCACAGGCCATTGATTGATCTGTGGCGGCTGCTCGGCCTTCCCGTGCACCAGCCTCCAAAGGCTACCCCAGCGCCACTCTTCCGCACGCCCCACAAGGTCGCCGCTCAGCGCATTCGCTTCGACGTAACGCGCGACGGTCAGGAAGTGGGCGTCGCTTTGCACCACGAACGATTTGAAGCGCCCTTGGTAAAGATGGCCGCTCCCCGCGCTGGCGCAATAGGCATGACGCCGCTGGGTATGCGTCAGCGTGACAAGGCGCATGTACCTGGAGAGATCGCCATCCTGGCGTGGCCAAAGCAGGAGGTGCCAGTGATTGGGCATCACGCACCAGGCAAGGATGCGCATTGGTATGCGCTCCTGCACCTCAGCGAGCACGCGCTCGAACGCGAGGTAGTCGTGATCGTGCTCAAAGATCCGGCGTTTACCGTTCGCCCGATTGAGCACGTGGTACACGTACCCGCCGGGCGCGGTTCTCAGTGGCCTTGGCATGGCACTGAGAACGCACGAACGGCCAGAAGGTAGACACGACAAGGGTCCAGGACCCTTTTTTCCGGGAAAAGGGTCCTGTCCCGGGGAAAAGGGTCCTGACCCCTTTTAGTTAGGCGGCGGCCTTGGCGGACGCGGGTCCGGCGCTCATCAGCTCGCGCAGGACGAAGGGCAGGATGCCGCCGTGGCGGTAGTAGTCGACCTCGATCGCCGTGTCGATGCGGCATTTGACGGTGATCTCCACCTTGCGGCCGTCGGCGCTAGTGATCTGCACCTTGAGCTCCTGCTGCGGCTGGATGCCGGCGACGCCGAGGACGTCGATGGTCTCATCGCCCTTGATGCCGAGCGACTGCGCGGAGTCGGCACCGAGGAACTGCAGCGGCAGCACGCCCATGCCGACCAGGTTGGCGCGATGGATGCGCTCGAAGCTGCGCGCGAGGACCGCCTTCACGCCCAGGAGCTGCGTGCCTTTCGCCGCCCAGTCGCGCGACGAGCCGGTGCCATACTCCTCGCCGCCGAACACCACCGTCGGCGTGCCGTCGGCGATGTAGCGCATGGCGGCATCGTAGATCGGCAGTTTCTCGTTCTTGTAGAGCGTAAGGCCGCCTTCGGTGCCGGGCAGCATCAGGTTCTTGATGCGCACGTTGGCGAAGGTGCCGCGCATCATCACCTCGTGGTTGCCACGGCGCGCGCCGTAGGAATTGAAGTCCGCCACCGCGACGTCGTTCTCCTGCAGATAAAAGCCGGCGGGAGAGGTCGGCTTGATCGAGCCGGCGGGCGAGATGTGGTCGGTGGTCACCGAATCGCCGAAGATGCCCAGCACCTTGGCGCCGACGACGTTGCCCACGCCTTTCGGCGTCATCGAGAAATCCTCGAAGAACGGCGGCTCGGCGATGTAGGTGGATTTCGGCCAACTGTAGACCTGGCCGGAAGGCGCCGACACCTTCTTCCACATCGGGTTGGTGTCGGCCAGGTTGGCGTAAAGGGTGCGGAACGTGGCCGGATCCATGGCGAGCTTCATCAGGCCGCGCACCTCGTCCGCCGACGGCCAGATGTGGCCGATGTAGACGTCCTCGCCTGTCTTGGATTTGCCCAGCGGCTGGGTCTTCAGATCGACCAGCATCGACCCGGCCAGCGCGTACGCCACCACCAGCGGCGGGGAGGCGAGGAAGTTGGCGCGGATGTTGGGATGGATCCTGGCTTCGAAATTGCGGTTGCCCGAGAGCACCGCCGCGCAGACCAGGTCGTTTTTGACGATCGCTTCGTCGATCGCCTGCGCGAGCGGCCCGGCGTTGCCGATGCAGGTGGTGCAGCCGTAGGCCGCCACGGCGAAGCCGAGCTTCTCGAGGTAGGGCAGGAGGCCCGCCTTCTGCAGGTACTCGGTCACCACGCGTGAGCCCGGCGCGAGCGAAGTCTTCACGCGCGGATTCACCGTCAGGCCGAACTCGACGGCTTTCTTGGCGAGCAGCCCGGCGGCAAGCAGCACGCCGGGATTGGAGGTGTTGGTGCACGAGGTGATGGCGGCGATCAGCACGTCGCCGTTCTTGATCTCCATGCCGTCAAACGTTTTATATTTTTTATTTAAATCATCGCTCTTCTTGGCGAAGCCATTCTCCTTCACCGGCGCGGTGAACAGCTTCTCGAAGGTGCCCTTGACCCGGTCGAGGTCGATGCGGTCCTGCGGCCGCTTCGGGCCGGCGACGGACGGATAGATCGTCGAAAGGTCGAGCTCCAGCACCTGCGAATAATCGATGTCGCCGGCCTTCGGCATGCCGTACAGGCCCTGCGCCTTGAAGTAGGTGGTGAGGCGCTCGATCTCCTCGTCGGTGCGCCCGGTGCCGCGGAAGTACTCGACGGTGCGGTCATCGACCGGGAAGAAGCCCATCGTCGCGCCGTACTCGGGCGCCATGTTGCCCAGCGTGGCGCGGTCGGGCACCGCCAGCGAGGCCGCGCCGTCGCCGAAGAACTCGACGAACTTGCCGACCACCTTGGCCTTGCGCAGCATCTCCGTGACGGTCAGGACCAGGTCCGTGGCGGTGCACGCCGGGTGTAGTTTATTTTTTAACTGAACTCCAACTACATCCGGGGTGAGAAAGTACACCGGCTGGCCGAGCATGCCGGCCTCGGCCTCGATGCCGCCCACGCCCCAGGCCACCACGCCGATGCCGTTGATCATGGTGGTGTGGCTGTCGGTGCCGACCAGCGTGTCGGGATAGCACATCCCGTCTTTCGACTTGTGCACGCCGCGCGCCAGGTACTCGAGGTTCACCTGATGCACGATGCCGATGCCCGGCGGCACCACCTTGAAGGTGTCGAATGCCTGCATGCCCCACTTCATGAACTGATAGCGCTCCTCGTTGCGCTTGAATTCCAGCTTCATGTTGAGGTCGAGCGCGTTCTTGTTGCCGTAGTGGTCGATCTGCACCGAGTGGTCGACCACCAGGTCGACCGGCACCAGCGGCTCGATGGCTTTGGGGTCCTTGCCCATCTTCTGCGCCACGCTGCGCATGGCGGCGAGGTCGCACAGCAGCGGCACGCCGGTGAAATCCTGCAGCAGGATGCGCGCCAGCACGAACGGGATCTCCTCGGTGCGCTTGGCGTTGGGCTGCCAGCCGGCCAGCTCTCGCACATGAGCCTCGGTGACCTTCTTGCCGTCGCAGTTGCGCAGCACCGACTCGAGCACGATGCGGATCGAAACCGGGAGCTTTTCGACTTTCACGCCCAGGGTTTTTCCCAATGCGGGCAACGAATGGAGCTTGCCGTGTTTGAACGATTGCAGCGTCTTGAACGAATCCATGTGTACCTCTGGTATCAGACCACGAACAGGTCGACGAAGGCGTTGACGGGCATCGCCTGGAGCCGGGCCGGGTCCATGCAGACTTCGAGAATGGCTTTTTGCTGCTTCGGCGAAAAGCGCCGCGCGAGGTTGGTCTTGAACTTCTCGACCAGCACCGGCATCCCCTCGGCGCGCCGGCGCTTGTGCCCGATCGGGTACTCGCACACGACTTCCTTCAGCTTGGTGCCGTCCTTGAACTCCACGGTCAGAGCGTTGGCGATCGAGCGCTTCTTCGGGTCGTGGTAGTCCCGGGTGAAGCGCTTGTCCTCGACGCAGGCGATCTTTTTCCTCAAAGCATCAATCCTCGGATCCGCGGCGATCCCATCCTCGTAATCCGCGGCGGTGAGCCGCCCGAAGATCAGCGGCACCGCCACCATGTACTGGATGCAGTGGTCGCGGTCCGCCGGGTTCGAAAGCGGTCCTTTCTTGTCGATTATGCGGATCGCCGCCTCGTGCGTGCGAATGCGGATTTTCTTAATGTCTTCAGCGGCTTTGCCCGCCGATTGCATCTGCTGAAATAGGCTCATCGCGCATTCGACGGCGGTCTGCGCGTGGAATTCCGCCGGGAAGGAAATCTTGAACAGCACGTGCTCCATCACGTAGCTGCCGAACTTGCGCTGGAACTTGAACGCCTTGCCCTTGAAGAGGACATCGTAGAAGCCCCACCCCTTGGCGGTGAGCACCGAGGGATAGCCCATCTCGCCGGTCTTGCTGATGAGGGCGAGGCGCACGGCGCGCGAGGTGGCGTCGCCGGCGGCCCAGCTCTTGCGCGAGCCGGCGTTGGGCGCGTGGCGATAGGTGCGCAGCGACTGGCCGTCGACCCACGCCTGCGAGACGGCGTTGACCACCTGGTCATAGGTGCAGCCAAGCATCTGCGCGACCACCGCGGTCGAGGCGACCTTGACCAGCACCACGTGGTCCAGGCCGACGCGGTTGAAGCTGTTCTCCAGCGCGATCACGCCCTGGATCTCGTGGGCCTTGATCATCGCGGTTAATACGTCCTTCATCAGCAGCGGCGTGGACGCATTTCTGGAAATCCAGTCGGCCGTAGCGAGAATGCCGCCCAGGTTGTCCGACGGGTGGCCCCACTCTGCGGCCAACCAGGTGTCGTTGAAATCCAGCCAGCGAATCATCGCGCCGAGGTTGAAGGCGGCCTGCACCGGGTCGAGCTGGAATTTGGTTCCCGGCACCTTGGCGCCGCGCGGCACCACGGTCTCGGGGTCGATCGGCCCGAGCAGCTTGGTGCACGCCGGGTATTCGAGCGCCTCGAAGCCGCAGCCCAGCGTGTCCATCAGGCAGTAGCGCGCCGTTTCATAAGCCTCGGCGCTTTGCACCGAGTACTTGGTGGCGTAGTCGGCGATGAGCGTCAGCACCTTGTCCGGCTTGGGCCGGACATTCGAAATAGCGGCGGACATCAGGGACTGCTTTTCTGCTCGGTGTTGTCATCCACGGCAAAGCTCCACTCGTAGCCCCCGGCCGGCTCGAAGGTGTGCTCGTTGCCGCCGGCGCGCGGCGCGTGCTGCATGGAAGGGGCGGGGGCGCGCTCGTCCCTCGTCTTGTCCCACCAGATGGCACGGCCCTTGCGCTGCGACTCGACCTCCTCGGGGTGCTCCTCGAGGAACTTGCGCATGAATTTGGTCAGATCCGATTCGTACACGTTATCTCTTTTCCAAAGGGACCCATTGCTGGTTTTCCGGGCCGGTGTAGTTCGCCGCCGGGCGGATGATCTTGCCGTCGGCGCGCTGCTCCATGACGTGCGCCGACCAGCCGCTGGTGCGCGAGATCACGAACACCGGCGTGAACATGGCGGTGGGCACGCCCAGGCGGTGGTACGACACGGCGCTGTACCAGTCCAGGTTGGCGAACATCCTCTTCTCGCGCCACATCACCTGCTCGATGCGCTCGGCGATCTCGAACAGCTTGAGGTTGTTTCCGGAAAGCCGCCTGGCGACGCGTTTGATCACCTCGTTGCGCGGGTCGCCGGTGGTGTACACCGGATGGCCGAAGCCGATGACGATCTCGCGCGCCTGGATGCGCCGCATGATGTCCGCTTCGGCCGCGTCGGGGTTTGAATACCTTTTTAGAACTTCAAATGCAAACTCGTTGGCGCCCCCGTGCTTCGGGCCGCGCAGCGCGCCGATGCCGCCGCAGATCGCGCTGTGCATGTCCGAGCCGGTGCCGGCGATCACGCGGCAGGTGAAGGTGCTGGCGTTGAACTCGTGCTCGGCGTACAGGATGAGCGAGGTGTGCATCGCCCGCACCGCTTCCGGGGTTGGTTTTTTACCGTGTAAAAGCCTGAGGAAGTGGCCGCCGATGGAATCGTCGTCGGTCTCCGTGTCGATGCGCTTGCCGTGATGGCTGTAGTGGTACCAGTAGAGCAGCATCGAGCCGAGCGAGGCCATCAGCCGGTTGGCGATCTTCTGCGCGCCGGGCTTGCCATGGTCGTCCTTCTCGGGCTCCAGGGTGCCGAGCACCGAGACGCCGGTGCGCATCACATCCATCGGATGCGCCTTCTTCGGCACGTTTTCCAGCGCTTTTTTCAGCGCCGGCGGCAGGCCGCGCATGCGCCGCAGCAGGCTTTTGTACTTCTTGAGCTCGTCTTTGGTCGGAAGCTTCTCGTGCACCAGCAGGTAGGCGACCTCCTCGAACTCGGCCTTGTCGGCGAAGTCGAGGATGTCGTAGCCGCGGTAATGCAGGTCGTTGCCAGTACGGCCGACCGTGCACAGCGCGGTGTTGCCCGCCGGAACGCCCGACAGGGCGACCGATTTCTTCGGTCTAGGAACGACCGCGGGAGAAGAGCTCATCCAGCTTTTTCTCGTAGGAGTGGTAGTTGATGATGTCGTAAAGCTCTTCGCGCGTCTGCATCTCGCCGATCGAGGCTTTCTGCGAGCCGCTCCTGCGCAGGTTCTCGTAGACCTTGAGCGCGGCCTTGTTCATGGCGCGGAACGCGGTCAGCGGGTAAAGGATCATCGCCACGTTCGCCGCGCGCAGCTCGTCGACCGTAAAAAGCGGGGACTTTCCGAATTCAGTGATGTTGGCGAGGATCGGTACCTTCACCGCCTCGGCGAACTTGCGGTACATCGGCAGGTCCGTGATCGCCTCCGGGAAAATCATGTCGGCGCCGGCTTCTACATAGGAGATGGCGCGTGAAACGGCAGCGTCCAGGCCTTCGACGGCCAGCGCATCGGTGCGCGCCATGACCACGAAGCCCGCATCGGTGCGCGCGTCCACCGCCGCCTTGATGCGGTCGGCCATCTCGGCGCTCGAGACCAGCTCCTTGCCGGGGCGATGACCGCAGCGCTTGGCGCCGACCTGATCCTCCATGTGCATCGCCGCCGCGCCGGCCTTGATGAGCGAGCGCGTGGTGCGCGCCACGTTGAAGGCGCTGGCGCCGAAGCCGGTGTCGACGTCGACCAGCAGCGGCAGGTCGCACACGTCGGTGATGCGCCGGATGTCGATCAGCACGTCGTCGAGGTTGGAGATGCCGAGGTCGGGCAGGCCGAGCGAGCCCGAGGCGACGCCGCCGCCGGAAAGGTAGATCGCGCGGTAGCCGACGCGCTTCGCCATCAGCGCGTGGTTCGCGTTGATGGTGCCGACGATCTGCAGCGGCTTTTCCTGCCGCAGCGATTCCCGGAACTTCTGGCCTGCGCTCATGCGAAGAGCTGCTTCACGCTGTCGCGTTCCTCGTGCAATTCCTTGAGCGTGGCATCGATGCGCTTGCGGCTGAACTCGCTCACCTCGAGGCCCTTGACCACCTGGTACTGCCCGCCGCGGCAGGTCACGGGGTAGCCGAAGATCACGCCTTCGGCGATGCCGTAGCTGCCGTCCGAGGGCACGCCCATGGTCACCCAGTCACCCTCCGGGGTGCCCGACACCCAGGTGCGGATATGGTCGATGGCCGCGTTCGCCGCGCTCGCCGCCGAGGACAGGCCGCGCGCCTCGATGATCGCGGCGCCGCGTTTTTGCACCGTGGGAATGAACGTCTGCTCCAGCCACGCTTGGTCGTTAATCAGCGGCCACACTTTCTTACCGTCGGCTTCCGCCTGGAAAACATCCGGGTACTGCGTGGCCGAGTGGTTCCCCCACACGGTCACCTTGCGAATCGCGGTCACCGGCTTGGAAATCTTCTGCGCGATCTGCGAAACCGCCCGGTTGTGGTCGAGCCGCATCATGCCGGTGAACTGGCTGGGCTTGAGGCTCGGGGCGTTCTTCATCGCGATCAGGCAATTGGTGTTGGCCGGGTTGCCGACCACCAGCACCTTGACCTCGCGCTTGGCGACGCGGTCGAGCGCCTTGCCCTGCGGCGAGAAGATCTTGCCGTTCGCCTCGAGCAGGTCCTTGCGCTCCATGCCGGGCCCGCGCGGCCGCGCGCCGACCAGCAGCGCGACGTCGACATCCTTGAAGGCGACCATCGGGTCCGACGCCGGCACCATGCCGTGGAGCAGGGGAAAGGCGCAATCGTCGAGCTCCATCATCACGCCCTTGAGCGCCTTCTGCGCCTTCTCGTCCGGGATCTCGAGCATCTGCAGGATCACCGGCTGGTCCTTGCCGAGCATTTCGCCGCTCGCAATGCGAAACAGCAGGGAGTAACCGATCTGGCCGGCGGCGCCGGTGACGGCGACGCGCATTGGCGCTTTGGGCATGGTGGGGTCTAAGCTCCGGGAACGAGATTCGATTTCATTATAATTGCGGTTGCCCGGAATTAGGGGCCGGGCGGTTTCCATGGCCAGCGCGTCAGCGAAAAAGATCCGACCGAAGTACCTCAGCCTGCCCGCGCTCCTCTTCGAGATC
>DATFDV010000259.1:0-4832 GCA_035251855.1 Burkholderiales bacterium | reverse complement strand
GCCCGAGGACGCGCTGATCATCATCCCGATGCGGAACACCGTGCTGTTCCCGGGCGTGATCACGCCGATCACCGTCGGGCGCATCCAGTCGGTCACCGCCGCGCAGGAGGCGGTGCGCAGCGAGAAGAAGATCGGCTTCCTTTTGCAGCGCGATCCGCAGACCAACGACGTGCAGCCCTCGCACCTTTACTGGGTCGGCACCGCCGGCCAGGTGGTGCGCTACATCACCGGCGCCGAAGGCACGCACCACCTGGTGGTGCAGGGCCAGAGCCGCTTTCGCGTGCTCGAGTTCCTGCCCGGCTGGCCGTATCTCGTCGCCCGCGTGCAGATGGTGACTCCGAAAGAGGACCTGGATTCGGAGATCGAGGCGCGCTTCCTCCAGCTCAAGGCGCAGGCGATCGAGGCGATCGGCCTGCTGCCGAGCGCGCCGGAGGAGCTCAGCGTGGTGGTGCAGGGCATGACCTCGCCGGCGCTGCTCGCCGACATGGTCGCCAACCTGCTCGACATCAAGAACGAGGACAAGCAGGACCTGCTGGAGACGTTCGACCTGAAGCGCCGCCTGGACAAGGTGCTCGAGCATTTGGGCGAGCGCGTCGGCGTGCTGCGCATCTCGAAGGAGATCGGCGACAAGACCAAGAAGGAGTTCGACGAGCGCCAGCGAGAGCATGTGCTGCGCGAGCAGATGCGCCAGATCCAGAAGGAGCTGGGCGAGGGCGACGACACGGCGGCGGAGCTGGAGGAGCTGAAGAAGGGCATCGACGACGCCGGCATGCCCGAGGACGTCTACAAGCACGCGGTCAAGGAGCTCAAGCGCCTGCAGCGCATGGGCGAGGGCAGCGCCGAGGGCTCGATGCTCAGGACCTACCTGGAGTGGTTGTCCGAATTGCCGTGGAAGGTTTCGTCCATTCAGGAAATCGACATCGCCAAGGCGAGGCAGATCCTGGATGAAGACCACTACGGCCTCGACAAGATCAAGCGCCGCATCCTCGAGCACCTGGCGGTGCGCAAGCTCAACCCCGAGGGCAAGAGCCCGATCCTGTGCTTCGTAGGGCCGCCCGGGGTGGGCAAGACCTCGCTCGGCCAGTCGATTGCGCGCGCCACCGGCCGCAAGTTCCAGCGCATCGCGCTCGGCGGCGTGCACGACGAAGCCGAGATCCGCGGCCACCGGCGCACCTACATCGGCGCGCTGCCGGGCAACGTGATCCAGGCGATCCGCCGCGCCGAGTCGCGCACCTGCGTGCTGATGTTCGACGAGATCGACAAGCTCGGCCAGGGCGGCTTCCACGGCGACCCGTCGAGCGCGCTGCTCGAGGTGCTCGACCCGGAGCAGAACGCGAAATTCCGCGACAACTACCTGGCGGTCGACTTCGATCTGTCGAAGGTGATGTTCATCACCACCGCCAACATGCTCGACACCATCCCCGGCCCGCTGCGCGACCGCATGGAGATCATCCAGCTCCCCGGCTACACCGAGGAGGAGAAGCTCGAGATCGCCAAGCGCTATCTGGTCACGCGCCAGCTCGCGGCGAGCGGACTCGACTCTTCAAAAGCGGAAATCAGTGAAGCAGCTTTGAGAACCATTATTTCCGACTACACGCGCGAGGCGGGCGTGCGGACGCTCGAGCGCGAGATCGGCGCGGTGTTGCGAAACGTGGCGATGCGCATTGCCGAGGGCGCGAAAGAGAAGATCGTCATCGAGCCGAAAGACCTGCACGCGGTGCTCGGCGCGCGGCGCTTCGAAAGCGAGCTCGCCGAGCGCACCTCGGTGCCCGGCGTGGCCACCGGCCTTGCCTGGACCTCGGTCGGTGGCGACATCCTGTTCATCGAGGCTTCGCGCACCCCGGGCACCGGCAAGCTGATCCTCACCGGCCAGCTCGGCGAGGTGATGAAGGAATCGGCGCAGGCGGCGTTGACGCTGGCCAAGGTGTTCACCGCCCAGACGCTGGAGAAGACCGATATCCACATTCACGTGCCGGCAGGCGCCACGCCCAAGGACGGGCCGAGCGCCGGGGTGGCCATGTTCCTGAGCCTCGTGTCCCTGCTCACGGCCAAGCCGATCCGCTCCGACGTCGCCATGACCGGCGAGATCTCGCTCCGCGGCCTGGTGCTGCCGATCGGCGGGGTGAAGGAGAAGACCCTCGCCGCGCTGCGCGCCGGGATCAGGACCGTGATGCTGCCCAAGCGCAATGAGAAGGACCTCGAGGACGTCCCCGCCGAGGCGCGTCAGAAGCTGGAGTTCGTGTTCCTCGAGCGCGTCGAGGAGGCGATCAGGACGGCGATCGGCGAGCTGCCGGCGCCCGGCGAGCGGAAGGCGGCGTAGAAGGGGAAATTCGTTCGAGCAGTTTCAGCACCGCCCGGCGCTTCGAGTCGCGGCTGGAAAGCACGGCGGCGGCGACTTCGTGAATCCATTGCGGCGGATCCCTGAACGTCGGATCCTGGGGAAGCTTGTCGCCGGGGCGGAGGGGCAGCATGGCTTGCGCACCAGATTCTAGGCCGGCCGGCGGCCGAAAATCCATCTCGCGCCGCCGCAAGCGGCCGGCCGCGTAAAATCGCGGTTCGAATCAGGGACATCGCACCATGCGCCGTCTGGCGTTTGCCTTCTTTTTTCTGCTGGCTGGCTGCACGGCGAGCCCGTTGACGGGCCGCAGCCAGTACCTGCTCGTCTCGGAATCCATGGCGGTGTCGCAGTCGGCCGCCGCCTACACGCAGATGATGGGCGAGCTCGACAAGAAAAAGCGCATCGAAGCGGACACGCCGCGCGCGCAGAAAGTGCGCGAGATCACCGACCGGCTGATCGCGCAGGCGGTGCGCGTGCGCCCCGACTCGAAGGACTGGGCGTGGGAAGTGAAGGTGATCGACGACCCGAAGACGGTGAACGCCTTCTGCATGGCCGGCGGCAAGATGGCCATCTACACAGGCATGTGGGAGAAGCTCAAGGCGAGCGACGACGAGATCGCCCAGGTGATGGGCCACGAGATCGCCCACGCGCTCGCCGACCACACTCGCGAGCGCATGTCGATCGCGATGACCTCCGCAGTGGCGACGACCGCCGCGGCGGTGGCGGTCACGGTCGCCGGTGGCGATGACCGGGCGGCGCTCGCGCTCAGCGGGGTGCAGCTCGCCTCGGTGCTCGCCATCCAGCTGCCCAACAGTCGCGAGGGCGAGTCGGAAGCCGACCAGATCGGCATCGAGCTTGCGGCGCGCGCCGGCTTCGATCCGCAGGCCGCGGTGACGCTGTGGGAGAAGATGGGCAAGGAGGGCGGCGGGCCACCGGAGTTCCTCTCCACGCATCCGTCACCGCAGAACCGCGCCGCGCGCCTCGCCCAGCTCGGCGACCAAGTGCGGCCGCTCTACGAGGCGGCCAGGGCGGGCAAGGCGACCGACGGCGATCGGCTCATCACCTTTCCGCGCAAGTGACGTGATGAGCGCCGGCTGGATGGCCGCCGGGGTCATGGCGCTCGTCCTTTCCGGCTGCGCGGCCTTCCGCAGCTACGACGCCGAGCTCTACCCCGCGCTCGAGCAGGCCTCCGGTGGCAACGTCGAGGGCGCGATCCGCCTGCTCGAGTCGAACAACCGCCTGCCCGACAAGGATCTCCTCTACTACATGGAGCTCGGCATGCTGCAGCGGCTCGGCAGCCGCTACGACGAGAGCCAGAAGGCGTGGATGGCTGCGGAGGCGCGCATGGCCGCTTCAAGCGGCGACGCGTTCGCCATGCTCGCAAACCTGGCGAGCAGCGCATCGAGCTACCTCCTGAACGACAAGCTGCGCGCTTACCAGGGCTACGATTACGAGCGCGTCATGCTGCTGACCTACATGGCGCTCAACCACCTCGCGCGCGGCGACTACGAGAATGCGCGCGTGGCGATCCGGCAGACCCACGAGTTCGAAGCGCAGATCGCCGAGCTGCGCGCGAAGCAGTACGCCGAGGTGGAGGAGGAGGCGAGCAAGCGCGGCGCGCGCACCAGCGTGCGCGAGCTGAGCGGCTACCCGGTGGAGACGATCGACAACCCGGCGGTGAACGCGCTCAGGAACAGCTACCAGAGCGCGCTCTCGCACTACCTGGCGGGCTTCGTCTACGAGGCGCTCGGCGAGGCCAGCCTCGCCGCGCCGGGCTACCGGCTGGCGAACGAGCTGCAGCCCGGCCGGCCGCTGCTGGAGGAGGCGCTGCGCGGGCTCGACGAGCGCATGGCCGCCGCCGACGACGGCATGACCGACGTGCTGTTCATCATCGGCACCGGCACCGCGCCGGCGGTGCAATCGCGCCAGTTCGTGCTGCCGGTGTGGGTGCAAGGCCGCTTTCTCGTGCTGCCGCACGCGTTTCCGGTAATCACCACGACCTCCGCGCCGGTTTCGCCCCGGCACGTCGCTTTGGAGGGAAAGGTGCTGCCGGCCGAAGCCATCACCAGCGTCGACGCGATGGCGCGGCGCCGGCTGAAGGATGACATGCCGGCGATCATGCTGCGGGCGACGGTGCGCACCACCACCGCCGCCGTGCTCCAGTACCAGACGCAGCGGCTCGGCGACCGGCAAAGCCTCGCCACGGCGCTGGCGTCAGCGGCGGTCACCATCGGCAGCGCGGCATTCGCCTCGGCCGACGACCGCACCTGGCGCGCGCTGCCCTCCGACATCTTCATCGCCCGCGGCCGCGTGGCGCGCGGGGTACATACCGTTACGCTGGACACCTCGGCCGGCCCGCGCAGCGCGCGCGTCGAGGTCGCGGGGCGCTATGCGGTGGTAGACTTTCGCCTGTTGCGCCAGCAGATTTTCGTGAATGCACCCAAGGCGCCCAGCGCCGCCGGGGGAGGTCCAAGACCATGAACCGAAATTTGAA
>DATFDV010000258.1:0-2275 GCA_035251855.1 Burkholderiales bacterium | reverse complement strand
GATGAAGTTCGAGTCCGGCACCGGCTGGCCGAGCTTCTTCACCACCATCCCGGGGGCCTTCGAGCAGAAGAAGGACTTCTACCTCGTCTTCCCCCGCACCGAGTACCACTGCAAGCGCTGCGGCGGCCACCACGGCCACGTCTTCGACGACGGCCCGCCGCCCACCAATCAGCGCTGGTGCAACAACGGCGTCTCGCTGACGTTCATCCCGAAAGACAGCAAGGCCTGATTGGTTTGACCCCCTGACAAGGGGGTCGCGAGCCGAAGGCGAGCGGGGGGTTGTTTTTTCGTGCACTCAATTGCGATGTGCGCGTTAAGCGCGTATGGCCGGCGCCCGCTGGATCCCGTACCGCACGAAACTCACTCCCCGCGCGCAAGCGCTGCGCCGGGACCCCACGCCTGCGGAAAAGAAACTCTGGTACGAGTTCTTGCGCGATCTCCCGCACAAGTTCACCCGCCAGAAGCCCCTCGGGCAATACGTCGCCGACTTTTATTGCTCGCGCCAGCGGCTGGTCATCGAGCTCGACGGGGATAGCCATTACACGGACCGTGCGCAACACTATGACCAGGTGCGAACCGCCGCACTCGAAATGCGCGGCCTTCGCGTAATGCGGTTCACTAATACAGACGTCCTGGAGAGCTTTGAGGCGGTATGCGCTGCGATATGTGTGGCGCTCGGCGAAACGCCGCAGACCTAAAAGCAACCCCCCGCTCGCCTTCGGCTTGCGACCCCCTTGTCAGGGGGTCAAATCACTCCCGGCCTGATCGCCAGATGCCGTAGACGATCCAGACGCTGTTGAGGAAGGCGAGCAGGTAGCCGAAGAGACCCACCGCCGGCAGGACCGGGATGCCGAGGAAGGTGGGGCCGTCACGCACGGTGAGGACGATCGCCGAGCCGATCACCAGCGAGGCCGTCATGATGCCGACGGTGACGCGGTCCAGCGTGCGGTCGAGCTGGCGGCCGAAGCTGTCGAGGCGTTTCAGATCCAGGTCGATGCGCGTCTTGCCGCGGCGCGCCTCGCGCAGGAAGCGCGCGAGGTCCCTTGGCACGCCGCCCACCACGCTCATGAATTCGCTCACCGCGCTGCGCCCGCGGCGCATCAGCTCATTCGGCTGGTAGCGCTCGGCGAGCGCGTTCTTCACCAGCGGCGTGAGGTGGTCGGTGATGTGGAAGTCGGGGTCGTACTGGCGCCCGAGCCCCTCCAGGGTGATCAGCGCCTTGAACATGAGCGACAGGTCCGAGGGCAGCACGATCGAGTGCTCGCGCACGATGCCGGCGAACTGGCGGATGACGGTGCCGACGCGGATGTCCTTCAGCGGCACGCCTTCGTAGTCGAACACCATCTCGTTCACGTCGGCGGCGAGCTTGATCTCGTCGACGTAGGCGTCGCCCGCCCAGTCCATCAGGACGTCGAGCATCGGCTCCTCGGCCATGCGCGCGAGGCCGCCGAGCAGATCGATCACCTGCGCGCGGCGCTGCGGCGAGAGCCGCCCGACCATGCCGAAGTCGATGATCACGATGCGGTTGCCCGGCACGTAGAACACGTTGCCGGGATGCGGGTCGGCGTGGAAGAAGCCGTCGAGCAGGATCATCTTCAGGAACGCGTCGACGCCGCGCGCGGCGAGCACCTTGCGGTCGAGGCCGGCGGCTTCCACCGCGGCCGGATTGGTCGCCGGGATGCCTTCGACGTGCTCCTGCACGAGCAGCACGTCGCTCGTGTATTCAGGATAGATGCGCGGGATGACGATGTGCGGGTCGCCGGCGAAGTTCTTGGCGAAGCGCTCGATGTTGCGCGTCTCGGTGGCGAAGTCCGCCTCGCGCTCCAGGGTGCGCGCGAATTGCGCCGCGACTTCCGCCGGATGATAGCGGCGCGCCTCCGGGATCTCGGACTCGATCAGCTCGGACACGCGCCGCAGCAGGCGCAGGTCGGCGTCGATCTTCTCGCGCACGCCGGGGCGCCTGACTTTGAGCACGATCGGGGTGCCGTCCTGCAGCTTGGCGCGATGCACCTGTGCGATCGAGGCTGCGCCCTGCGCGTGGGTCTCGATGTCGCGGAACACCTCGAACGGAGAGCGCCCGAGCGAGCGGGTGAGCTCCGGGATCAGCTCCTCGAACGGCACCGCCGGCACCTCCGCGTGCAGCTTCTCGAACTCGGCGATCCAGCGCGGCGGAAAGAGATCGACGCGCGTCGCCATCACCTGGCCGAGCTTGACGAAGGTCGGGCCGAGCTCCTCGAGCGCCATGCGCATGCGCTGCGCCGGCTCGAGGGTGACG
>DATFDV010000257.1:0-3312 GCA_035251855.1 Burkholderiales bacterium | reverse complement strand
TGCCCCTGGAAGTGCGGCTCGTTCGCCGACACGTTCTTGATGGCGACGATGCGCTTGCCGGGCTCGCATTCCTTGACCTTGTCGATCATCAGCACCGGGTAGCGCTGCGGCAGGTACTTCAGGACCTGGTAGATGTCCATCTCAGCCATCTTTTTTCCTTTTTGCCAGCCGGCGCAGCTGCGCGGCGCTGCGCTTCCACGCTTCGTGCTCGTCGAACGGATAGATGCCGGTATAGGTGCCGGGCTGCGGCAGTGAGCGCGAGATCAAAGTGCCCGCCGAAACGTGCACATGGTCCGCGATCTTGATGTGGCCGTGGATCATGGCCGCGCCGCCGATGGTGCAATGCCGGCCGATGTCGGCGCTGCCGGCGATGCCGGTGCAGGCCGCGATCGCGGTATGCGCGCCGATGCGCACGTTGTGGCCGACCTGGATCTGGTTGTCGAGCTTGGCGCCCTCCTCGATCACGGTGTCGTCGAGCGCGCCGCGGTCCACCGTGGTGTTGGCGCCGATCTCCACGTCGTCGCCGATGCGCACGCCGCCGATCTGCGGGATTTTCACCCAGCGGCCCTCTTCGGGCGCGATGCCAAAGCCATCGGCGCCGATCACCACGCCGGCGTGGAGGATGACGCGAGCCCCGATTTTGCAGGCTCTGTAAACGACAACCCGTGGATACAGGCAGCTGTCGTCGCCGATGGTGACGTCGTCGCCGATCACGCAGCCGGCGCCGATGGATACGCCTTTACCCAGCCTCGCGCTCTTGGCGACCACGGCCGAGGGATGCACCCCCGGGGCCTGGGTGGTCACACTGTTGAAGAGCTGCGAAACCCGGGCGAAATAGGCATACGGCGCGTCGCACACGATGCGCGGCAGCGCGGTCAGCTTTTCGTTTTCCGGCGCGATGATCACCGCCGCCGCGCGCGTGGCGCCCAGGCTGGGGGCGTGCTTGCTGCTGCTCAGGAAGCTGATCTGCCCCGCCGCCGCGCGCTCGAGCGAGCCGACCTGGTGGATCAGCGTCCGCGAATCGCCGGCCACTCGGCCGCCGAGGCGCGAAGCTATCTCGCCAAGCGTGAACGGGCCCGGCATGCCGTCATTTCGCGGGCGGCTTGCCGTCCAGCGCCTTGATCACCCGGTCGGTGATGTCGATGCGCGGGCTGACGTAGGCCGGCATCTCCTGGAAGATGATGTCGAACTTCTCCTGCTCGGCGATCTGGCGGATGACGCGGTTCGCCTGCTCCACCACCTGCGCCAGCTCCTGGTTGCGGCGCTGGTTCAGGTCCTCGCGGAACTCGCGCTGCTTGCGCTGGAACTCGCGGTTAAGGTCGCCGAACTCCCGCTCCTTGGCGCGGCGCTGCGTCTCCCCCAGCGTCATGGCGTTCTTCTCGAGGTCCTCCTGCATGCGCTTGAGCTGCTCGGCGATGCCGGCCAGCTCGCGGTCGCGCTTCTGGAACTCGCCCTCGATCTGCTTCTGCGCGCGCACCGCGGGCGCCGAGTCGCGCAGGATGCGCTCGGTATGCACGAAGCCGAACTTGCCAACCGGCTGCTGCGCGGCGGCGGCGCCGGAGAGGAAGGCCAGCGGCACGGCGAGAACGGCGAGGAAGGCGATTTTCATGTCTTAGAAGCCGGTTCCGAACGTGAATTGTAGCGTTTGCGAGCGGTCTCCGGGCTGGTCGTTCAGGGGGCGCGCGAAGGACAGGCGCAACGGTCCCAATGGCGAGGACCAGAAAAGCGCGAGACCGGCGGCGTAGCGCAGCTCGCCGGGTTCGATCTTGCCGGCGTACACCTGGCCGCCGTCGATGAAGGCGGCGAGCCGCAGCGAGCGGTCCTGCTCCGCGCCCGGCATCGGGAACAGCACCTCGGCGGTGCCGGTCAGCTTGCGGTTGCCCCCGGTGGAATTGCCGAGCTCGTCCAGCGGGCCGAGCGAGAACGAGCGGTAGCCGCGCACCGTGCCGGGACCGCCGGCGAAGAAGTTCTTGAAGAACGGCAGCGGCTTGTCGCCGTAGCCGCCGGCGTAGCCGATCTCGCCGCCGAAGTGCAGCGTAAGCGAGCGCGAAAGCGGGTAGTACCACTGGTGCTGGTAACCCAGGCGAAAGTACGAGAGGTCGCCGCCAGCGAGCTCGCTCGAGGCACGCAGGTACGACCCCGCGGTGGTGCTGATCAGGCTGTCGCGCGTATCGCGAGCCCAGCCGGCGCTCAGCGAGCCGTAGGTGTACTTGGTGCCGAAGGAATTGACGAAGCCGAGGTAGGCGAGCGGGCTGTTGGTGAAGATCTCGAGCTCCACCGTCTCGAGGTTGGCGCCAAAGTCGACGCTGATCTGCTCCGAGACCGGGTAGCCGAACTTGACGCCGCCGCCGAGCGAATCGGTGACGTACGGGCCCACCGCAAGGCTGGAGGCATCGGTGCGGCGCTTGTAGACATCGAAGCCGCGGCTCACGCCGTCGATGGTGTAGTACGGATCCATGTACGACAGCGAGTACACCTGGTTCACGCTGCCGCTGTTGATGTTCGCGGAGATGTACTTGCCGCTGCCGAAGACGTTGGATTGCGTGACCGAGGCCGACAGCGCGATCTTCTCCACGCTGGAGAAGCCGACGCCCACCAGCAGCGCGCCGGTGGGCTTCTCCTTCACCGTGTAGACCACGTCGACCTGGTCCGGGTTGCCTTCTACCGGCAGCGTCTCGACGGTGACCTCGCCGAAGAACTGGGTGCGGTCGATGCGCCGGCGCGAGAGCTGGATCTTGGAGGCGTCGTAGTACGCCCCCTCGAGCTGGCGCATCTCGCGGCGCACCACCTCGTCGCGGGTCTTGTTGTTGCCGGCAATGTCGATGCGGCGCACATACACGCGACGGCCCGGGTCGATGACGATGCTGAACGCGACGGTGCGCTTCTCCTTGTCGACGTTCGGGATGGCATTTGCGTTGGCGAAGGCATAGCCTTCGTTGCCGAGGCGGTCGGCGATCGCCTTGGTGCTGGCGGCGAGCTTCTCGCGCGAGAAGGTGTCGCCGGGCTTGAGCTCGATCATCTGCTCCAGCTCCTCGCGCGGCAGGAGCAGCTGCCCGGCGAGGGTCACGCTCGACACGGTGTAGATCTCGCCCTCGGCGATGTTCACCGTCAGGTAGATGTCGCGCCGGTCGGGGGTGATCGACACCTGGGTGGACTCGAGCGTGAAGTCGAGGTAGCCGCGGTTCAGGTAGAACGAGCGCAGGGTCTCGAGGTCGGCGGCGAGCTTCTCGCGCGAATAGGTGTCGTGCTTGGTGTACCAGGTGAGCCAGCCCGGCGTGCGCAGCACGAACAGGCTGCGCAGCTCGCTCTCCG
>DATFDV010000256.1:0-4472 GCA_035251855.1 Burkholderiales bacterium | reverse complement strand
CCCGGCGGCACGCCCAGGCCGAGGAAGTCCAGGCTGGTGAGCGCGCCGATGGCGGCGGCCATCTCGAAAGGGATGAGGGTCACCACCGGGGTCAGGCTGTTCGGCAGGATGTGGCGCCAGATGATCTTGCGGTTGCTTTGGCCGAGCGCGCGCGCGGCGCGCACGTAGTCGAGGGTCCGGTTGCGAAGAAATTCGGCGCGAACGTAGGCCGCGATGCCGAGCCAGCCGAAGAGCGACAGCAGGATCACCAGCAGGCCGAAGCTCGCCGAAAAGAGCGACGAGAAGATGATCAGCATGTAGAGCGTCGGCATCGAGCTCCAGATCTCGTTGAACCGCTCCATGGCGATGTCGGTCCAGCCGGCGAAGTAGCCCTGGATCGCGCCGTAGAGGACGCCCAATAGGGCGCACACCGCCGTGACCATCATGGCGAAGATCACCGAGAGCCGGAAGCCATACAGCAGGCGCGCCAGCAGGTCGCGGCCGCGGTCGTCGCTGCCGAACACGTTCTCGCCGCTGGGCTTGGCCGGACTGGGTTCGGAGGCGAAGTAGTTGATGGTGCTGTGGTGATAGCGGTTGGGCGGAAAGAGGGCGAAATTGTCGCCCTTGGCGAGATTCCGCTGGATCAGCGGGTCCAGGTAGTCGGTGGGCGTGGCGAAGTCGCCGCCGAACGTGGTCTCGGGAATGGTTTGCACTACCGGGAAGTACCACTTGCCCTCGTAGCGCACCGCCAGCGGCCGGTCGTTCGACAGCACTTCGGCGAGCAGGCTGATGCCGAACAGCACCGAGAAGATCAGCAGGCTGGCATAGCCGAGGCGGTTGGCGCGGAAGCGCCGCCATGCGCGCCGCGCCGGGCTTTCGTGCTTCGGCATTAGTCGAAGAACTTCACCCGCGGATCGACCCACAGATAGCTCAGGTCGCGCAGCAGCGTGGTGAGCAGGCCGATGATGGTGAATACGAACAGGCTGCCGAACACCACCGGGTAGTCGCGGCGGATCACCGACTCGTAGGAAAGCAGCCCCAGGCCGTCGAGCGAGAACAGCGTCTCGATGAGCAGCGAGCCGCTGAAGAACGCGCCGACGAACGCGGCCGGGAAGCCGGTCATGATCGGGATCATCGCGTTGCGGAACACATGGCGCCACAGCACCTTGCGCTCGTCGACGCCTTTGGCCCGCGCGGTGAGCACGTATTGCTTGCGGATCTCCTCGAGCACCGAGTTCTTGGTGAGGATGGTGATCACGGCAAAGCCGCCGAGCACCATCGAAATCACCGGCAGCGCGATATGCCAGAAGTAATCAGCAATTTTCCCCGGCAGGCTGAGGTCCTGCCAATTGATCGACACGATTCCCCTTAGCGGGAACCACTGCACGAACGACCCGCCGGCAAACACCACCAGCAGCACCACGCCCATCACGAAGCTCGGGATCGCATAGCCGAGCAGGATGATGAAGGTGGTGACGGTATCGAACGGCGTGCCGGCGCGCACCGCCTTGGCGATGCCCAGCGGCACCGAGATCAGGTACACGAGGAGGAAGGTCCAGATCCCCAGGCTGATGGACACCGGCAGCTTCTCGAGGATCAGCGTCGAAACGTCCTTGCTGTGGAAGAAGCTCTTGCCCAGGTCGAAGCGCGCGAACTGGCCGATCATCTGCACGAAGCGCTCGTGCGGCGGCTTGTCGAAGCCGTAGAGCTTCTTGATCTCCTCGACCCGCACCGCGTCGACGCCCTGGCGGCCGCGGTATCCCGTGTCCGCCGCGCCCGGCCCTTCGCCGCCCTCGCCGAACCCCTGGAACTGCGCCACCATCTGCTCCACCGGCCCGCCGGGCACGAACTGGATGACGATGAAGGTGATGAGCAGGATCCCGAACAGCGTGGGGATCATCAGCAGCAGGCGTTTGAGGATGTAGGACCACATTTATTGTTTTCTCCACCAGGTGGAAATCACCCAATCCTCGGCTTGGTAATACTGCGGCATTACCTTGGGCTGCTCGAATTTCCCCGCGCGGTAGGCGATGCGGAAGGTGCTCGAGTACCACTGCGGCACGACGAAATAGTGGTGCCGCAGGACGCGATCGAGCGCGCGCAGGCGCGCGACCAGCTCCGGCCGCGTCCGCGATGAGACCGCCAGGTTCACCAGCGCATCGATCGCCGGGTTCTTGATGCCCATCAGGTTGCTCGAGCCTTCGGTATCGGCAGACTCGGAGCCGAAGCGGTCGAGCAGCTCGGCGCCCGGCGCCTCGCTGCCCGGGATGCGCACGGTAAAGATGTCGAAGTCGAACACGTCCAGGCGCTTGCGGATCAGGGCGAAGTCCGCGCGGCGGTACTCGCCTTCGATGCCGAGCTTGGCGAGCGCCTGGAAGTACGGTGCCACCAGGCGCTCGCCGCCGCCGCTGTCCAGGTACTCGATGGTGAAGGGCTCGCCCTTCTGGTTGCGCAGTGCGCCGTCGCGGTAGGTCCAGCCGGCCTCGGCGAGCAGGTCGCGGGCCTTGCGCAAGTTCTCGCGCAGGCTGCCGGGCGGATTAGTCGACGGCGGCAGCGGTACCTCCTGCGTGAACACCTCTTCAGGCAGGTCCTTTTTCAAGGGCATGAGGACCTTGAGCTCATCGGCGCCGGGCAGCCCCTTGGCCTCGAAGTCGCTCGCGTTGAAGAACCCCCGCACGCGCGTGTAGGAGTTGTACATCATCTGCCGGTTCATCCACTCGAAGTCGAAGGCGAGGCCGATGGCCTGGCGCACGCGCGGATCCTTGAACTTGTCGCGCCGCAGGTTGATCAGGAAGCCCTGGAAATCTCCCGCGTTCTTCACCGGCAGCTCGGCCTTGACGAGCTCGCCGGAATCGAATTTCTTGCCGACGTAGGTGCGCGCCCATTCGCGCGCCGAAAAGGTGCGCAGGTAATCGAACTCCCCCGCCTTGAACGCCTCGGTCTGCGCGGTGGTGTCCTTGTAGATCTTGTAGGTGATGCGGTCGAAGTTGTAGCGGCCGCGGCGCACGTTGAGCTCGCGCGCCCAGTAGTTCGGATCGCGCTCATAGGTGATGTCGCGGCCGAAGTTCAGGCGGCCGATCTTGTACGGCCCGCTGGCGATCGGCAGATCCAGCACCACCTGGTCGAAGGGCTTGCCCGCGCCCCAGGCACGGCTGAACACCGGCAGGCCGCCCACCATCAGCGGCAGCTCGGCGTTGGCGCGCTTGAAATCGAAGCGCACGGTACGCTCGCCGGTCACCACCGCCTGACGCACGTCGCCATACACCACCCGGTACTGCGGCGCCGCCTGCTTGCTCATCAGCATGTCGAAGCTGTGCTTCACGTCCGCCGCCAGCACCGGCGTGCCGTCCTGGAAGCGCGCGGCCGGATTCAGCCGGAAGCTGACCGACAAGCCATCGGCCGCTACCGTGACGTCCTCCGCGAGCAGCCCGTACGCCGTCGTCGGCTCATCCATCGTGCCGGTAAGCAGGCTCTCGAAAACCAGCGCGCCCAGCCCCGGCGGTGATGTGCCCTTCAGCGTGAAGGGGTTGTACTTGTCGAAGTTCGTGATGCGCAGCGGCGGCACGAGGTCGATGTCGCCGCCCTTGGGCGCATCCGGGTTCACCCATTCGAAATGCTTGAAGCCGGCGGGATACTTGATATCGCCGAACTGCGAATAGGCATGGGCGGCCCAGGCCGGCGGAGCCGCCAATAGGGCAAGGATCAATAGAAACTTCATCGGGGAATCGAAGCGAGAAGCGCCCGAGTATAGGGGTGCTTCGGGTCGGAATAAATCTCCCCCGCGCTCGCGTGCTCGACGATCTCGCCGTCCTTCATCACCATCACCTCGTCGGCCATGCTCTTCACCACCGCCAGGTCGTGCGAGATGAAGAGGTAGCTCATCGCGGTTTCGTCCTGCAGATCGCGCAAAAGGTTCAAAAGCTGCGCCTGGATGGAGACGTCGAGCGCCGACACCGCCTCGTCGCAGATCAGCAGCTCGGGCTCGAGGCTGAGCGCGCGCGCGATGGCGATGCGCTGGCGCTGGCCGCCCGAGAACTGGTGGGGATAGCGGAGCAGCGCGCCCTGCGGCAGGCCGACTTTGCGCAGCAGCTCCGCGGCGAGCGCCCGGCGCTCGGCCTCGTCCGCGCCGATGCCGTGCAGCCGCATCGGCTCGGTCAGGATCGCGCCGATGCTGAACCGCGGGTTGAGCGAAGCGTATGGGTTCTGGAATACGATCTGCACCTTGCGCTTGAACGCGAGCCGCGGCACGGCGTGCGCGTCCTCTCCGCGAAAACGCAAGGCCCCGCCCGAGGGCTCGTGCAAACGCGTGACCAGCAGCCCGAGGGTGGTCTTGCCCGAGCCCGATTCGCCCACCAGCCCGAGGGTCCTGCCCCTCGCCAGCTTGAAGCTCGCCCCCTTGACCGCCGGCACGCCGTCGAAGCTCTTCGCGAGGGCGTGCGCCTCCAGCACCGTCGGCTGGTGATTGGCGCGCTTGCGCGTGACGATCTGGTCGA
>DATFDV010000255.1:0-7940 GCA_035251855.1 Burkholderiales bacterium | reverse complement strand
GTAGGCGCCGGTGCGCGCGTCGACCAGCAGCACCGGCTCGGCAGCCGCGTCGAGCGCGGCGCGGAAGCGCCGCAGCCTGCCGTCCTCGGTCTTGCGCTCGGTGATGTCGCGCGAAATGGTGACGATGATCCAGCCTTCGCCGGAGCGCAGCGCGCGGCGGAACAGCTCGCTCCAGCCGGTGCGGCCGTCCTTGCGCGTGTACGCGGCCTCGGTGCGCACGCCGTCGGTGCCTCGCGCGATCACCTCGTCGTACTCGCGCTCGAGCTCCTCGCGCGACTTGGCGAGGACGTCGTGCGGCCCCATCGAAAGCAGCTGCTCGCGCGTGTAGCCCAGTGCCTTGCAGCCGACGCGGTTCGCGTCGAGGAAGCGCATGGTGCTGCGCTCGGTCAGGTAGATGGCGTCGTGCGCCATGTCCATCGCGGCGCGGAAGCGCTGCAGGTCCTCCGAGCGCCGCCGCTCCTTGCGCTCGGCCTTCTTGCGCATCAGGAACTGCCCGACCTGGCTGCCGATTACGCCCACCGCGCGCAGCAGGCGCGCTTCGGGCTCGCGCACGTCGGCGCTGGAGAAGCTCATCACGCCGAGCGTGCGGCCGCCCGAAGTGATGGGGAACACGAAGGCACCGCCCTGCAGCGTGCCTTGCAGGGAGCCGGACGCGCCTGCCTCCTTGCTCACGTCCTTGACCCACAGCGGCTCGCCGGACTCCCAGACCTTCCCGGAAAGTCCCTGTCCGCGCTGATACTCGGTCCGCTGCGAGCGCTCGATGAACTGTTCGGCCCCCACTTGCGGCTTGGCCCATGCCCGGCCGAAGCGGAGGACGCCGGCGTCCTCGTCGACGGCGAAGTAGCGCCCGGCCGGCCAGTCGAGCGACTCGCACATGGTGCGCAGCACCGCCTCCATGCCGGCGGCGGCGGTCTTCGCCTCCGCGAGGCATAGCGTGACGGCGTGCTCCAGCGAAAGAAGCGACTCCTCACGCTTGCGCGCGGTGATGTCCTTGCCCACGCCGCGGTAGCCGACGAAGTGGCCCGCCTCGTCGTACATCGGCTCGCCGCTCACCGTGACCCAGTGGGTAGCCCCGTCCTCATTGATGCGGCCGAGCTCCAGGTCGCGAAACGGGCGGCGTGCCTCGAGGTCGGCGCGATGCGCTGCCCAGCCGGCTTCGGTCATGTTGAAGTAATGGCGTTCCCAGCGCTGCTTGCCGAGCATCTGCGCACGCCCGGAATCGACGCGCGGGCCGATTCCGGAAACGGCGGTGAAGCGAAATTCGCGGTCCTGCTCCCAGTAGAGGTCCGAAGAAAGCCCGGCGAGGCTGCGGAAGCGCGCTTCGCTCTCGCGCAGCGCCATCTCGGCGGCGACCCGCGAGGTGACCTCCTTCGCTACGCCGCGGTAGCCGGTGAACGCTCCGCTCGCGTCGAAAATCGGCCGGCCGTCCACGCTGACGTAGGACAGCTCGCCATTCGCCGCGCGGCGACGCAGCAGCAGGTCGTGGAACGGCTGGCGCGCCTCCAGCACGCGGCGGTGCTCGTCCCAGGTCTGGCCGACGATTTCAGTGCGCGGCAGCTCCCAGCGGCAAAGGCCGATGTGCGCTTGCGGCGTGATGCCGGCGCGGCCGTCGCTCTGCCCGCTGGTGCCGACGAAGCGCAGCTGCGCATCCTGCTCCCAGTACCAGTCCGAGGACAGCTCGGTCAGCGCGCGGAAGCGCGCTTCGCTCTCGCGCAGCGAATGGAAGGTGCGCGCCTGCATGGCCGCCAGCCGCACCAGCCGCGACAGCGTCGCTTCGGTGAGGTGCGCCTTCTGCAGGAAATCGTAGGCGCCGCAGGCGAGCACCGCGTCGCGCAGGAACGGGTTCAGGTCGGAGGTAATCGCGATGACCGGGCAGCCCACCACGCGGACCAGGGCCGCGACGGTGGCGGCGCCGGCCGAGTCCGGCAGGTGCAGATCGGAGATGACCAGATCGACCTTCGCGCGCGAGAGCAGCGCGAGCGCCTCGGCCAGCGTGGCGGTGCTGTGAAGCTCGCATTGCGCGAAGGCGATGCGCCGCAGGTAGCTGGTGACGATCTCGACGCTGAGCGGGTCGTCCTCGAGGAGCAGGATGCGAACCGCCTCGCCGGGGACGGCGAGCGCTTTCGGAAAGTCGGGGCGCGGCAACATGGCCGCGCCATTGTCTCAGGTATTGCCTGATGAAGTGGCGGTAAGTCCCTAGTTGTGCGGCTTTTTACCGGGTTCGGGAGGACTTCTTACAGCCCCTGACCGAGTTGGCGCATGGCTGCCCACAATCCCTGCACCTCGGCGTGCCCGATGCGGTGGGTGATGAAGACCAGAACCGGCTCGGCACCCGCCTGCGAAGGAGATACGGGGCGCAGGCGGTCGAATACGTGCCGCACCCCCTGCACTGCCACCAGCCCCTCTTCCACCGGTACGAAGCCCTTCACCCGCAGCAGGTCCGCGCCGCGCAGGTCGACCAGCGTGGAAAGGAAGCGCTGCAGCAGCTCGCGCCGCACCGGCTGGTCGAAGCGCAGGGCGAAGCTGCGGATGGCGTCGTTGTGTCTGGCGGGCGAAAAAACGTGGTCTGTCCCTGGTTTGATGTTGAGCAGCGCGGCGGGGTTGACGTTGCCGAACTCGGCGCGGATGCACGCGACGGTGGAATTGAGCTCGCGCACTTCGGCTTCGATGCTCGCCGCGTCGCCGGCGCGATCCACCTTCGACAGCACCACCACGTCCGCGGCGACGATCTGCGCGCGCGCGATTTCGCGCGAAACCTTCCTGGCTTCGAAATCGGCGGCATCCACCACGGTCACGATCGGCCCGAGCTTGAAGTCGCGCGCCAGCGCCGGGTCGGCATACAGCGTCTGCGCCACCGGCCCGGGGTCGGCCAGGCCGCTGGTCTCGACGATGACGCGGTCGAAGCCGGCGATCTCGCCGCGGCGCCGGCGCATCGCGGCGCCGATCAACGTTTCCTCCAGGTCGCCGCGCAGGTGGCAGCAGAGGCAGCCGTTGGGCAAGGCAACCGTTTTCTCCGTGGAGGCTTCCACCAGCAGGTGGTCGACCGGGATTTCACCGAACTCGTTGACGATCACGAGCGAATCGCCTTGTCTTTTGACAAGTTGATTCACCAGGGTGGTTTTCCCGCTGCCCAGAAAGCCCGTCACGACTACAACGGGCGTGCGGCCGTCGGGAGTCACACGTTCATTTCGAGGATGTAGAGGCCGCCGCCGCCGCGATCCACGGTGAACACGATGCCGCGGTCGTCGACGAATACGTCGTTCAGCTGGATCTGGCCGGTCTTCGAGTTCTCGGGCGAAGGCGGCACGTAGTAGGCGATCTCGCGCGGCGAGTACGGGTCGCTCACGTCGTAGGCGCGCACGCCGGCGTTGAAAAAGGTGCCGACCACGATGTCCTCGGAGCGCCAGGCGCCCGGCACCGGCGGGTTCTCGTGCAGGTTGTGCGCGCCGAAGCGGCCGCCTTTGGTCCTGAAGACGTCGACCGGCGGCGCCGGCAACGTCGAGACGCTGACCAGGTTGGTCTCGTCGCGCGCGTCGAGCATCCACACCAGCTTCGGCCAGTCGGCGCCGTTGTCCTGCACGCATTCGTCGCTCACCACCAGCAGCCCGCGGCCGAACAGCGGCAGCACGGTATGGTTGAAGCCGTTGTACGGCGGCGAATTGGTCCAGTGCGACAGCATCTTCGGCCGCGCGCGGTCGGCGATGTCCATCACCATCACGCCACCGTCGATGTACGCGAGATAGCAGCGGTCCGGACGCTCGGGGTAGACGTTGGTGTTGTGCGCGCGGAACCCGGCGTCGAATTTCGCCGGCAGGCGTTTCGGCGGCGGCGCGTCGTCGCCGTCCATGGTGCCCGGCAGGTGCCAGCGCCCGACGGCCACCGGCTTCGACGGGTTCGCCACGTCGACGATGCGGTAGACCTGGTCGTCCTTCGGGTCGCGGGGCTTGAGCTCCGGGTCGGCGCACGCCATGTGCACTGTCTTGCCGTCGACGAACCAAAGCTGGTGGCAGCCGCGCGAATGCGGGCCCGAGGCGTCGAAGCTCGATATGGATTTCGGTTTTTCCGGCGTACTGATATCGAAGAGCTCGAAGCCCGCGGGCTTCAGGCCGAGCCGGGTCACCTGGTAGGCGACGGCCATCAGGTCGCCCGCCACCTCGAGCGAGTTCGAGCGCATCTGCGCATGCGGCAGGTCGGTCTGCACGATCACCTTGGGCGCGCGCGGATCGCTGACGTCGACGGCGGTAAAGTTCTTCGGCGCGCTCTCGTGCGCGAGCCACAGCACGCGGCGGCCGTCGCGCGCGAGCTGCATCGACATGCCTTCGCCCATGCCGCCGAAGCCGTTGAGCGTGTGCTGCGCCAGCAGTTTCATGTTGAGGAACATGGTCCTAAGATATCATCGGCGCCATGCGATCGTTCCTATCAATTCTTCTGTGTCTCGGCTGTTTCGCTGCCCATGCCTGGCCCACCAAGCCGGTGCGCCTCGTCGTCGCCTACCCGCCGGGCGGTGGCATCGACGTGATGGCGCGCCAGATCGCGGAGAAGCTCACGGCGGCCTGGGGCCAGCCGGTGGTGGTGGAGAACAAGCCCGGCGCCAACACCATCGTCGCCACCGATGCGGTGGCGAAGTCGCCGGCCGACGGCCACACCATCCTGATGACCACCGACGCGACCTTCTCCATCAACCCGCACCTGTACGCCAAGCTGCCCTTCGACACGCAGCGCGATTTCGTCCCGGTGACGATGCTGGTGCTGCTGCAGCAGCTCCTGGTGGCGCATCCATCTTTGCCCGCCAATAATCTTTCAGAATTAATTTCCCTGGCAAAAGCAAAGCCCGGGGCCATCAACTACGCTTCCTACGGCAGCGGCAGCCAGCCGCACCTCTCGGGCGAGATGCTGAAGAACAAAGCCGGCATCGACCTGGTGCACGTGCCGTACAAGGGCATCTCGCTCGCCGTGCCGGCGGTGATGGCCGGCGAGGTGCAGCTCACGTTCGCCGGCATCGCCACTTCGATGCCGCAGCTCAAGGCCGGCCGCATCAAGGCGATCGCCATCGGCGGCACCCAGCGCTCGCCGCTGCTGCCCCAGGTGCCGACCTTCCGCGAGCTGGGCTATCCCGAGGTCGAGACGCACGCCTGGTTCGGCTTCTTCCTGCCGGCCGGTTCGCCGAAGGAAGCAGTTTCGAAACTTTATCTCGACGTGGGACGTATCCTGGAAGAACCTGACTTCCGCCAGAAGCAGCTGATCGACAAAGGCTACGAGGTGGTCGGCAGCTCGCCCGATGAATTCGCCGCCTACATCCGCAAGGACAGCGAGAGCCGCGCCCGCGCGGTGAAGATCTCGGGCGCGAAGGCGGAGTAGCCTGGAAACGATCAGCGTCGCGCCCGCGCCGCGCCTTGCCGTGTCGGTCGCCGGGAAAGGCACCCTGCTTCTCTTCCTGCACGGCATTCGCGGCAGCCGGCGCCACTGGGCGCGCCAGGTCGAGTTCTTCTCGCGCCATTTCCGCGCCGCCGCCTGGGACGCGCGCGGCTACGGCGAGTCCGAGGACTATGAGGGCGCGCTGCAGTTCGACGAGCATTTCACCGCCGATGTGCTGCGCGTCGCCGACCATTTCGGCGCCGACAAGATGCACCTCGTCGGGCTCTCCATGGGCGGGCGCATCGCACGCAACTTCGCGTTGCGCCATCCCGGGCGCCTGCGCTCGCTGGTGCTGGCCGGCACCAGTCCCGGCTTCGACGCGCTTTCGGCCGAGGACGTAAAGCGCTTCGTCGCCGAGCGGCGCACCGCGACGCCGGAAGGCGTGCGCCGGCTGCTCGGCAGCCGCGCGGTCGCCGGCGCCTACGAGCAGCTGCTCGACAGCGTGAAGCGCGTACACCAGGCGTCGTTCGAGAAGACGCTCGAAGCTTCGGTGTCGCAGGACCGCGCCGCGCCCATCGAGCAGATCGCGGTGCCGACGCTGGTCATCACCGGCGACGAGGACCGCGTCTATCCTCCGGCGATGGCGCAGGACATTGCGCGCCGCATCCCCGGCGCCGAGCTGGTGACGATGAATGGCATCGGCCACCTCAGCAACCTCGAGCAGCCCGACGAATTCAACCAGGCAGTACTGGATTTCCTCATTCGACAGGAGAAGCGTTCATGACCCAGAAAAGAGTGGCCCTCGTGACCGGCGCGGGCTCGGGCATCGGCAAGTCCGCGGCGCTCGCGCTGCTGAAGGACGGCTATTACGTCGGCCTGGTCGGGCGGCGCAAGGACATGCTCGAGAAGACCGCCGCCGAGTCGTCCGCTAAAGACCGCGCCATGGTGCTGCCGGCGGATCTGACCAAGGATGCAGAAGTCAAAAATGTTTTTCATGAAATAAAATCGAAATGGAGCAGGCTGGACGTGCTGTTCAACAACGCGGGCATCGGCGCGCCGGCGGTGCCCATGGAAGACCTGCCGATCGAGAAATTCCGCGAAGTGGTGAACATCAACCTGGTGGCGATGTTCATGTGCACGCAGGAGGCGATCCGCATCATGAAGGCGCAGAGCCCGAAGGGCGGCCGCATCATCAACAACGGCTCGATCTCGGCGCACGCGCCGCGGCCGATGTCGGTGGCCTACACCGCCACCAAGCACGCCGTCACCGGCCTCACCAAATGCATCTCGCTCGACGGCCGCAAGGACGACATCGCCGGCTGCCAGATCGACATCGGCAACGCCCTCACCGAGCTCGCGGCGCGCATGGCCAAAGGCGTGCCGCAGGCCGATGGCTCGATCAAGCCCGAGCCGCTGATGGACGTGAAGCACGTCGGCGACGCGGTGCTGCACATGGCCAACCTGCCGATCGACGTGAACGTGCAGTTCATGACCATCATGGCGACGAAGATGCCCTTCGTCGGCCGCGGCTAGGTTTTGCCTTGGCCCCCCGCCGCGCGCAAGGTCATGGACAGCGTGGCGGCCAGGACGGAGGTGCGGGCCGCGCCCAGATCCAGGAAGAACTGCGCCAGGACAAGCTGCGCAAGCGATGACCTTTGCCGTAGCGGCTGCCGCTTTGCTTGCCGGCACGCTCATCGGCCTCACCGGCATCGGCGGCGTCCTGCTGGTCCCCGCGCTGACCAGTTTCTCCGCCCTGCCGCTGGATCGTGCGATCGCCGCCTCGATGATGGGCTTCCTGCTCGCCGGCGTGGCGGCGGCCGTCGTGCATCTGCGGCATTCGTCCTTGCGTACGAGCGCGCTCGCCGCGCTGTGTGCCACGGCCGCGCTTGGCGCCGCGGCAGGCGCCATGACACTGGAGCTGCTGCCGCCCGCAGCCGTTCGCCTGTTCATCGCCGTGCTCGCGCTCGCCTCGGGCCTGCACGCGCTCGTGGCACCCGCGGCGGCGCCGGCAGGGCGTATCCCTTCGCCGCCCGCGCTGGGTGCCCTCGGCATCGCCGTCGGCTATGGATCAGCGATTTCGGGCACCGGCGGGCCGGTCCTGCTGATCCCCATGCTGCTGGCGCTGCGCACGCCGGCACGTTCGGCGATCGCGCTCGGCCTCGCGGCGCAGGTTCCGATCGTGCTTGCCGCGACCCTGGTGAACCTGCACGCGGCGCGCGTCGACTTCGAGCTCGGCGGAGCGCTCGCGCTGCTCCTGCTGGCGGGCGCGTGGGTCGGAAGCGCGACCTCGCGCCGCCTTTCCGCCCGGGTTGCCACCGTGGCTGTTGCGCTTACGCTGATCGCCACCGGTCTCTGGTACGGCTTCGCCACCGTTGCGGGCCAAGCCAGCAACACGCCCTAGCCCTTTGTCAGACCAGCTCGCGGATCCAGGAGGCGGTGCGCATGGCGCCGCCGAAGCTGTAGATGTGAACGCCGACCACGTTGCTTGGCTCGCGCTGCATGCTGTAGCGCGCCAGCGTGACGAGCTGCTCCGTCGGATCGGAGTGGGTAACGAGCTGGGCGATGCCGCTGCCGAGGTTGCGCAG
>DATFDV010000254.1:0-9641 GCA_035251855.1 Burkholderiales bacterium | reverse complement strand
CTTCGGTGACACGCGCCGCCGATGGCAGCCTGCAGCTCGCCTACCGCCTCGAGGGAGAGCTCGATCGCCTGCGCATCCCGCCGGCGCGCCCGCCGCGCGTCGCCGAGCGCCTCTGGCAGCACACCTGCTGCGAGCTGTTCATCGCCTCCGCCGCCGGTGCGGCCTATCAGGAGTTCAATTTCTCGCCGTCGGGCGAATGGGCGGCGTACCGCTTCGAGCGCTACCGGGAGGGCGTCCCGTTAGCTGCGGCGGATCCGAAGATCCGCGTGCAGCGCTCGGCTGCAATCCTGAAACTGGAAGCCCGCATCTTTCATCCGCCGCCGGGAAACCTGCGATTGGGCCTGTCCGCCGTGATCGAAGAAACGGACGGCACGCTGTCGTACTGGGCGCTGCACCATGCGCCGGGAAAACCCGACTTCCACCATCGCGACGCCTTCGCCCTCGAGCTCGATGAAGTTCGGCATTGATCGGCTGCTCGAGGAGCCCGCCTTGCGCAAGCCGCTCGCCGGCCGGCGTGTCGCGCTGCTCGCGCACCCGGCGTCGGTGACTGCGGGCCTGGTGCATTCGCTCGACGCGCTTGCTTGCGCCGGCGTGAAGCTCACCGCGGCGTTCGGCCCGCAGCACGGCCTGCGCGGCGACAAGCAGGACAACATGATCGAGTCGCCGGACTTCCACGATCCGCTGCACGGCATCCCGGTGTTCAGCCTCTACGGCAAGGTGCGCCGGCCGACGGCACCGATGATGGAAGGCTTCGAAGTCCTGCTCGTCGACCTGCAGGACCTCGGCTGCCGCGTCTATACCTTCCTTACGACTTTGCGTTATGTCCTCGAGGCGGCGGCGGAGCACGGCAAGAGCGTGTGGGTGCTCGACCGGCCCAATCCCGCCGGCCGGCCGGTCGAGGGGCTCAAGCTCCAGGCCGGCTGGGAAAGCTTCGTCGGCGCCGGCGCGTTGCCGATGCGCCACGGGCTGACCCTGGGCGAAGCGGCAGGATGGTTTGTTTCCACCTTCAAGCTGGATGTGGAACTGAAAATCATCGAGATGCAGGGCTGGAAGCCCGATGCCGCCCCGGGCTACGGCTGGCCGCTCGGCGAGCGCGAGTGGGTGAACCCCAGCCCGAACGCGCCGAACCTGTCGATGGCGCGCTGCTACTCCGGCAGCGTGATGCTGGAGGGCACTACGCTGTCCGAGGGCCGCGGCACCACGCGGCCGCTCGAGATTTTTGGCGCGCCGGATATCGAATCGTCATTGATCCTCAAGACCATGAATTCACTTCAACCCGAATGGCTGCGCGGCTGCCGGCTGCGCGAATGCTGGTTCGAGCCGACCTTCCACAAGCACGCCGGCAAGCTGTGCTCAGGATTGCAGATCCATGTCGAGGCCGCCGGCTACTCGCACGGCAGCTTCCGCCCCTGGCGCCTGTTCGCGCTGGCGTTCAAGGCGTTGAAGGCCCTGCGGCCGGACTACCCGCTGTGGCGCGATTTTCCGTACGAGTACGAGACGCGGCTGCCGATCGACGTCATCAACGGCGGCAGCCTGCTGCGGGAATGGGTCGACGACCCGAAGGCGAAGCCCGGCGAGCTCGATGCTGCCGCGCGCGCCGATGAGGAAGCGTGGCTGGAGGAGCGCGAGGCGCTCCTTCTCTACCGCTAGCTTTTCTCCGGCTTCGAGGCCGCGACGGCGCGGGCGAAGGCGTCGTCCTCGGGTCCCCAGGTCGGAAGCACCAGGTCCACCGTCTTGAGAAAGATGTTCGACGGCGGCAGGTCCTCGCCCTCCAGCCAGCGGTGAACCACGCCTGGGGAAACGTGGAGGTGGGCGGCGAGCTGGTTGACGCCTCCCAGGATCTGGCAGGCGCGGTGCAGAACGCGTGTATAGACCGTGACGCGCGGCGCCGGCGCGACCGGGCATTCGTCTTTTACGACTTGGATGTTTGCCATGGCGGCAGTGTGCGTGCCCGCTCGGCTGTCCCTCAAGTCATCGGCTGAACGAATTGCAGGTAGTTGGATGGCGGAGTCGCTAGGTGGCGACGGCGTCCAGCAGCTTGAGCATCGTCTGGTCGGCCCAGTATTCGGGATCCTTGTCGATGCGCGCATCGCCGCGCGCGCGAGTCGCGGCATCCACGCCCTTGCGCTCGCAGAAGCCGTGCCAGAACTGCTTGATTTCCTCGGCGCTGATGTCGTCAGCGCGGCGACCTTGCTTGGGAGTCATTTCCAGTCATCCTCGTCTTTGAGCGGTTTTACTCCAGGGGGTGGTTTCTCCTTGCGCCGCCTCCAGCCATAGAGGAACAGGCCGATCAGCCCGGCGACCGCGACGCCGATGAAAACGATAAAGAGGCTATCGCCCATCGAGCCAGGCCTTGCCCTGACGATACAACGTTTCGACCTCGGCGCCCTTCAGCTGCGGCAGGTCGCGTTTGATCTTGAAGCCGAGCTTGGTCTGCAGATAGCCCAGGTGCCGGTAACCCTCGGGGATCGAGCCCAGCAGGTCCGGATCGAGCTTGATCCGGACGGACGGGTCGACCGGGTCCATGCGGTCTTTCTCGTAGATCGGCTGGCGGCGCACGATCGCCCAGCGGTTTTCTCTTTTCTCGAAGAAATCATAGAACCGGCCGGTGCAGACGACGTCTACCAGCTCGCCCTCGCAGCGGCCGCGCTGGCTGATGGTCATCTTGGTCTGCGCCACCGCGCGGCTGCCGGCGAGGTCGACGCTCGAGCCGCCGAGGAAATGCAGGATGCTCACGCCTTTATCGAATCCGGCCTTGCTCACCTTGATGAATTCCGCCGCCGGGCCCTGGAACCAGGTGGCCGTCATCCAGCCGTCGTGGTGCCATACGGTCGCGAAGCGCTCCCAGTCGCCGGCGTCGCGCCACAGCGCCCAGTTGTGGACGACTTCGATGATCGAGAGCCGGTCCTCGCTCAATCGACCTTCGCTCCGGACATCTTCACCACCTTGGCCCACTTGACGATTTCCTCGCGCAGGAACTTGTCGAACTGCTCGATCGACATGCCCATGGTGGTGGTGCCCTGCTTGCCCCAGTTGTCCTTCACCTCGGCCGAATTGAGCAGCTTGTTCACTTCGGCGTTGAGCTTCTCCAGCACCGGGCGCGGCGTATTCGCCGGCGCCATCAGGCCGAGCCAGATGCCCGACTCGTAGCCCGGCACCCCGGCTTCCGAAAGCGTCGGCACGTCGAGGGTGACTGGCGAGCGCTTGGCGCCTGAGGTGGCGAGCGCTTTCACCTTGCCGGCGCGCGCCTGCGCCGCCATGGTCGGCACCGCGTCGAACATCATCTGCACCTGGCCGCCCAGGACCGCGGCGCGCGCCTGGTCGCTGCCCTTGTGCGGCACGTGCACGATGTCCACGCCGGCCATCGATTTGAAAAGCTCGCCTGCCATGTGGTAGGGAGTGCCGTTGCCCGAGGAGGCGTAGTTCAGCGCGCCGGGCTTCGATTTCGCGAGCGCGATGAACTCCTTGAGATTGGCGGCTTGCACCGACGGGTGCACCACCATCATGAGATCGGACTGGCTCACGCCGCTGATCGGCGCGAAATCGCGCATCAGGTCGAAGGGCTTCTTCGGGATGAGGGTCTCGTTCACGGTGTGCGTGTTCGACATCATGAGCAGCGTGTAGCCGTCGGGCTCGGACTTGGCGACCACGTCGGTGCCGACGATCGAGCCGCCGCCGGGGCGGTTCTCGATCACGAAGCTCTGGCCCATGCTTTCCTGCAGCTTGGCGCCGAGGTAGCGTGCGTATACGTCGGCCGAGCCGCCAGCGCCGTAGGGAACCACGATCTTCACCGGGCGCGCGGGGTACGACTGTGACCATGAGCACGCGCTGAACGCCAGCAAGGCGAGCGCGAAAACGGCGCGGACCATACTTCCTCCTCTTAGAATGGTTGTCCCCATGAGAATACTCGTCACCGGCGCGGCGGGCTATATCGGTTCCGCACTGGTCGGCGCCCTGGCCGGGCGCGACGTGCTGGCGACCGACCAGTCGGAGCCGGCCGGCGTGCTCGGCAACATCGCCTATCCGCAGTTCGCCCGGTCCCTGATAACGCCGCAGGTCGGGGCGGTATTCCACCTGGCATCGCTGGTTTCGGGCGGCGCGGAGCAGAACTTCGAGCTCGGCACCAAGGTCAACCTCGACGCGACGCGCGACCTGCTCGAGGCCTGCCGGCTGGCCGGGCATTGCCCGAAATTCATCTTTGCGTCGTCGATTGCCGTTTACAGTGAAGCGCAGGAAGTGACAGATCTGACCCCCGCGGCACCGCGCCTTTCCTATGGGGCGCAGAAGCTCGTCTGCGAGATCCTGATCGACGACTACACCCGGCGTGGCTACATCGACGGCCGCGCGTTGCGTCTGCCGGCGGTCCTGGTGCGGCCCGGCGGCCCCAACACCGCGGTGTCGGGCTGGTCGAGCGCGATCATTCGCGAGCCGCTGGCCGGGCGCGACTACGTTTGCCCGGTGGCGCCCGGGACCCGCCTGGCGTGCATCTCCATCGGGAAGGTGGTGCAGTCGTTCCTGCACGCGCTCGCGCTTCCTTCGGAAAAAATCGGCGCGCGGCGCACGCTGCTCCTCAACGGCATCAGCGTGAGCGCGCAGGACATGTGGGACGCGGTGAGGCACAAGGCGAAGGGCAAGGTGCGCTTCGAGCCGGATCCCGCGCTGCAGGAAGTCATGGACGGCGCGCCCAAGTCGACCGCTTCGCAAAGAAGCGCCGCGCTCGGCTTCCCCCGCAGCAAGGACATCCAGGAAATCGTGCGTGAGTACGAAGAAGCTGCCGTCGCGCATCACGGTTGAAGGGCTGGATCGCGCGCCGCACCGCGCGTTCCTCCACGCCCTCGGCCTGAAGGAGGCTGATTTCCAGAAGCCGTTCGTCGGCGTCGCTTCCACCGATTCGCGCATCACCCCGTGCAACGCGCTGCTCGGCGCCTTCGTGCGCGAGGCTTGCGTCGCGGTGCGCGAAGCCGGCGGCGTGCCGTTCGACTTCGCCTCGGCCTCGGTCGCCGATTCGATGTCGATGAACCACGGCGGCATGCGCTACTCGCTGGTGTCGCGCGAGATCATCGCCGACGGCGTCGAGGCGGTGGCGCGCGGCCACGCCTACGACGCGCTGGTCACCTTCGCCGGCTGCGACAAGACCCTGCCCGGGATGATGATGGCGATGGTGCGCCTCAACCTGCCGGCGGTGTTCGTCTACGGCGGCTCGGCGCTGCCGGGGAGCTGGCAGGGCCGCGACGTCACCGTGCTCGACACCTATGAAGCAGTCGGCGGCGTGCTCGCCGGCTCGTTCTCGGAGAAGGACCTGAAGAGCCTGGAGCAGACGTGCATTCCCACGCTGGGCTCCTGCCCTGGACAGTTCACCGCGAATACGATGGCGATGGTGTCCGAAACGCTCGGCCTCGCGCTTCCGGGCTCCGCGACGCTGCCCGCGGTCTCTGAACAACGCCAGCAGGTGGCCAGGGATGCCGGCACGGCTGTCCTTCGCATCCTCAAAAATGGCGGCCCGTTACCGCGCGAGCTGGTCACGAAGAAAAGCCTGGAGAACGCCTGCGCCGCCGTCGCGGCAACGGGCGGCTCGACCAACGCCGCGCTTCACATTCCCGCCATCGCGCACGAGGCCGGCATCCGTTTCACGCTCGAGGACTTCGCGCGCGTCGCCAAGCGCACGCCGCTGATCGCCGACATGAAGCCCGGCGGGCGCTTTCTGGCGAAGGATCTGCACGCGATCGGCGGCGTCTACACGGTCCTTAAAGAATTATTGAAAAGAGACGCGTTGCACGGCGATTGCCTGACGCTTTCCGGCCGGACTCTGGAGCAAGCGCTGCGCGACCATCCTGGCGCGGACGGCCAGGTCGTGCGAAAACAACCGATCATGCAAACCGGCGGCCTGGTGGTGCTGAAAGGCAACCTGGCGCCCGACGGCGCGCTGATCAAGGTCGCGGGCCTCAAGTCGCTGGCGTTCGAGGGACGCGCCCGCGTGTTCGACTCGGAAGAAAGCTGCTTCGAAGTCGTCAAGAAGAAGACCTACAAAGCCGGCGAGGTGCTGGTCATCCGCTACGAAGGCCCCAAGGGCGGGCCCGGAATGCGGGAGATGCTCGGGGTCACCGCGCTGATCTACGGACAGGGCATGGGCGAGAAGGTCGCGCTGCTCACCGACGGGCGCTTCTCCGGCGCCACGCGCGGGATGATGGTCGGCTACGTCTCGCCGGAAGCGGCAATGGGTGGCGTGCTTGCGCTCGTGCGGAATGGCGACGTGATCCACATCGACGCCGTGCGCGGGAAACTGGACCTCCGAGTTCCCGCTGCCGAGCTGAAAAAGCGCAAGGCGAGCGCGCCGAAGCGCTCGCTATCCGGGGTGCTGCAGAAATACGAAGCGCTGGTCGGGCCGGCGAACCTCGGGGCGGTCACCCACAGCGGCGCGCCCAGTACGCGAAAGTCCCGCGCACGATAGAAGGCTGCAGCAGGAATTCGCGCGCCTCTTCCGCCAGCTCGGCCTTCACCTCCCTGAAGCCGCCCGCCGCCATGGCCAGGAGCTGCATGCGCGCGGCGCGCTCGAAGAAGACGGCGAGGTAGGCGGCTTCCTCTACGCTCGCGCCGGCGCTGAGCAACCCATGGTTGGCGAGCAGGATCGTCTTCGCATCGCCGAGCGCGCCGGAGATGATGCGCCCCTCGTCGTCCGCCACCGGCACGCCGGGCCAGTCGGGCAGGTGCGCGGTGCCATGCAACATTGCGCTGTCCATGTGGATCGTCTTCAGGGGAGAAGAAGTGCAGGACAGCGCCGAAGCGTGCGGAGCGTGTGTATGCACTATGGCCTGCACGTCCGGACGCTTCTTGTAGATCCATACATGAAAGCGCACGCCCGGATTCGGCCGTCCGCCCGAAAGCGGTTTCAGGTCTTCGTCCACCAGCACCATGCGCTCGGCGGTGGCCTCGTCGAAGCCGTAGCCGAACTGCAGCGTCCAGAAGTTCCCGGTTGAGGCGTCTGACCCATTTGCGCGCGCGGTGACCTGGCCGGCAAGGCCGGACTCATGGCCTTCGTAAGCCAGGATGCGGCAGCATGAGGCGAGCAGCTCCGGCGCGGTCCCTTTGAGAGAAGGCAGATCCTGGTCCATCTCTCGGCTTACGCGCTCGATAAAGTCTTGTTTCATCGCATCAGGCTCGGCAGGTAAAGGGAGATCATTGGAAAGGCGATGAGGATGGCGAGGCGCACGCAGTCCATGGCCATGAACGGCAGCACGCCGCGAAAGATGACGCGCGTCGGCACCTGCGGCAGCAGGGTGTTGAGCACGAACAGGTTCATGCCCACCGGCGGGCTGATCAGGCCGATCTCGACCACCACCACGATCAGCACGCCGAACCAGATCGGGTCCAGGCCCATGTGCACGATCAGCGGGAAGAAGATCGGCACCGTCAGCAGGATCATCGACAGCTCCTCCATCGCGGTGCCGAGCAGCACGTAGATCACCATGATCACCGCCACCACCAGGACCGGGCTGAGCTGCAGGCGGGTGACGAAGTTCTTCAGATCATCGGGCATCGAGGTGATGTTGACGAACTCGGCGAACATCAGCGCGCCGATCAGGATCAGGAACAGCATCGAAGTGGTGCGCGCGCTCTCGACCAGCGCCCCGTAGAGCGATTTCAGGGACAGCGTGCGGCGGGCGAGGGCGAACACCATGGCGCCGAAGGCGCCGACGCCCGCGCCCTCGACCGCGGTGAATACGCCGCCGTAGATGCCGCCCATCACCAGCGCGAAAAGCGCCACTACGCTGGTGATGCCTTTGTAGACGAGCGAAAGGCCGAACACCGCCAGCGCGCCGAGCACCGCGGCGTCGTCGGAGGGCAGCCAGCCGAGCTGCGTGGACCCGATCACGGCCACGCCGACCGCGACGAACCAGCCGAGGCCCTCGAGCGTGGCGAAACGTTCCTTCCATGACAACCGCTCGCCGCGCGGCCCGGCTTTCGGGTCGCGCCAGGCGATGTATTGCACGGCGGCGCAAAGCAGCAGGACCGCGATGATGCCGGGCAGGATGCCGGCGGCGAACAGATGGCCGATGCTGGTGCCGGTCATGATCCCGTAGATCACCATGAGGGTGGAGGGCGGGATGAGGATGCCGAGCGTGCCGCCAGCGGCGATGGAGCCGGTGGCGAGGGCATCGGAATAGCCGAAGCGCTTCATCGACGGATAGGCCACCTTCGCAAACGTCGCCGCGGTGGCGATCGACGAGCCGCAGATGGCGCCGAAGCCACCGCAGCCGACGATGGTGGCCATTGCCAGGCCGCCGCGCAGGTGGCCGATGAAGCCGTAGGCCGCGCGGTACAGCTCCTGCGACATGCCGGCGCGCGTCACGAAGTTGCCCATCAGGATGAAGAGGGGCACCACGGACAGCGTGTAGTTGCGCCCGGTCTCGTAGATCTTGGTCTGCGCCGCGGCGAGCGCCGCGCCCCAGCTCCAGTCGCGCATGTAGGCGTAGCCGACGATGCCGACCAGTCCCATGGACAGCGCAATCGGCAGGCGCAGGAACGCCAGCAGCAGCATGCAGAACAGGCCGACCAGCGTTTCGGTCACGTGGTGGCCTGCGGCCGGCGCGGCGGACCGGGCGAAAACATCTTGAACACGTGCACCACGCCGGTGAGCGCGATCATCGCCGCCATGAAGTAGACGAACGGGCCGATGGTGATGCTCAGCACTTCGGTGGTATCGCTGTAGGAGGCGATGCGCGTAGCCTTGATCCACACCTGCCAGCTGAGGAAGAACATGATCGCCGCGCAGACGGCGTGCATGACGCGGACCCATCGCACGCGCAGCCGCGGCGGCAGGATACGGTCGATGAAATCCATGGTGACATGCTCGTCGGCGTGCGAGACCAGCGGCAGCCCGGCGAAGATCAGCACCAGCAGCGTGAGCTCGGTGATCTCGAAGCCGCCGCGGATCGGGCGGTTGAGGAGATAGCGCGCCACCACGTCGGCGAAGGTGAGCACCATCATCAGGAACAGGAGGGTCGAGGCGGCGACGCCGAGGACGGCGTCGGCCCGCCTCTCCCAAACGGGACTGAAACTGCCGGTACTACCTTCTTTCAGCAGCGACCTTTTTCAGCTCGGCATGGAACTCGTCGAGGATCGCCTTGGCGTTGACGCCCTTGGCGCTCGCCTTCTTGATCCAGTCCTCGATGATCGGCCCCGAGCGCTTCTTCGCCTCGGCCTGCATCGTGGCGTCGGCGGTGATGATGCGGGCGCCGGCGGCCTTGAGCGCGTTGAGTCCCACCTGATCGGCCTTGTCCCACGACTGGCCGTTACTGCGCGCCGCGTACTCGTAGCTGTGCTTCTCGATGATCGCCTGGTCCTGCTTGGCGAGCTTGTTCCACTTGCCCTCGTTCATGAAGAACCCGAACGAGGAGCTGTAGAGGCCGCCCGGGAAGATGGTCCCCTGGCCGATCACCTTGTCGAGCTTGAACGAGACGATGGACTCCAGCGGGAAGAACACGCCGTCGGCGACGCCGGAGTTGAGCAGCTCGTAGGACTCGGGCGCCGGCTTGAAGAACGGCGAGCCGCCCAGCGCCGAGATCACCTCGGCCGAGATGCCGCCGCCGGTGCGGATCTTCAGGTTCTGGAAGTCGGCCAGGCTGTTGATCTGCTTCTTGGTG
>DATFDV010000253.1:0-9796 GCA_035251855.1 Burkholderiales bacterium | reverse complement strand
GCGCACCGTCTGCACCGAGGAATCGATCAGCGCGCACATCGAATCGGTCTTCTCGATGAGCGGCTTGTCCTTCAGGCGCTTGGCGAGCCAGGTGACTTCCATCTTCAGGCCGGTGAGCACCTGGCCGAGCTCGTCGTGGATCTCACGGGCGATATGCGCCCTCTCTTCTTCTCTTACTGAAATTAAATGGGCTGCAAGACGGCGAAGCTTGTCCTCGGACTCGCGCAGCCGCTCGCTCTTGCGGAACAGCTCGACGAACACCGCCACCTTGGACTTCAGCACCTCGGGCACCACCGGCTTCATCAGGTAGTCGACCGCGCCGACCTCGTAGCCGCGGAACATCGAGGTCATCTCGTCGGCCGCCGCGGTGAGAAAGATGATGGGGGTGGACTTCGAGCGCTCGCGCGCGCGGATCAGGCGCGCGGTCTCGAAGCCGTCGATGCCCGGCATGCGCACGTCGAGCAGGATCACCGCGAAATCGTTCTTCAGCGCGAGGCGCAGCGCCTCCTCGCCCGACTGCGCCACCATCAGGTTCTGGCCGAGCGTCGAGAGCAGCTCCTGCAGCGCGAACAGGCTCTTCGGCTCGTCGTCGACGAGCAGGATCTTCGCCTTCTCGACCGCCGCCTCGGCGCTCGGTTCGGCTTCTAGATCCGCAATATTGGCTACGTCGTTCACCCGACCAGCTGATGTCTTACCGCGTAGTGCACCAGCGCCGCGTTGCTCGTCAGTCCGAGCTTGCGCAGGATGCGCGTGCGATAGGTGCTCACCGTCGAGGGGCTCAGGCCCATCTCCTTCGCGATCTCGCTGATCTGCTTGCCGGTGGCGAGCAGCCACATCACGCGGTACTCGCGATCGGAGAGCTTCTCGTGCAGCGCCTTCTGCGGATCGCTCGAGCACTCCGAAGCGAGGATCTCGGCCAGCGAGGCCGACACGTACTTGCCGCCATTCGCCACCTTGCGCACCGCGGTCGCCAGCTCCTGCGGCGCGCTGTCCTTGGTGATGTAGCCGGCGGCGCCGCCGCGCAATACGCGCGAGCCGTGCACGTCCTCGGAGTGCATGCTGAGGATCAGCACCGGGCGGCCGGGGAACTCCTTCTTCATGTCGCCGAGCAGGTCCAGGCCGCTGCGCCCGGGCATGGTGAAATCGAAGATCGCCATGTCCCATTCGAGCTTGCGCGCGAGCGCGAGCGCCTCGTCGCCGTTAGTCGCTTCCCCTACGATGGTTGCCGATGGGTCCGCCGCCAGCATCTGCTTGAGGCCGTGGCGCACGATCGGGTGGTCGTCTGCAATCAGGATTCGCATGTGGTGTTTCTCCCTCGTTGAAAAAGTATAGGCACGCGCAGCCCGCTTGGCCATCGCTCTGAGAGGAAAATTTTTCTGATGTAGCAAGGAGTTGACACGCGTGTCGGTAGGGACCCGACGCCGCATTGCGCGCAACCACAATGCGTCGTTGCGCCGAAAGTCGTCGCGCCGCGACATGAGCATCGCGTGCGGAAACAGGGACTTGAGGATTTCATAGCGGGCAGCGTCGTCGCGGCGCTACACACCTGTAGTCGTCCGACCTACGTTTTGTAGTTAAGCCGTTGATTCCCCTTGTAGTGGATCCGATGGCACGGCTCGTGCTCAAGCCCGGGGCACGCAGTCCGTTAGCCCAAAGACAAGGGAGGCAGCACATGCAGTTTACTAAATCGCCCATCGCGTTCGCCGTGCTCGCGCTTTGCGCGGGCATACCTTTCAGCGCGCACGCCATTTCCGTCTCGTTCAGCGCGCCGCAGTCCGGCGCCACGCTGACCAACGTGACCTTCAACCAGACTTCCGCCTGCCAGGTGAGCGGCAGCGACATCCGCCGCGTGGTCTTCTCGCTGGTCTCCTCGAGTGGCCGGACTTATTCGCTGAACACCGAGTCGAGCTCGCCATTCCAATGCAACCTGAACTCGCGCAACTACGCCGACGGCGACTACACGATACGCGCGGTCGCGTACGACAGCAGCAACCGCACCGCCACCGCGACGCGCCCGATCACGATCCGGAACAACACCTCGACCGGCGGCGGCACCACCAACACGCCGCCGGCCGTGTCGTTCAAGTCCCCCGCCAGCGGCACCACGCTCGCGAGCGGCGCCTCGCTCAACACGTGCGAAGTCAGCGCCACCGACTCGAACGGCATCCAGATGGTCGAGTTCTACATGAACAACGCCCTCTACGTGACGGAGAAGCAGGCGCCCTACACCTGCGGCTTCACCAGCGGCAAGTTCGCCGACGGCAGCTACACGCTGAAGGCGGTGGCGACCGACAAGCTCGGCGCCAAGAGCGAGACCCAGATCGGCCTGACCATCGGCAGCGGCAGCACCACCCCGCCGCCCACCACGCCGACCAACACGCCGCCCGCGGTGTCGTTCAAGTCTCCCGCCAGCGGCACCAAGATCGCCAGCGGCGCCTCGCTCAATACCTGCGAGGTCAGCGCGACCGACGCGAACGGCATCGAGAAGGTTGAGTTCTACATGAACAACACCCTCTACGTGACCGAGAAGATCGCGCCCTACACCTGCGGCTTCACCAGCGGCAAGTTCGCCGACGGCACCTACACCCTGAAGGCGGTGGCCACCGACAAGCTCGGCGCCAAGGGCGAGACGCAGATCAGCCTGAGCGTCGGCAGCGGCAGCACCACGCCGCCGCCGCCCACCACCAATCCAGCGCCGGTGGTGAGCTTCAAATCGCCGGCGAGCGGCACCAAGCTCGCCAGCGGCGCTTCGCTGAACACCTGCGAAGTCAGCGCCACCGACGCCGACGGCATCTCGAAGATCGAGTTCTTCATGAACGGCGCGCTGTACCACACCGAAGGCATCGCGCCCTACACCTGCGGCTTCTCGAGCGGCAAGTTCCCGAACGGCAGCTATGAGCTGAAGGCGGTGGCGACCGACAAGGCCGGCAGCAAGGGCGAGGCGAAAGTCGCGCTCACCATCGGCAGCACCACCACCCCGCCGGCGGACACCACGCCGCCGACGGTCAGCATCATGTCGCCGGCCTCCGGCTCCAAAGTCGTGCCGAACACGCCGTACACCGCGGATGCGAAGGACAACACCGCGGTTGCCAAGGTCGACGTGTACCTCGCCGCCGGCACCACGCAGAAGCTGGTGGACAGCAAAACAGCGGCGCCGTACGCCGGCACGCTCAACACCACCGGCCTGCCCAACGGCGCCGCGACGATGATGGCGGTGGCCACCGACAGCGCCGGTCTGACTTCGACCACCCAGCGCAGCGTGACCATTGACAACGGCACCTCCAACCCCGATCCGACGCCGGACCCGGATCCGACTCCCGGCAGCGGCACCACGCTGCCCTCCACCAACGCGCGCGCCGTGGCGACCTTCGAGTCGCTCGGCATGTACTGGAAGCCCGGCTCCAACCCGGGTGCGGAAGGCTGCAGCATGCGCTACCGCAAGAGCACCGAGTCGGCGTGGAAGGAAGGCTTCCCGATGTGGTACGACTCGCGCGACGGCGAATGCCGCGGCAGCATCGTGCACCTCGCGCCGGGCACCGACTACGCGGTGGAGATGGGCATCGCCGGCCAGTTCAAGGCCGGGGTCAACACCAAGACCTGGTCGGAGAACTTCCCGGTCGGCCAGACCATCCAGGTGCAGAACGGCTCGAGCACGCTGAAGATCACGAGCGGCGGCACCAAGGACGGCTACGTGCTCTATACCGGCCCTGCCACCATCGATGTCGCCAACGGCCAGAACCACAACATCGAGATCTCGGCGCCGTACGTCATCATCCGCGGCCTCACGCTGAAAGGCGCGAAGACCGACGCGATCCGGCTGCTGCCGGGGGCGAAGGACGTGGTGATCGAGGACAACGACATTTCCGGCTGGGGCTCGAAGTCGCAGGCGCTGACCGATAAGACCGGCGGCAAGTGGCAGGTCGGCAACGACCGCGAGTCGGCGATCCGCGCCGATTGCGCCAGCGCCGGACCGTGGCTCGAGCGCACGATCGTCCAGCGCAACAAGCTGCACCACCCGCGCTACACGTCGATCAGCTGGGACTGGCAGCACCCCGGCGGCCCGCAGGCGCTCACCTACAACGAGTGCGGCGGCAACCACGTGCTGCGCTACAACGAGGTGTACAGCTCCGACGGCGGCAACTACTTCAACGACGGCTTCTCGGGCGGCGCCAACTTCTCCAAGCTGGGGTTCCCGAGCGCGGATACCGACATCTACGGCAACCGCATCTCGCACGCGTGGGATGACGCCATCGAGGCCGAAGGCGGCAACAAGAACAACCGCATCTGGGGCAACTACATGGACCAGACCTCGATCGGCATCGCCACCACCGTGGTGCACTACGGCCCGGTGTACGTGTTCCGCAACGTGTACAACCGCAGCCGCAAGCTGGCCAACGTCAGCCCGGACAAGGACGGCCGCCTGAACTTCGCCAAGGCCGGCACGCAGTCGGACTTCGGCAACGGGCGGCGCTACCTGTTCCACAACACGCTGCTCCAGGCGACCCAGTCGGGCCTGCTGTACCCGCTCGGCGCCGGCGGCGGCATCATCGCCGCGGGCACCAGCTCGCCGACCACCAACACGATGTCGCGCAACAACATCCTGCACGTGTGGAAGTCGAGCTGGGATTCGATCCGCACCCAGGGCGGCGGCGGCAACGACTTCAACTACGACCTGCGCAACGGCGGCATCTCCGCCTACGCCGGGGCCGAAGCCAACGGCTGGGTCGGCACGCCGATCTACAAGTCCGGCCACGGCTGGCAGAACTGGGCCGGCGGCAACTACCAGCTGGAGAGCAACAGCCCGGGCTACGACAAGGGCCAGCGCCTGCCGAACTTCAACGACGCCTTCACCGGCGCGGGTCCGGACGTCGGCGCCCACGAGGCGGGCACCCCGGCGATGCGCCTGGGCGTGAGCGGCAGCACCGCGCAATGGGCCGGGCCGAGCGGCAGCGACACGAGCACCACCAGCACGGCCTCGACGTCGACCACCGGCTCGACCGGCGGCACCACGGCCTCGAGCGGCGAAGTGTGCTCGACCGCCCTTTGCGTACTCACGCAATAACGGAGGACAGATGAGAAACCGCAACCTTGGGTTCACGCTCCTCGAGCTGCTGGTGGTGATCGTGATCATCGGCCTGCTCGCCGGCTACGTCGCGCCGAAATACTTCTCGCAGGTCGGGAAGTCCGAGACGCAGGTGGCGCGCGCGCAGATCGATGCGCTAGAGAAGGCGCTCGACCAGTACCGCCTGGAGAACCGCCGCTACCCGAGCGCCGAGGAAGGCCTGGCGGCGATCGGGCCGTACCTGCGCAAGGCGGTGCCGAACGACCCGTGGGGCCGGCCCTACCAGTACCGCGCCGGCACCAAGGGCGACTTCGAGCTGTTCTCCTACGGCCGCGACGGCAAGGCCGGCGGCAGCGGCGACGATGCGGACGTGGGCCTGGGCCAGCCCGCGTCGGAAGTTTCACTCAACAAGTAAGCCGCCATGCGATTCAACGTCCTCGCGCTCGACGCACGCCAGCAGGTGGTGGCGCTCACCCTGGAGGCGGCGAACGATACGCTCGCCGCCGACCAGGCGCGCGCCAAGGGGCTGACCGTGGTCTCGGTGGAAGCCAAGGGCTTTCGCCTCGGCCTGCCCCGGCGCAGCATCCGCTTCCCGGTGATGCTGTTCTCGGTGGAGCTGGTCTCGCTGCTCGATGCCGGTCTTAACCTGGTGGAGGCGCTGCAGACCCTCGCCGAGAAGGAGCGGCGCGCCGAGGGCCAGGAGGTGCTGTCGCAGATCCTCGCCGCCATCCATCGCGGCGAGCCGTTGTCGCAGGCCATCGCCGGGCTGCCCGGCCACTTCTCGCCGCTGTACGTCGCCACCATCAAGGCGGCCGAGCGCAGCGGCAACGTGCGCGAGGCGCTGGGCCGCTACATCGACTACCAGGAAGAGATCGATCGCGTGAAGAAGAAGATCGTCTCGGCGAGCATCTATCCGGCGATCCTGATGGGCGTCGGCAGCCTGGTGCTCGCGTTCCTCATGTTCTACGTGGTGCCGCGCTTCGCCCGGGTCTACGAGGACACCGCCGGCACCCTGCCGTTCTTCTCGAAGCTGCTGATGGGCTTCGGCAACTTCGTCGGCAACAACTTCGTGGTGCTCGGCCTGGCGTTCGCCGGGCTGATCGTCGGCGCGGCGTGGGCGCTTTCGCGCCCCGACGTGCGTGCCTGGCTGCAGATGCTGGTGTGGCGCGTGCCGGCGCTGGGCAGCCGCATGAAGGTCTACCAGCTCGCACGCCTGTACCGCACCTCGGCGATGCTGCTGCGCGCCGGGATTCCGGCGGTGCGCGCCCTGGACATGGTGCAGGGCCTGCTGGCGGCGCATCTTCGTCCTTCGCTTTCAAAAGCAAGAACCCTCATCGAGCAGGGTCAGGCGATGTCCGCGGCGCTGGGCGCCGCGGGCCTCGCCACGCCGGTTGCCGCGCGCATGATGGTGGTGGGCGAGCGCAGCGGCGACATGGGCCACATGCTGTCGCAGATCGCACGCTTCCACGACGATGAAGTGTCGCGCACGATCGAGTGGTTCACCAAGGCCTTCGAGCCGGTGCTGATGGCGGTGCTCGGCCTGGCGATCGGCGGCGTAGTGGTCCTCATGTACATGCCGATCTTCGAGCTCGCCGGGAGCATCCGCTAATGGTGATGGAAAACATCGCAGACCTGTCGGCGAAATTGCGCATGCCGGCGATTTCCCTGCAGGAACTTCAGGACCAGAACGCGGCTTTCGATCTCATCCCGTACGCCGAGGCCGCGCGGCGCGCCTGCATCGCGCTGCGCGACGCGGAAGGCGCGGTGTCGGTGGTGCTCGGCGACCCCTTCGACCTCGACACGCAGGACTGGATCGAGGAGCGCCTCGCCGCGCCGTTCCGCTACCGCCTGGGAAGCCGCCAGGACGTGACCGCCTACCTCGCGCAGCAGGAAACCGGCTTGCGCGCCATGGACGGCGTTGCGAGGAATGCTGCGGATAACACCTACACCGGCGGCGCGCAGGAAATTTCGTTCGAAGCCGCGGCCGAGGCCGACAGCACGGTGGTGAAGCTGGTCAGCTCCACCCTCTACGACGCGCTGAAAGCCGGCGCGAGCGACGTGCACCTCGAGTCCACCGCCAGCGGCCTGACCATCAAATACCGCGTCGACGGCGTGCTCACCGCCGCCGAGAGCATGCCGGGCACCGAGCTCGCCGAGCAGGTGATCTCGCGCATCAAGGTGATGTCGGAGCTCGACATCGCCGAGCGCCGCGTGCCGCAGGACGGCCGCTTCAAGGCCCGCCGCGACGGCAGGGATATCGATTTCCGGGTCTCGGTGATGCCCAGCGTGTTCGGCGAGGACGCGGTGCTGCGGATCCTGGACCGGCGCGCGCTCACCGATCAGCTGCAGGGTTTGACGCTGGACGCCCTCGGTTTCGAATCGTCCATGAAACGAAACCTCCGGCAGCTGTCCACCGAACCCTACGGCATGGTGCTGGTCACCGGGCCCACGGGCAGCGGCAAGACCACCACGCTGTACGCCGTGATCTCGGAAGCGAACAAGGGCCTCGACAAGATCATCACCATCGAGGATCCGGTCGAGTACCAGCTGCCGGGCGTGCTGCAGATTCCGGTGAACGAGCAGAAAGGCCTGTCGTTCGCGCGCGGCCTGCGCTCGATCCTGCGCCACGACCCGGACCGCATCATGGTCGGCGAGATCCGCGACCCGGAGACCGCCGAGATCGCGGTGCAGTCGGCGCTCACCGGCCACCTGGTCTACACCACGGTGCACGCGAACAACGCGATCGACGTGCTCGGCCGCTTCCAGCACATGGGCGTGGACGCCTACAACCTGGTATCGGCGCTGAACGGCGTGCTGGCACAGCGTCTGGTGCGAGTTCTTTGCAAAGCATGTCACGGGAAGGGATGTCCCGACTGCCGAGGTACCGGCTTCAAAGGCAGGAGAGCGATCGGCGAGCTGCTGGTCCTGAACGACGAATTAAGGGAGCTGATCACGGCGCGCGCGCCGGCGAGAAAGCTGAAGGACGCAGCGCGTGCCGCGGGAACCGTCCCGTTGCGCGACGCGGCGCTGGCGCTGGTCGAGGCCGGTGAAACCACTCTCGAGGAGATCAATCGTGTCACTTTCGTGGCTTAAGAAGAAACCCCTGCGCATCGGCCTCGGCGCCAAGCGCATCATCGTCTCCGGCGGCAAGGCGGTCGAGCTGCAGGCCGCCGACGACTGGCGCGGCGCGCTGAGCGCGCTGCCGGAAATCCTCAAGGCGCACCGCGGCAGCGAAGCGAGCCTGGTGCTCGCCGACCAGTTCGCGCGCTATGCGCTGCTGCAGCACAACGACGCGGTGCGGACCAGCGAGCAGTGGCTCGCGCTCGCGCGCCATCGCTTCGGCGCCCTGCACGGCGCGGTGGCGGCCGACTGGGAAGTGAAGGTGACCCAGACCGCCCCGTTCGGCGCGCGGCTGGCTTGTGCGGTGGATCGTGAACTGATCGAGCAGCTGGCCATCACGTTCGTGACCACCGGCGTGAAGCTGGTCTCGGTGCAGCCGTTCCTGGTGGCCGCCTTCAACCGCATCCGCAAGACGGTCGGCAACGGCTCGTGCTGGATCGTGGTCGAGGAGCCCGGCCGCCTGACGCTCGCGCTCTTGCAGCGCGGCGCGTGGGTGGCGATCCGCAGCCGGCGCAGCGACGAGCGCTGGCGCGTGGTGCTGCCCGAGATCCTGGAGCGCGAAAGCGCCTTCCTCGGGCTGGATGAGCCGTGCACGCGAGTCATCGTCTGCGCGCAGGGCGAGTTCGACCCCGAGATGCACGACGCCTGGCGCGCGCAGAAGCTGAGCTACCGCGACCTGGCACTGGCCTGGGAATAATGGAGAAGCTAGCGCTCGATTTCAGCGCGACCCGCCGCGGCTCGCCGTGGCTCGGCCGCGTGCTGCTGGCGCTCGCCGTAGGCGTGGCGCTCGACGCCGGGCTGTCCTACCACTCGGCGAAGAACACGCTGCTGGAAAACCAGGCGCGCCTCACCAAGCGCACCACCGGCCCGAGCGCGCCCAAGACCACGCCGCAGGAAGTCGCCGCGGTGCGCGAGACGGTGCAGCGCCTGTCGCTGCCGTGGGACGAGCTGTTCACCGCGCTCGAGTCCGCGGCGAGCGACAAGGTGGCGCTGGCCGCCATCGAGCCCGACCCGCGCAACGGCACCGTCACCATCTCGGGCGACGGCAAGGACTACCTCGCCGCGCTCAGCTACGTGCTCAACCTGTCGCGCACCGAGGGCCTGGAGCGCGTCCAGCTGGTGCGTCATGAGCAGAAGAACGAAGGCAACGGCGCGGTGAGCTTCGCCGTCTCGGCCGCGTGGGGCGCGAAATGAAGCAGATCATCGAGCGCATCGGCATGGCCGGCGTGGCGGCGATCGGGCTGCTCGCCGCAGCCCTCTTTTTCTCCAACTTCATGGTCAAGCCGCTGGAGCAGCGCAATGCGCTCCTGACGGAAAGCACTTCGCGAAAGGGCAATGCCGCCGCCCCGTCGGGCGAAAAGGTCGCTGCGGTGTACGAATACCTACGCAAGGACGAGGACACCACCGACTGGCTCGCCAAGCTGCACGGCATCGGCATGGCCACGGGCATCCAGACGCGCGCGGCGAGCTACAGCACCAAGCCGGCCGAGGGCCGCATCGTGCGCTACGAGATCGTGCTGCCGGTGGCCGGCAGCTACGCCCAGATCCGCGACTTCCTCAAGCGCGCCCAGGCCGAGATCCCGGTGATGTCGATCGACCAGGTGACGCTGAAGA
>DATFDV010000252.1:0-11440 GCA_035251855.1 Burkholderiales bacterium | reverse complement strand
TTGAGGAACACGTTGCGGTTGATGGCGAGCAGGCTGCAGTCGGTCTCGGCGGCGGCGTTGGCCGAGCGCGGCGACTGGTCGACCAGCGCCATCTCGCCGAAGGCGCCGCCCGGCCCGACGCGCTCGACCACCGCGCCGCGGATCGAGATCGCGACGCGGCCCTCGAGCACGATGTACATGAAGGCGCCGGTCTGGCCGGCGACCATGATGATCTTGTTGCGGTCATAGCGCACCGTCGCCTGGTGGCCGAGCCCGGCTTGCAGGGCGGCCAGGGTCTTCTTGTCGAACACACTGGACTGCTTGCCGCCGCCGGTGGCGGTGGGCACGCCGGAGAGCTGCGCGATCATGCCGCGCAGGCGCTGGATCATCACGCCCAGCATCATCAGCGCGAACTCCGGCTTCTTCTGCAGTGCGGCGGTGAACTGCCGGTCGTCGAGCGCGATGACGCGGCACGCGCTCTTCGCCACCGCGGTGGCGCTGCGCGGCGAATCGCTGATCGCCGCCATCTCGCCGAAGATCTCGCCGACCTTGACCATGCCGAGCGGCTTGCCCCTGGCGGCGAGCCCGACCTGTCCCTCGAGCAGCAGGTACATCTTGTCGCGCTTGAGCAGGATGCGGCTCGCCTTCTCGTTCTCGGCGAAGAACACCGTGTTCGGCGCGACCGTTTCTTCCTTGCCCGCCGATTCGAAGAACGCGCGCGCGATCGCCGGGATGTAGATCGGGGCGGGCGCGGCGGGCCGGGGCGTACCCGCCGGCTTGCTGAAATCCAGATCGTCCATCAGACCCTCAAAGAACGCATGATAGTGCCAGAATGCTGCCATGACGGCGCCGGTTCGGATGGAACACGACCTGCTCGGCGACCGCGCGGTGCCGGCCGACGCGTACTACGGCGTGCACACGCTGCGCGCGCTCGAGAACTTTTCGATCACCCGCACGCCGATCTCGATCTACCCCGAGCTCGTGATGGCGCTCGCCTGCGTCAAGCAGGCCGCCGCCATCGCCAATTCCGAGCTCGGTCTGCTCGACGAGCGCCGCGCACACGCCATCCGCCTCGCGTGTGAAGAGGTGCGCGAAGGCAAGCTGTTCGACGAGTTCGTCGTCGACGTGATCCAGGGCGGCGCCGGCACCTCGAGCAACATGAACGCCAACGAGGTGATCTGCAACCGTGCCCTCGAGCTGCTCGGCCACCAGAAAGGCGAGTACCAGCACCTGCACCCGCTCGACCACGTCAACCTCTCGCAAAGCACCAACGACGTCTACCCGACCGCGGTCAAGCTCGCGCTGCAGTTCGGCATCAACCGGCTGCTGGCGGACATGGCGCTGCTGCGCAAGGCCTTCGACGCCAAAGCCCGCGAGTTCGCCGGCGTGCTCAAGGTCGGCCGCACCCAGCTGCAGGACGCGGTGCCGATGACCCTGGGCCAGGAATTTTCCACCTACGCCGTGATGCTGGGCGAGGACGAGCAGCGCCTCGCCGAGGCGGCGAGCCTGATCCGCGAGATCAACCTCGGCGCCACCGCGATCGGCACCGGCATCAACGCGCACCCGGACTACGCGCGCCTGGTGACCACGCGCCTGACCGAGCTCAGCAACGTCACGTTCATCGTCTCGCCCAACCTGATCGAGGCCACGCAGGACGCCGGCTCCTTCGTGCAGCTCTCCGGGGTGCTCAAGCGCATCGCGGTCAAGCTCTCCAAGATCTGCAACGACCTGCGGCTGCTCTCCTCCGGGCCGCGCGCCGGCATCGGCGAGATCACGCTGCCCGCGGTGCAGGCCGGCTCCTCGATCATGCCGGGCAAGGTGAACCCGGTGATCCCGGAAGTGGTGAACCAGATCGCCTTCGAGGTGATCGGCAACGACATTACGGTGACGCTGGCGGCCGAAGCCGGGCAGCTGCAGCTGAACGCCTTCGAGCCGATCATCGCCCACAGCCTGTTCAAGAGCCTGCAGCACCTCGGCGCCGGCTGCCGCACGCTCGCCGAGCGCTGCGTCAACGGCATCGTCGCCAACACCGAGCGGGCGCGCCGGCTGCTCGACGAATCCACCGCGCTGGTCACCGCGCTCAACCCGTTCCTGGGCTATGCGCGCTCGAGCGACATCGCGCGCGAGGCCCTCGCCACCGGCGCGCGCGTCTATGACCTGGTGCTGCAGAAGAAGCTCATGACCCGCGAGCAGCTCGACGAGATCCTGCGGCCCGAAGTGCTGACCAAGCCGCATTACTCCACGGTCCACAAGCCCATCAGCGAACCTTGAGAACCGCGCAAGCCAGACGAATCTGGCTGCGCGCCCAGCGTCTGGACCGGGAGGCGCCGTTCGGCGACGGCGCCGAAGCGACGCGGCGCGCGGTGGAGCACCTGGGCTACGTGCAGATCGACACCATCCACGTCGTCGAGCGCTGCCACCACCAGATCCTCTACACCCGCATCCCGGCCTATCAGCGCGCGGACCTGCATCGCGCGCAGAGCATCGACAAGACGGTGTTCGAGTACTGGACGCACGCGCTGTCCTACGTGCCGACGCGCGACCTGCGCTTCTACGTGCGCGCGATGAGGCGGCAGTGGGGATTGTGGAGCGCATGGTTTGGTACGGTGAAGGCCGGCGACCTGCGGAAGGTCCTCGGCCGCATCCGCCGCCACGGCCCGCTCACCATCCGCGACATCGACGACGACGTGCTGGTGGAGAAGGACCACGAATGGTCTAGCCGCAAGCCGTCGAAGCGCGCGCTGCAGCTCCTTTTCTACCGCGGCGTGCTCACGGTGAGCGCGCGCAGCGGCATGCTGAAGACCTACGACCTGTTGACGCGCCACTTCGGGTGGGAGCGGCTGCCGAAGCCGGCGTCCGAGCGCGAAACCGTGGAGTACCTGCTCGACCGCGCGCTCCGGTCGCAGGGTGTCATCAGTCTCAAGTCCGTCGGCCCGATGGTTCCTGCGCGCAAGCTGGGCATGCGTCGCCTTATCGAGGCGCGGGTGCGCCGCGGCGAACTGATCCCAGTGGAGATCGAAGGGGTCCCGCATTGGGTGCAACCCGACCTGCTCGACATTCCCCTGGAGGCCTGCGATGCCGTGCACCTCCTCTCGCCCTTCGACCCGCTGGTGATCCAGCGCCGCCGGCTGCAGCAGTTCTTCGGTTACGAGCACCGCTTCGAGGCTTATTTGCCCAAGGAGAAACGCGTGTTCGGCTACTTCTCCCAGCCGGTACTGGTCGGCGACGAAATCGTCGCGGTGCTCGACCTCAAGACCGATCGCGTGCGCCGCAAGCTGCTGCTGCAGAAATGGACCTGGCTAACCAAGGCGGCGCGGCGGGAGCGCAAGCGGCACATCGAGGAAGCGCTGCACCGCTTCGAGCGCTTTCAGCTCGGCTGACGAGCCGGCATAGTCCGGCCGGACTGTCGCCGAACACACACGTCGCAAAGCGGCGGCGGCATGCTCACGGCATGGCCCGCATTCCCGCATCGCTTAAGCGCGCGGCGCACCGCCTGCTCTCGCCGATGCCGCGCCACCTGGCGCGCAACCACATCAAGGCCGACGCGCAGAAGCTCGCGGCGCTGCGAAGTTCTCTCGAAACCCATTTCTTCACCGGCTGGCGCGACGGCGGCCGCGTGTCGGCGCAGGAGCACGAGCGCGAGCTCGCCGCGCATCTGCACAATGGGCTGGAGCTCTACCGGACGGATTTCATTCCCTGGCTTGATAGCGCGTGCCCGTTGCGGGGCCGTCGGGTGCTCGAGATCGGCTGCGGCACGGCGGCATCGGTGGCGGCGCTGGCGGAGCAGGGCGCCATCGTCACCGGCATCGACGTGGACGAGCCGTCGCTGCGCGTGGCGCAGGACCGCTGCCGGCTCTATGGCCTGGACGTGAAGCTCGAGCACCTCAGCGCGGCCTCGATCGCCAAGTTCGGCGCGAACACGTTCGACCTGGTGGTGTTCTCGGCTTCGCTCGAGCATATGACCAGCGCGGAGCGCCTGGCGGCGCTGGAGGGCGCATGGCACCTCCTGCCGGCCGGCGGTTTTTTGGCGATCATGGATACCCCGAACCGCCTTTGGTACTTCGACCAGCACACTTCGCGGCTGCCGTTCTACCACTGGCTGCCGAACGACCTCGCCTTCCGCTACGCGCGCTTCAGCGCGCGCGACAATTTCCGCGAGCTGTACACCGAAGAGAGCGAAGACTCCATGCAGCACTTCCTGCGGCGCGGACGCGGCGTGAGCTTCCACGAGTTCGACCTGGCGATCAAGCCGGCGACCAAGCTGAAGGTGGTGAGCAGCCTCGCGTCGTACCGTGGCGCGCTGCGGCGCTATCTCGGCTCGGCGGCGAGCCGGCGCTACAAGGCGGCGCTGATGTCGATGTGCCCGGGCATCCACGAGGGCTTCTTCGACCCCAACCTCGAGCTCGTCATTCAGCGCGATTAGCCAGCAGCTCGGTGACGCCGCCCACCGCGGCAGTGTTCACGGTCAGCGTCCTCTCGGTGGCAAACCTCAGCAGGTAGTGCGGCCCGCCCGCCTTGGGGCCCGTTCCGGACAATCCCTCGCCGCCAAAGGGCTGCACGCCGACCACCGCGCCGATCATGCTGCGGTTGACATAGATATTGCCCACCCGAGCCGCGGCGACCACCTCGTCGACGAAGGTCTGGATGCGCGAGTGGATGCCGAGCGTCAGACCGAAGCGCGTGTCGCGCAGCCAGGCGAGCGGGCGGTCGAGCTCCTGGCGTCGGTAGGTGCAGACGTGCAGTACCGGGCCGAACACCTCGGTGCGCGGCAGTGCTTCGAGCGGCAGCTGGAATGCGATCGGCGCGACGTAGTTGCCGTTGGCGGGGGTCTTCGCCTCTCCAATCAACATCGAATTCTTCCGAAGTCTTTCAATGTGCCGCACCAGCGCATCGCGCGCGGCAGCATCGATGACCGGCCCAATGTCGGTGTCTGGCTCGCTCGGATCGCCGACCTTGAGCTCGGCGAGCGCGCCGGCGAGCAGCTGCATCACGCGCGGCGCGCAGCCTTCGTCGACGAACAGGATGCGCTGCGCCGAGCAGCGCTGGCCGGCGCTCTGGAACGCCGAGATCAGCACGTCGTCCACCACCTGCTCGGGCAGCGCGGAGGCATCGACGATCATCGCGTTGACGCCGCCGGTCTCGGCGATGAGCGGCACGATCGGCCCCTCGCGCCTGGCGAGCGCCTGGTTGATGCGCTTCGCGGTTTCCACCGAGCCGGTGAAGGCCACCCCGGCGATGCGCGGGTCGGCCACCAGCGCGGCGCCGATGCTCTCGCCCGGCCCGACCGCGCAGCACGCCGCGTCGGGCGGGATGCCGGCCTCGTAGAGGATCTCGAGCGCGCGCCAGCCGGTGCGCGGCGTTTGCTCGGCGGGCTTGGCGATCACGGTGTTGCCGGCGGCGAGCGCGGCGGCGACCTGGCCGGTAAAGATGGCGAGCGGGAAGTTCCACGGGCTGATGCACGCGAACACGCCGCGGCCGTGCAGGCGCAGCTCGTTGCGCTCGCCGGCGGGGCCAGGCAGAAGAACTGGATCTGAGAAATGGGTCTTTGCCTGTAAGGCGTAATAACGGCAGAAATCGGCCGCCTCGCGCACCTCGGCGACTGCATCGCCGTAGGTGCGGCCACCCTCGCGCACGACCAGCGACACCAGCTCGACCATGTGCGCCTCCAGCCGGTCGGCGGCGCGCTCGATCAGTTCCGCGCGCTGTTCTGCGGACGCCTGCGACCAGGATTCGAAGGCGTCGGCGGCGCGCGCGATGCTGAAGTCGAGCTCCTGCGGCGTGGTGTCCTCGACCGGGGTGAGCGGCGGGCTGGCCGAGGTTTCTTTGTTCAGATGTTCGAGGACCTCGCGGTCGGACAGGTCCAGCCCCAGCGAGTTGGCTCGGTCCGGATAAAGCTCGCGCGGCAGCGGAATGCGCGCATCGGGCTGGTAGGGCTCGGGCAGCGCCGCCAGCGGATCGGCGACCAGCGCTTCCACCGGAACTTGCGGATCGGCGATCTGGTGGACGAACGAAGTGTTGGCGCCGTTCTCGAGCAGCCGCCGCACGAGGTAGGGCAGCAGGTCGGTGAAGCCGCCGACCGGCGCGTAGATGCGGCAGGCGGCGTTCGGATGCTCGGCGAGCACCGCGTCGTACAGCGCATCGCCCATGCCGAAGAGCTTCTGGAATTCGAACTCGTCCTCGTTCGCCAGCTCGAGGATGGTGGCAACCGTGCGGCAGTTGTGCGTGGCGAAGGCGGGATAGATGCTCGGCGCCGCCAGCAGCACGCGGGCGCAGGCGACGTAAGAGACGTCGGTCGCTGCCTTGCGCGTGAACACCGGGTAATCCGGCATGCCGAGCTGCTGGGCGCGCTTTACTTCGCCGTCCCAGTACGCGCCTTTCACCAGGCGCACGCTGATCGGCCGGCCCAACGACGCCAGCCATTCGCACACCGCCAGCGCGCGCTTCTGGTACGCCTGCACCGCCAGGCCGACGCGAAACTCCGTGCTGAGCGCTTCGAACAGATCCAGGGTCAGCTCGAGGCGCTCGGATTCCTCGGCGTCGAGCGTGACGCCCACGCCTCGCGCCGCAGCGATCCGCGCGAGTTCCCGGACGCGGGGAAGCAATTCCGCGAAGACGCGCGCGCGCTTGGCTTCCTCGAATCGAGGATGCAGTGCGGACAGCTTGATGGAGAGGGCGTCCGGTGGCCTCACCGCATTGATGGCGCGGGTGTACGAGACCAGATAACTCGCCGCATCCTGCGCCGTGCGCGCGGCTTCACCCAACATGTCGAAGGAAAACCGGTAAGGACGGCGCTCGTTACCGCGCTTCACCGCGTCCTCGATGGTCTCGGCGAGCACGAACTGTCCGGCGAGGATGCGCATCGCCTGCTTGACCGCGCCGCGCACCACCGGCTCGCCCAGGCGCGCGATCAGGCGTTTCAGGAGGGCGGCCGGCTGTTCCTGCGCGTCATGCCACTTCGCCAGCGTGCCCGTCAGCATCAGGGCCCAGTCGGCGGCGCTCGCCGCGCTCCAGTTGCCGCCGGCGAGCTTGTCGCGGATCAGGGCGTCGGCCGTGTCGGCATCCGGGATGCGCAGCAGCGCTTCGGCCACGCACATCAGCGCCACGCCCTCGGGCGTGGTGAGCCCGTAGCTGCGCAGGAACGACTCGGCCGACAGCGCCGACGGCGGCGTGGCACGCACGCGCTGCGCGAGCCGCAGGGCGCGCTGTCCGATTCTTTGAGAAGTCGCTTGGTTGGGCTGTAGCGCGCGCAGCCGCTCCACGGCCTGCGCTTCGGCGATGCGATGCCACCTACGCAGATCTCTGGTCACAGGATGCCGCGCTTCAGGAGGAGGTTTGGCCGGATGCGATAATCGAAGAATAAGACAACCATGAGCCAACCCGAGATTCTCTGGTCACCGTCGGAGCGCGCCATCGAGGAGGCGCAGGTGACGCAATTTGCGCGCCAGATGGTGCGCAAGCACCGGCTCGAGCTCAATACCTACCCGGATTTCCATCGCTGGACGGTGGAAAACCCCGAGGTGTTCTGGAACGAGGTGTGGGATTTCTGCGGCGTGATCGCCTCGCGCAAGGGCTCGACCGTCCTGGTCGACGGCGACAAGATGCCCGGCGCGCGCTGGTATCCCGAAGCGCGCCTCAACATCGCCGAGAACCTGCTGCGCCGCGGCGACCGCGGCGACGCGCTGGTGTTCTGGGACGAAACCGGTTTGCAGCGCCGCGTCAGCTACTCCGAGCTGACGAGCGACGTGTCGCGCACGGTGCAGGCGCTGCTCGGCATCGGCCTGCGCGCCGGCGACCGCGCCGCCGCCTTCATCCCGAACCTTCCAGAGACCAGCATGCTCGCGCTCGCCGCGCTATCGCAAGGCATCGTCTGGTCGTCGTGCTCGCCGGATTTCGGCGTCGACGGGGTCATCGACCGCTTCGGCCAGATCGAGCCCAAGGTGCTGTTCTGCGCCGACGGCTACCGCTACAACGGGCAGACGCACGACTCGCTCGAGCGCGTGCGCGAGATCGCCGAGCGCCTGCCGACCGTGCGCAAGGTGGTGGTGGTTCCTTATCTCGACCCGAACGTCGACGTCTCCGACATCCCGAAGGCGGTGCGGCTCGATGAATGGCTGCGCCGCCACCAGCCGGCCGACATCCCGTACGCGCAGCTGCCTTTCAATCACCCGGTGTTCGTGCTGTTTACTTCCGGCACCACCGGCAAGCCCAAGTGCATCGTGCACGGCGCCGGCGGCACGCTGCTGCAGTCGCTGAAGACCTTCAAGTTCCACTTCGACGCGCGCCCGGGCGACCGCTTTTTCTATTTCTGCACCACCAACTGGGTGGTGTGGAACGTGCTCTTCGCCGGGCTGTGCAGCGAGGCGGCGCTGATGATCTACGACGGCTCGCCGTTCGCGCGCAACGGCCGCATCCTTTTCGATTTCGCCGAGAAGGAGAAATTCACCCACTTCGGCACCTCGGCCAGGTTCCTGGATGCGCTGGCGAAGCGGGCGCTGCGTCCGAAGGACACCCACGATCTCGCCTCGCTACGCATGATCATTTCCACCGGATCGCCGCTCGCGCCGGAGAGCTTTGACCACGTATACAAGAACATCAAACAGGAGGTGTGCCTGTCGTCCATCTCCGGCGGCACCGACATCATGGGCGCGTTCGTCGACGCGAGCCCGGTGCTGCCGGTGTATCGCGGCGAGCTGCAATGCCGGTCACTGGGAATGGCGGTCGAGGTGTTCGACGATGAAGGAAATTCCGTGGTGGGGGAAAAAGGCGAGTTGGTCTGCACCAGGCCCTTTCCATCGATGCCGCTGGGCTTCTGGAACGACCGCGGCGACGAGCGCTACCACGCCGCCTACTTCGCCAAGTACCCGAACGTGTGGTGCCATGGCGACTGGTGCGAGCTTACCGAGCGCGGCACGATGCTGGTGTACGGGCGCTCGGACGCCACGCTCAATCCGGGCGGCGTGCGCATCGGCACCGCGGAGATCTACGGCGTGGTGGAGCGCATCGACGAGGTCGAGGAGTCGGTGGCCATCGGCCAGCACTGGCCGCCCGACAATCCCACCGACACTCGCATCGTGCTGTTCGTGAAGCTGCGCGCGGGCTACAGCCTGGATGACGCGCTCGAGGACCGCATCCGCCACGAGATCCGGCGCCATGCCAGCCCGCGCCATGTGCCGGCGCGCATCGTGCAGGTCGCCGACATTCCGCGCACCAAGAACGGCAAGGTGGTCGAGCTGGCGGTCAAGGCCGCGGTGCACGGCATGCCGGTGGCGCACACCGACGCGCTGGCGAACCCCGAAGCGCTGGACCTATTCCGCGACCTGGAGGAGCTCGCGACGTAGCGCCACGCGCTCGATCCGCCGCAGCCGGTTCTCGAGGTCGGCGGCATCGGTCGCCTGGGAAAGATAGCCTTCGATTTCGCGCTCGCGGCGCCGTTGCGCGCTGCGTTCGAGCGCTGCAAAAATTCTTTGGATCAGGTTTTTCATGCCGCCATTGTCCCGGGCGGCGCGCGAACGGACTAACGCGATTTTCGAATGTCAGGCATTACTTCGATTGATGCGAGTTTCCTTTTGAAATCACCGCGGCGATCGCGTCCGTGACTTCCTGCCGCTCGCCGATTGGCGGCTCGAGAACAATCTCGACCCCGGCGTGGCGCTCGCGCGCTGCCTGGGCGAGCTTCGGCAAATCCTCGCGCACGTGTCCGCCCGCGCCGAGGAACAGCGGAACGATGCGGACTCGCTGCACACCCTTGGCGGCGAGCGACGCGATGGCTTCCTCAAGCGTAGGCCGCATTTGCTCCAGGTAAGCGACCTCGACTCGAAATTCGTTGCGCAGCTTGGAGGCGATGCGTTCGAATGGCTGCGCCCATTCGGGCTCGCGCGAACCGTGCGCGAAAAGGACGATGCTTTCCTTCAATGCAGTGTGGCGCGACGGCCCTCGTAGATGCCCTGCAGTAGGCGCAACGAGCCCAGGCTGATGGCGCGATGCGACAGGGCGTGGCCGAGATCCTCGACGATGTCGAGGGTCACCGGCACGTGCAGGCCGGCCAGCACGCGGGCGGCGCGCTCGGCGTAGACGCGCGAGACGACGGAGTCGAACTCGCCGTGCACGAGGTGGATGCGCGAGCTGATGCGGCTGTTGCGCACCGGCGTTTTCGCGTAGCGCGAAGAAAAGGCGACCACCGCGCCGGCGATGCCGGGCGCCTTCACCGCTTCGAGCGCCACCGTGCCGCCCTGCGAGAAGCCGACCAGCACCGTGCGGCTTGCCGGCACGTGGAAGTTGGTCTGCTCGCGGCGCACCAGGTCCTCGACGTCGGGCAGCACCGCGGCCACGCGCGCATGGTGGTTGTCGCAGTTCAGGCCGCGCGTCGGGTACCAATCTTGCGCCGCGCCGCCACGCGCGTCGGGATTGAAGCCGCTCGGCACCACCAGCGCCGCGCTCGGAAAGCGCGCCTGGAATTTGAACGCGATCGGGATCATGGACTGGGCGGTGGCGCCGCAGCCGTGCAGGAAGACGAACAGGTGATTCGGCCGGCGTTCTGCGGTGGGCCCGAAGCGAAAAACGCGGCCGGAAGACATTGCCCCGATTGTTAACCCGCGGTGACAGTTCTGTAAACTGATTTGCATCCCCCCTCAGGTGACTCATGCAAAGCACAGGATTTCTAAAGGCTTTCTGGCGCCTCACCAAGCCCTATTGGGTGTCGTCGGAACGCGTCAAGGGCCTCACGCTTCTCACTACGGTGGTGGGCCTCGCGCTGATGATGGTCTGGCTCGAGGTGCAGTTCAATTACTGGAATCGCGACTTCTACAACACCTTCGAGAACCGCGACCAGGCGGAGTTCTTCCGCCAGCTCGGCATGTTCGGCCTGCTCGCGCTGATCTGGATCATCACCGCGGTGTACCGGCTGTATTTCCTGCAGATGCTGCAGATCGAGTGGCGCACCTGGCTCACCGATCATTTCCTCGCAAACTGGATGAAGGACCAGGCGCACTACCGCATGCAGCTCCTCGATCGCGGCACCGATAACCCGGACCAGCGCATCGCCGAGGACCTGCGCCTTTTCGTCGAGTACACGAGCGAGCTCGCGCTCGGGCTTTTGTCCGCGGTGGTCACCCTGGTGTCGTTCGTGGTCATCCTGTGGACGCTGTCCGGGCCGCTCGAGCTCTTCGGCGTGACCATCCCCGGGTACCTGGTGTGGATCGCGCTGGTCTATGCCATCGGCGGCACCTTCCTCACCCACTTCATCGGCCGGCGGCTGATCGGCTTGGATTTCAACCAGCAGCGCGTCGAGGCGGACTTCCGCTTCTCCCTGGTGCGGCTGCGCGAGAACAGCGAAGGCGTGGCGCTCTATCGCGGCGAGCCCGAGGAGCTCGGCGGCCTGCGCGGGCGCTTCGCGGCGGTGATCGGCAACTTCTGGCAGATCATGTACAAGCGCAAGCAGCTGGGCTGGTTCACCTCGTTCTAC
>DATFDV010000251.1:0-21393 GCA_035251855.1 Burkholderiales bacterium | reverse complement strand
GGCCGCATCCGCATCATTGCCTTCACCTCCAAGGAACGTTTCGCGCCGATGCCGGAGATCCCGACGCTGCACGAGTCCGGTTTCGGCGGCTTCGACACCACGCAGTGGCTCGGCATCCTGGCGCCGAAGGGCACGCCGGCTGAAATTATTTCAAGAGTGCACGCCGAGGGCGTAAAGGCGCTCGCGCTGCCGGACGTAAGAGAGCGGCTCGCGCAGTCGGCGCTGCTGGCGGTGGGCAGCACGCCGAAGGAATTCGAGGCGCTGATTCGCGCCGACCTCGAGCGCTGGAGCGCAATTGCAAAGGAACTCAAGCTCGAGCCGCAGTAAAATGCGCTGGCATTGTCGCTCCACCTCGAACACCTCAATCCGGAACAGCTAGCCGCAGTCACTCTGCCGGACGAGCACGCGCTGATCCTCGCCGGCGCGGGCAGCGGCAAGACGCGCGTGCTGACCACGCGCATCGCCTGGCTGATCAAGGGCGGCCGCGTGACCCCGGCCGGCATCCTGGCGGTCACCTTCACCAACAAGGCCGCGCGCGAGATGCTCACGCGCGTCGGCGCGATGATGACCGTCAACCCGCGCGGCATGTGGATCGGCACCTTCCACGGCCTGTGCAACCGCATGCTGCGTGCGCACGCGCGCGAGGCCGGCCTGCCGGCGGCCTTCCAGATTCTCGACTCGCAGGACCAGCTGGCGGCGATCAAGCGCCTGCTGAAGGGCATGAACGTCGACGAGGAGCGCTTCCCGCCGCGCGAAGTGCAGTACTTCATCAACGGCAACAAGGAAGAAGGCGTGCGCGGGCGCGACGTGCCGCCGGCCGACGACGACAGCCGCCGCAAGGCCGAGCTCTACACCGCCTACGACGAGCAATGCCAGCGCGAAGGCGTGGTGGATTTTTCTGAATTATTACTGCGCTCGTATGAGCTGTTGTCGAGAAACGAAATCCTGCGCGAGCACTATGGCCGGCGCTTCCGCCACATCCTGATCGACGAGTTCCAGGACACCAACCGGCTGCAGTACCGCTGGCTCAAGCTGATCGGCCGGCATTCGTTCCTGTTCGCGGTCGGCGACGACGACCAGAGCATCTACACCTTCCGCGGCGCCAACGTCGGCAACATGGCCGACTTCGAGCGCGAGTTCAAGGTGAAGCACGTGGTGCGCCTGGAGCAGAACTACCGCTCGCACGGCAACATCCTCGACGCCGCCAACGCGCTGATCGCGAACAACCGAAATCGACTCGGCAAGAACCTGTGGACCTCGGCCGGCAAGGGCGAGCCGGTGCGCGTGTTCGAAGGCGAATCGGACAACGACGAGGCGCGCTGGATCGTGGGCGAGGTGCAGTCGCTCGCCCGGGAGGGCACGCGCCTCTCGCAGGTGGCGGTGCTCTACCGCTCCAACGCGCAATCGCGCGTGGTCGAGCATGCGCTGTTCTCGCAGGGCATTCCGTACCGCGTCTACGGCGGCCTGCGTTTCTTCGAGCGCGCCGAGATCAAGCACGCGCTCGCCTACCTGCGCCTGCTCGCCACGCCCGACGACGACAGCTCGTTCCTGCGCGTAGCCAATTTTCCGCCGCGCGGCATCGGCGCGCGCACCATGGAGCAGCTCCAGGAGGTGGCGAAGCAGGCGGGCGTTTCGCTCTATAAAGCTGTCGAGGGAAATGCGAAGGCGGCGCAATTTCGCCAGTTGATCGAAAACCTGCGCACCGAGACCCAGGGGCTGCCGCTTGCCGAGCTGGTCGAAGTCGCCATCGCGCGCAGCGGCCTGGTCGAGCACTACAAGACCGAGCGCGAAGGCGCCGACCGCATCGAGAACCTGGCCGAGCTGGTGACCGCCGCGGCCACCTTCACCGAGGAGGAGCGGGTCAGCGAGTCGGGCGAGGCGGTCGACCCGCTTACCGCTTTCCTCACGCACGCCGCGCTCGAGGCGGGCGAGCACCAGGCCGGCGAAGGCCAGGAAGCGCTGCAGATGATGACCGTGCACTCGGCCAAGGGCCTGGAATTCGACGCGGTGTTCATCACCGGCCTGGAAGAGGGCCTGTTTCCGCACGAGCAAAGCGCCATGGAGCGCGATGGCCTCGAGGAGGAGCGGCGCCTCGCCTACGTGGCGATCACCCGCGCGCGCAACCGCCTGTACCTCTCCCACGCGCAGACGCGCATGCTGCACGGTCAGACGCGCTACAACATCCCGTCACGCTTCCTCGAGGAACTGCCGCCGCAGCTCCTGAAGTGGCTGACGCCGCGGTTTTCCAAGCAGAAGGCGTTCGCGCCGGACTTTTCGCGCCAGACCAGGATCGCCTCGCCCCTGGCAAAACCCGTACGCGATGTCGGCGGCTTCCGCATCGGGCAGAACGTTACCCACCCGAAGTTCGGCGCCGGCGTCATCGTCGACCTGGAAGGGCAGGGAGAGGACGTGCGCGTGCAGGTCAACTTCCGCGACCACGGCCTCAAGCAGCTCGCGCTGGCCATGGCCAAGCTGCAGGCCGCCTAGCCGACGTAGTTCTCCGCGAGGGTGATCGCCTTCGCCTTGGAGCTGACGATGTACTCGAGTTCCGCCAGCTGGATGCGGTGCTGGAACGGCGTATCGTCGTGGAACCGGTGCAGCATCGAGGTCATCCACCACGAGAAGTGCTCGGCGCGCCACACCCGCTTGAGCGCCGTGGCGGAGTAGGCGGTGAGCTCCTTTTCATCCTTTGATTTGAAATAGCGGGAAAAAGCCGAAGCCAGCACACGCACGTCGTTCACCGCCAGATTCAAGCCCTTCGCTCCCGTGGGCGGCACGATGTGCGCGGCATCGCCGGCCAGGAACAGCCGGCCGTAGCGCATCGGCTCGACCACGAAGCTGCGCATGGCGATGATGCCTTTCTGGAAGATGCGGCCCTCGCCGAGCGTCCAGCCTTCGCCGGTGGCCAGGCGCGTGTGCAGTTCCTCCCAGATGCGCGCATCCGGCCAGTTCTTCACCTCGTCCTGCGGGTCGCACTGGAAGTACAGGCGCTGGATCTGCGGCGAGCGCGTGCTCACCAGCGCGAAGCCGCGCTCGTGGTGCGCATAGATCAGCTCGTCGGTCGACGGCGGCGCCTCGACCAGGATCCCGAACCAGCCGAATGGATAGCTGCGGGTGAACTCGTGGCGATGGCGTGAGGGGATCGACGGCCGCGAAATGCCGTGGAAGCCGTCGCAGCCGGCGACGAAGTCGGACTGGATCTCCTCGACTTTGCCGTTGTAGTGGAAGCGGGTCTTGGGAGAAGAAGAATCCAGGTCGTAAAGCGCGGCGTCTTTCACGCCGAAGAGGAGCGTGCCGCCGGCGGCCAGGCGCGCGGCGACCAGGTCCTTGATCACCTCGTGCTGCGCGTAGACGGTGATGGCGCGGCCGGTAAGCTCGGTGAGCGCGATGCGGTGGCTGCGCCCGGCGAAGCGCAGGTAGATGCCTTCGTGCACGAAGCCTTCGCGCTTCATGCGCTCGCCGACGCCGCTTTGCTCGAGCAGGTCGACCGTGCCTTGCTCGAGCACGCCGGCGCGGATGGTGGCCTCGATCTCCTCGCGGCTGCGCGACTCGAGCACGACGGAGGCGATGCCCTCGAGGTGGAGGAGGTGGGAAAGGAGCAGGCCGGCGGGGCCGGCGCCGACGATGGCGACTTGGGTTTTCACCTACTGTAGGATCTTATTCGATGAGCGTTCCCTTCAGTCTTTGCACCGTCGAGTCCGGCGGCCGCCCGATCGCCTGCATCGAGCGGGAAGGGCGCTACTTTCGCCTGCCGAGCGACCTGATGACGCTGCTGGCGCAAGGCGCGCCGCTCGACACGCTTACCGCGAGCGAAGAGGTCAAGGCCGATCGCGTCCTGACTCCGCTGCAGTACCCGGGCAAGGTCCTGTGCGCCGGGGCGAACTACTACGATCACCTGAAGGAGATGGGCGTGCCGGACCTGCGCAAGGAAGCGCAGCGCCTGTTCTTCTTCTTCAAGCCGCCGCGCAACGCGCTGGTGGGCCCGGGCCGCACCGTGCGCTACCCGGCGGACTCCAGGATGTTCGACTGGGAAGTGGAGCTCGCCGCGGTGATCGGCCGGCGCTCGCGGCGCCTGACGATGGCCAATGCCCTCGACGCGGTGGCGGCGTACACCATCGGCATCGACCTTTCGGCGCGCGATCTCAACCGCGCGCCGGAAACCTTCTACAAGCTCGACTGGGTCGCCGGCAAGGCGCAGGACACCGGCTGCCCGCTCGGGCCGCGCCTGGTGCCGGCGAAGTTCATCCGCGATCCGCAGGATCTGGCGCTCAAGCTGAGCGTCAACGGCGAGGTGAAGCAGGACGCGCGGACCTCGGGGATGATCTTCGACCTCCGCGAGCAGCTGGTTACCTTGTCCGCCATCATGACGCTCGATCCGGGCGACGTGGTGCTCACCGGCACGCCGGCCGGGGTCGGTTTTCCGAAGCAAACCTTTCTCAAGCCCGGCGACCGCATCGACGCCGAAATCGAATCGATCGGACGCCTGTCCGTGGAAATAGGGGAGCCCGCATGAACCGCTTGTTACTGGCATTGACCTGTTTAGTCTTGGCCGCACCGGCGCTCGGGCAGAAGACCGTGCTGCGCTTCTCCACCGCCGCGCCGCCGGCCGACTTCCTGTCGCGCTCGATGCAGCAGTTCAAGGCCGAGCTGGAGAAGTCGGCGCCCGAGTTCGACGTGCAGCTGCACTACGCGAGTTCGCTGTTCCGCCAGGGCACCGAGGTGCCGGCGATGCAGCGCGGCAACCTCGAGATGAGCACCATGACGACCTTCGAGGTGGCGCAGCAGGTGCCGGAGCTCGGCTTCTTCAATCGCGCCTACCTGTTCCGCGACTACGCTCACGCTTACAAGACGCTGAGCGGCCCGGTCGGCAAGCGCTATGCCGACCTGGTGGCGCAGAAGATGGACCTCCTGATTCTCGCGCCCACTTACCTCGGCACGCGGCAGGTGGCGCTGCGCGCGGCGCGCGAGGTGAAGGCGCCGGCCGACCTCGCCGGCCTGAAGCTGCGCATGCCCGGCGGCCCGGACTGGCTGCTGCTCGCACAATCGATCGGTGCCACGCCGACGCCGATGGGCATGCCCGAGGTGTACGTGTCGCTGCAGACCGGCACCATCGACGGGCAGGAGAACCCGCCCACCATCTTCAGCGCCGCCAAGTTCCACGAGGTGTCGAAGCAGATGGTCCTCACCTCGCACCTGGTGCAGCCGATCTTCTACGCCGTCGCCAAGCCGTACTTCGACAAGCTCAAGCCCGAGCAGCAGAAGAAGCTGCGCGAGGCGGCGGTGCGCGGCGCCAAATGGAACGACGACAACCGGCTGAACGACGAGAAGACCGTGATCGACGGCCTCGCCGCCAAGGGGCTGACGGTGTCGCGGCCTGATCTCGCCCCGTTCCGCGCCAACGCCGACAAGGTCTACGCCAGCGCCGAAGCCGCCAAGGCGTGGGACCGCAAGCTGATGGAAGAAGCGATGGCGGTGCGCTGATTCAGCCCGGCTCCCCGGGCATCTTCCTGCGCCGGGCCGCGGCGGCGGGCTCAGCCCTGCTCGTCGCCGCGGTGTTCATCGCCATCCTCACCGGAGTCTCGCGCCGCTATGTCTTCGGCGTGCCGCTGGTGTGGATCGACGAGCTCTCGACGGTGCTGTTCGTCTGGAGCATCTTCTGGACCGGCGCCTGCGTGCTCGGCCTGCGCGAGCACGTCAGCTTCGATCTCGTGCATCAGGCCCTGCCGGCTCGCGTCGCCGACCTGCTCTGGCGCGTCGTATGCGTGCTGGTGGCGATCGCCTTCCTCGCCGCGCTGCCCAAGCTCTGGAACTACATCGGATTCCTCTGGCGCGAACGCACGCCAGCGCTGCAATGGCGCCTGGATTACGTCTACGCGTGCTTCGCCCTGTTCATCGCCGCCGCGGCGCTGCGCTTCGCCTGGGAGGCGGTGCGCCGCAGATGAGCGGTCCGTTCCTTCTCCTGGTAGTCATGTTTTTTGTTCTCACGCTGGCACGAGTGCCGGTGGCCTTCGCCATGCTGGTCGCCGCGCTGGCCTACCTCGCGGCCGCCGGCCGCGACCTCGGTCTGCTTGCCGACCAGGTGATGAACACGCTGATGAACAACTACCTCCTCGTCGCGATCCCGATGTTCCTGCTCGCGGCCAACCTGATGAATGCCGGCTCGATCAGCGATCGGCTGTTTGCCGCCTGCCACGTGCTGGTCGGGCGCATGCGCGGCGGACTGGCGCAGGTGGACGTGCTGGTGAGCGTGCTGTTCGCCAGCATGAGCGGCAGCGCGATCGCCGACGCCGCGGGGCCGGGCCTGGTGACCATCCGCGCGATGGAAAAGGCCGGTTATCCGCGCGGCTTCGCGGCGGCGATCGTCGCCGCCTCGTCGGTGCTCGGCCCGATCATCCCGCCGTCCATTCCGATGGTGCTGTATGCGCTCATCGCCAACGCCTCGGTCGCGGCGCTGTTCCTCGGCGGGGTGGTGCCGGGACTGCTGATGGCCGCCGCCATGATGGGCGTGGTGGCGCTCACCGCGCGGCGGCGCAACTTTCCGGTGGAACCGCCAGTGCCTGCTGCCGAGCGGCCGCGCATCCTTGCGCGCGCCCTGTTGCCGCTGGGCATGCCGGTGGTGCTCCTCGGCGGGATCTACGGCGGCGTGTTCACGCCCACTGAGGCCGCCGCGGTCGCCGCGCTCTATGCCCTGCTGCTGGCGGGCGTGGCATACCGGGAGCTGTCGCTGCGCAGCGTGTTCGGCGCGTTTCTCGAGACCGGGCGGCAAAGCGCGATCATCCTGCTGATGATCTGCGGTGCCTTTGCCGTGAACTATGCGGTCACCGCCGAGCAGCTCGACAAGGCGCTCGCCGGCTGGATCGGCGGCCAAGGGCTCTCGCCGCTCGGTTTCCTGGTTTTGGTCAACCTGCTGTTCCTCGTGCTCGGCTGCTTCCTCGACGCCACCACCATGCTGCTGGTCCTTGTGCCGGTCCTGCTGCCGACGGTGGCGGCGCTGGGCATCGATCCGGTGTACTTCGGCGTGGTGATCATTTTCAACATCACCATCGGGCTGGTGTCGCCGCCCTATGGGCTGCTGCTTTTCGTCCTCGCCGCGCTTACCCGCATCCCGCTCGGCGAGATCATTCGCGAATCCTGGGCCTTCGTCGGCTCGATGGCCGCCGCGCTCGCGCTGCTGGTGGTGTTTCCCGGCATCGTCATGTGGCTGCCGCGCGTGCTCGGCTACGTGCGCTGAGTCTCCTGGCGCCTGGCTGGCCATGCTCAGCGCAGCTTGAGGCCGACCCGCAGCACCTGGTCGTCCTGCACCTCGCGCACGACGAGCAACGCGTTGCCGAGGGGAGCGCGGTCGCCGACCACCACCCGGCCGTGGGTGCGCTCGTCGAGGTACTCGGCCAGGGTCTTATGGGCGTGCTCGGCCGGCAGCTCTATGCCGTACACCGCCGCCACGTCGCCCAGGAGAGCGTCGCCATTGAGGACGAAGTCGCCGAAGTAACGGTGCTCCTCGAGCCGGTCCGGCGCGCGATGCGGGTCGAACAGCCGGTTCAGCAGCGGCACCTCCTTCGGCTGGGCAAGGAAGTACACGTAATCGCGCGGCTCGAGCTTCAGCGCCGGATGCAGCCGCTGCGGCGCGCCCTCGCGCAGCACGCCGATGAGCTGCAGGCCCTCCGGCAGCTCGAGCGCTCCGAGCTCGCGCGCCGCCGCGATGCTCCCGGCCTGCAGCTCGTAACCCACGATTTCGTGCTCGAAATGGCCCGGCATGTCGAGCGTGACGCGTTGCGCCGGCTCTACCGAGGGCGGCACTTCGAGCCTGAGCAGCCGCGCCGACCAGGCGATGGTCCAGCCCTGCAGCACCAGCGAAACCAGCACGATGAAGAACGCGACGTTGAAGTAAAGCCGCGCGTTGTCGACTCCATACATCAGCGGAAACAGCGCCAGCACCACCGGTACCGCGCCGCGCAGCCCGACCCAGGAGATGAAGACCTGCTCGCGCCACGGAAAGGCGAACGGCAGCAGGCTCGCGAACACGGCCGCCGGCCGTGCCACCAGCATCAGGAACGCCGCGACGCCGAGCGCCGGCAGCGCGATCTCGATGAACTCCGAGGGCGTGACCAGCAGGCCGAGGATCACGAACATCACGATCTGGCTGAGCCAGGCAAGACCGTCGTGCACGCGCAGCACGTTCTGGCCCGCCTGCAGCTGCGCATTGCCGAGTAATACGCCGGCCAGGAAGATCGCCAGATACCCGCTGCCGCCGAGCTGCTGGGCGGCGGCGAAGACAAACAGGCCGCCGGCCGCCGCGAGCAGCGGATACAGCGCGCTCTGCAGCCGCAGCCGGTTGATGAGCCAGACCAGCATCCGGCCTCCCGTCAGGCCGAGCAGCGCGCCGATGCCGAATTGCCGCACGAAGGCGACCAGGATGCCGGCCTCGAATTGCGACTTGCCGGCGAGCAACAGCTCGAGCACCGCCACGGTGAGGAAGATGGCCATCGGGTCGTTGCTCGCCGATTCGACCTCCAGGGTGGAGGCGACCCGGTCCTGGAGGGTCGCGCCGGCGTTGCGCAGCAGCGCGAACACGGCGGCCGCGTCGGTGGAGCCGACGATGGCGCCGATCAGCATGCCCTGCAGCCAGTGCAGCCCCAGCAGCCACGCCGCGAACACGCCGGTCAGCACGGCCGTCACCAGCACGCCGAGCGTGGCCAGGCTGAGTGCCGGCCGCAGGGTGACCCGGAAGGTCTCGCGCCGGGTACGCATGCCGCCGTCGAAGATGATCACCGCGAGCGCCAGCGTGCCGATGGCGTACGCGATCTCGTAGTCGTCGAAGCGGATGCCGCCCGGCCCGTCCTCCCCCGCCAGCATGCCCAGCGCGATGAACACCAGCAGCAGCGGCGCACCGAGGCGAGAGGAGATGTCGCTGGCGACGATGCTGACCACGAGCAGCAGCGCGCCGACGAAGATGGCGGCGTTCCAGAACTCCACAAGTCGAATCTAGCTGACCAGTGGCTGCGCGGCGAGGCGCCGGTCCGGGAAACGCGCGCTGAACCGGCTACCGCGGCCGGGGTGGCTTTCGATCTCGAGCGTGGCGTCGTGCCGCGCGAGCGCGTGCTTGGCGATGGCGAGCCCGAGGCCGGTGCCGCCGGTCTCGCGCGAGCGGCTGCGGTCGACGCGGTAGAAGCGCTCGGTGAGCCGCGGGATGTGCTCGGCTTCGATGCCGATGCCGGTGTCCTCGACGCTGAAGCGCGCGCCGTCCGGCGCTTCGCGCCACGCCAGCGTCACCGTGCCTCCTGCCGGCGTGTAGCGTATGGCGTTGCTCACCAGGTTGCCGAAGGCGCTGGCGAGCTCGGCCTCCACGCCCAGGAGATCGTGGGTTTGTTCGAGCTCCAGTCTTATGTGGTGGCGGCCCGCGGAGAGCGCCTCGGCGTCGGACTTCAGCCGCGCCAGGAGCGGCGCCATGGCGATGCGCCTCTGGTCGGAAGCCGGCGGCGCCGAATCCAGGGCGGAAAGGGTGAGCAGGTCCTCGATGATGTGCTGCATGCGCGCGGCCTGCTGCTGCATCATGTCGAGATAGTCGCGCTGGCGCTGCGGGTCGAGCTTGAGCTCGCGCACCGTCTCGAGGAACCCCACCAGCACGGTGAGCGGCGTGCGCAGCTCGTGCGACACGTTGGCGACGAAGTCGCGCCGCATGACGTCGACCCGCTCGGCCTGGGTGACGTCGCGCGAGAGCAGCATCTTCTGCGAGTGGCCAAAGGGAATGAGCTGCAGCGAAAGCGCGAGGCCAGGGCCCCGCGTGAGGCGCACGGAATCTTCGCTGCTGTCGAGGTACTCGATGAATTCGGGCTCGCGAACCAGGTTGGCGATGTTCTGCCCGACATCCGCCTGCGGATCGAGCTGCAGCTGGGCGGCGGCGGTGCGGTTGAACCACTCGATGCGGTTCGCGCTATCGAGGATCACGACGCCGTCGGGGAGCGCTTGCACTGCCCGGCGCATGCGCGCCAGCGCGTCGGCCAGCCCCTCTTCGCGCCGAGCGGTCTCGCGCTCCAGGCGGTGCAGCGCCGAGAGCACTTCGTCCCAGATGCCCTGGCCTTCCGGCACGCCGCCGGGAAGCGGATTGGCGAGCCAGCGCTCGAGCCCGGCAAGATGCCGGGTGTGCCAAAACATGATCGCCAGTAAGGCAACCGCGAAACCGGCCCAGCCCCAGGCGGCGCCGAACAGCATGCCGACGGCGAGCGCGAACGCGCCGAACCCGAGCACACCCAGAATGGATCGGCGGTAAACCGGGCTCAATCGTCGCGCAGGCCGTAGCCGGAGCCGCGCACGGTGTCGATCAGGCGATCGTGCCCGCTCGGCTCGAGCGCCTTGCGCAGGCGCCGGATGTGCACGTCGACCGTGCGCTCCTCGATGAAGACGTGATCGCCCCAGACCTGGTCGAGAAGCTGTGCGCGGCTGTAGATGCGGCCTGGATGCGTCATCAGGAAGTGCAGCAGGCGAAATTCCGAAGGCGAGAGCTCGAGCTTGCCCTCCTTTGTCGTCACGCGGCGGGCGGCCGGGTCGAGGCGCAACCCGTCGCGCTCCACCGCGTCGCCCGAGAGCTGCGGCGCGCGCCGGCGCAGCACCGCCTTGATGCGCGCGGCGAGCTCCTTCGGCGAGAACGGCTTGGTGAGGTAGTCGTCGGCGCCGGCTTCCAGTCCCGAAATCTTGTCCTGCTCCATCGCCCGCGCGGTCAGCATCAGGATCGGCAGGTCGCGCGTGCGCTCGTCCGCGCGCAGGCGTCGCGCGAAGGCAAGGCCCGATTCCCCGGGCAGCATCCAGTCGAGCACCACCACGTCGGGCAGGGCGTTGCGGATCGATGCTTCGGCTTCCTCGGCGCTCGCCGCGCGCAGCACCTTGTGACCGCTGTGCTCGAGGTTGACGGCCACCAGCTCCTGGATCTGCGGCTCGTCTTCGACGACCAGAACGGTGGCGGCGCTCATGTTTCGATCTTCGTGTGACGCACGTCGGTGCCCTTGACGATGTAGATCACGTACTCGGCCATGTTCTTCGCATGGTCGCCGATGCGCTCGATGGCCTTGGCGATCCACACGACATCCAGCGCGGTGCTGATGGTGCGCGGGTCTTCCATCATGTAGGTGATGAGCTGGCGCAGGATCGACCGGAACTCGGTGTCGATGCCGGCATCGTCGCGGATCACTTCGGCCGCGGTGTTGCAATCCAGGCGCGCGAAGGCGTCGAGCGTACGGCGCAGCATCGAGATCGCCGCCTCGGCGGCGTGGCGCACCTCGACCAGCGGCGGCGCCTGGGCGGCGCCGCGCTGGTGGATATTCTTCGCCATGCGCGCGATCTTCTGCGCCTCGTCGCCGATGCGCTCCAGGTCGGTGACCGTCTTGGTGATGGCGAAGATCATGCGCAGGTCGTTGGCGGCCGGCTGGCGGCGCACGATCAACTGGCTGCAATCGCCGTCCAGCGCGACTTCCATCGCGTTCACCTTGTGGTCGGCGGCGATCACCTCGTCGGAAAGCTGCAGGTCGCCGCTGGCGAGGGCGTCGATCGCGCGCCGGATCTGCGATTCGACCAGGCCGCCCATCGCCAGCACGCGCGAGCGGATCGAGCCCAGGTCGAGGTCGTATTGCTTGGAGGCGTGATCGTGCATTTCCCGCTTACCCGAATCGGCCGGTGATGTAGTCCTCGGTCTGCTTCATCTTCGGCTTGATGAACAGCTCATCGGTTACGCCGAACTCGATCAGGTGGCCGAGGTACATGTAGGCGGTGAAGTCGGAGACGCGCGCCGCCTGCTGCATGTTGTGGGTGACGATCAGGATCGTTACCCGTTGCTTGAGGTCATGCATCAGCTCCTCGATCGAAGCCGTGGCGATCGGGTCGAGCGCGGACGTGGGCTCATCGAATAGCAATAGTTCAGGGTCCGTCGCCAGGGCCCGCGCAATGCACAGGCGCTGCTGCTGCCCGCCGGAAAGATTGTACGCCGGCTGGTGCAGGCGATCCTTGACCTCCTCCCAGAGCGCGGCGTCCTGCAGCGCCTGCTCGACCTTCTCCTCGAGGCGCCGGCGCGAGCCTTCGCCGCGCACGCGCAGCCCGTAGGCCACGTTTTCAAACACGCTCTTCGGGAACGGGTTGGGCTTCTGAAACACCATGCCGATGCGCATGCGCACCTCGATCGGGTCGACGTCGGGCGCGAGCAGGTTGGCATTGTCGGGCTGCAGCACGATCTCGCCCTGGTAGCGGTTGCCGGGATAGAGGTCGTGCATGCGGTTGAAGCAGCGCAGGAACGTGGACTTGCCGCAGCCCGACGGCCCGATCAGCGCGGTGACCTTGCGCTCGTAGACGTTCATGCTGATGCCGTTCAGCGCGCGGAAGTCGCCGTAAAAGAAGTCGAGCTTCTTCGCTTCGGCCTTGGGCATCGGGTTTTCGCTCACCATTTGAGGGTTCGGCGCAGGCGGTAGCGCAGCCAGATGGCGAGGCCGTTCATCGCGAGGGTCATGAACACCAGCACCAGGCCCGCAGCGGCGGCATTGGTCAGAAAAGCCGCCTCGGGCCGCGAGGTCCAGTTGAACATCTGGATCGGCATCACGGTGAAGGGCGAGAACAACCACTCGAACGAGAGAAACGGCGGATCGGCCTGCACCGGCGAAGGCGGCAGGAAGGCGATGAAGGTGAGCGCGCCGATGGTGATGATCGGCGCGGTCTCGCCGATCGCGCGCGCCATGCCGATGATTACCCCGGTGAGGATCCCGGCCGACGAGTAAGGCAGGAGGTGATAACGCACCGTCTGCCATTGCGTCGCGCCGAGCGCGTAGGAGCCCTCGCGGATAACCTGGGGGATCGAGCGGATGGCCTCGCGCGTGGCGACGATCACCACCGGCAGGATCAGGAGCGCGAGCGTGAGGCCCGCCGACAGGATCGACTGGCCGAAGCCGAACTGGTACACGAACAAGCCCAGCGCGAGCAGGCCGTAGACGATCGACGGCACCCCCGCGAGGTTGGTGATATTGATCTCGATGATGTCGGTGACCCAGTTCTTCGGCGCGTACTCCTCGAGGTAGACCCCGGCCGCGACGCCGAGGGGTACGGCGAAGAACGCCGTGGTGAGCATGACCAGCGTGGAGCCCACCCACGCCGAGAGGATGCCGGCCTGGCCGGCACGGCGCGAGGGATAGCTGGTGAAGAAATCCCACGACAGGCGCGCGCCGCCGTCGAGCGCCATGTCGATGAACAGCGCGGCGAAGGTGAGCACGCCGAGCATCAGGGCGAGCAGGCCGGCCAGCGCGAAGATCGTGTCCCAGCGCTTGCGGCGCTTGACGAGGTGTTTCAATAGCTCTCCCTGAACGTCTTGCGCAGCACGTGGCCGGCGATGTTGCACGCCAAGGTGAACAGCATCAGCGTGAGCCCCGCGGCAAAGATGGTCTGGTAGCCGATGGAGCCGTGCGGCAGATCGCCGAGCGCCACCTGCACGATGTAGGCGGTAATGGTGGCGGCGGGCTCGAGCGGGTTGAAGGTCAGGTTGGGCTGCATCCCGGCGGCGATGGCCAGGATCATGGTCTCGCCCACCGCGCGCGAGATGCCCAGTATGTATGCCGAGGCGATGCCCGAGAACGCCGCCGGCACCACCACCTTGATCGCAGTCTGGAAGCGCGTGGCGCCCAGTGCATAGGAGCCCTCCCGCAGGCTCATCGGCACGGCGCGCATCGCGTCCTCGGAGATCGAGCTCACGTAGGGAATGATCATGATGCCCATCACGATGCCCGCCGAAAGCAGGTTGAAGCCGGGCAGCTCGGGATAAATGCGCTGCAGCAGCGGGGTGACGAATAGCAGCGCGAAGTAGCCGTAGACGATCGTCGGCACGCCGCCCAGCAACTCGAGGAATGGCTTGGCCACCTCGCGCAGGCGGAAGGGCGCGAACTCGGAGAGATAGATGGCGATGATGGTGCCGAGCGGAATCGCGATGCAGAGCGCGACCGCCGAGCTGGTGAGCGTGCCCGAGAGCAGCACCATGATGCCGAAGTGCGCGTCGTCGAACAGCGGCGTCCATTGCGTGTCGGTGAGGAAATCGACGAGCGGCACGTGCTGGAAGAAGGCCACCGACTCCTTGACCAGGATGTAGACGATGCCGACGGTGGTGAACACGGAAACGAGCGCGGCCAGGAACAGAACCACCTCGATCAGTCGCTCGCGAATCACGCGCGCACGGCGCCGGGCGAGGCGGGCGCCGCGTGGGCTGGCTGCGATCAGCGTGGTCTGAGCGGGCACGGCGGACATCCAAGGGCTCCGCGGATTCTATAGAAACAACAACCCGGCAGACGTTCGCGTCGGGCGGGTCATTGCGCCGCTTACAGCTTTGCTTCGCGGGCCAGCAGCTCTTCCACCCGGACGCCCACCTCATTCTTGCCGCCAAAGCCGGTGCCGAGCTTCTTCGAGCTGAAGTTCTTCAGCGCCTGGCTGTAGTGCTGCGCCGAAAGTGGCACGTAGCCGACTTCCTTGACCAGCTCGCCCGCGTTCTTCAGGTAGTACTCGATGAACTCCTTTACCTCCGGCTTGTTCATCGACTTGTCGCTGACGTAGATGAAGATCGGGCGCGCCAGCGGCTGGTAGCTGCCGTCCATCACCGTCTCGAGCGACGGCGGGACCGCGCGCGAGGCGCCCTTGCTGACGATCGGCACCGCCTTCAGCTTGTCCTTGTTCTCCGAGTAGTAGGCGAGGCCGAAATAGCCGATGGCGTTCACGTCGCGCGACACGCCCTGCACCAGCACGTTGTCGTCTTCCGAGGCGGTGTAATCGCCGCGGCTGGCCTTCTCCTTGCCGTTGATGGCGTCGGTGAAGTAGTCGAAGGTGCCCGAGTCCGAGCCGGCGCCGAACAGCTTGAGAGGAGCGTCGGGCCAGGCCGGATTCACCTGCTTCCAGGTAGTGACCTTGCCCTGTGCCGCGGGCTCCCACATTTTCTTCAGCTCCTCCACCTTGAGCTCCTTGATCCAGGTGTTCTTCGGGTTGACCACCACGGTGAGTGCGTCGAAGGCCACCGGCAGCTCTACGTACTTGATGCCCGCCTCGGCGCAGGCCTGCATCTCTTTCGCGGTGATCGGGCGCGAGGCGTTGGAAACGTCGGTCTCGCCGCGGCAGAACTTCTTGAAGCCGCCGCCGGTGCCGGAGATGCCGACCGTCACTTTGACCTTCTGCTTCTTCGCCTTCTGGAAGTCCTCGGCGACCGCCTCGGTCACCGGGTACACGGTACTGGAGCCGTCGACCTTGACGATCTGGGCGAACGCGGGCGTGGCGACCAGCGTCGCCGTCACGAGAGATAGGATTTTCATGGCGCGCAGGCTACGCGCCGCGGATTACCGCTTCATGACCGCAAAAGGACTTTGTAATCTTCAGCGGCGGCAGCGACCACGCGCGCGGCATGGTCGGCGCCGTAGACCTGCTGCACGGCGATTTGCGCAGTGGTGCCGGGCACCAGCTTGTAGGTGGAGAAGTAGTGCTGCAGGCGCTCGACCAGGATCGGCGGCAGCTGCCCGACGTCGGTGAGCTCGCCCCACACGAAATCGGCTTCGAGCACCGCGATCAGCTTGTCGTCGGCCTCGCCGCGGTCGAGGAGCTGCAGGCCGCCGACCACGCGCGCCGGGACGATGATCTCGGCGCGCTGGATCGGCCGCTCGGAGAGCACGCAGATGTCGAGGGGATCACCGTCGCCGCGTGCGGCGCCGGGGCAGAGCGCCGCGACCTTGGCGCCGCAATACGTCCTCGGCACGAAGCCGTAGAGCGATGGCGGCTGCGAGGAAGTGCGCTGCGGCCGGTCGACGCGCAGGTAGCCGCTCGCCTTGTCGACCTCGTACTTGATGAGGTCGAACGGCGTGATCTCGATGTAGGCGTTGACCCAGAACGGCAGCTCGCGGCCGGCTTCGAGTCCGTGCCACGGGTGCGGGCGCCACTCGGCGTACTTCATAGATAGAAGGCGACCCCGGCCGCCGCCATGGCGAGCCACACCGTCGCGATCATTACCCAGGAGGACCGGCCTCGCATCGCCACGCGCTCGCGTGCGCGCCCGCGGCACTCGGCGAGCACGGGCGCGGGGACGAAGCGCACGGCGAGGGCAATGGCGAGCGGCACGAAGATCAGGTCGTCGACCAGGCCGAGGATCGGAATCGCGTCCGGTACCAGGTCGACCGGGGTCACCGCGTAGGCGACGAAGCCGGCGACCACCAGCCTGGCGTACCAAGGGGTCTGCGGATGCCGCGCGGCGAGGTAGAGCGCGAAAAGCTCGACCTTGAGTCGCCGTGCGCGCTCGCCCCAGGTTTTCATCCCCCTCAGTCTACGATGAGCCGCTTGCCCAGGCTGATGGATTCGTCCTGCACATAGCCGAGCCGGCGGTAGAACGCGACCGACTCCGGGTTCGAGGCGCGCACCTGCAGATTGACCTTCGGGCAGCCGCGCGCGAGCAGGGCGCGCTCGACATGCTCCACCAGCAGGCGGCCGAAGCCGCGGCCGCGGAAGCGCGGCGCCACCGCGAGGTAATTCATCCAGCCGCGGTGCCCGTCGTAGCCCGCCAGCACCGAGGCCATCACCGCGCCGTCGGTCACGCCGACGAGGAACAGCTCGGGCTGCACCGTGAGCTTGCGTGCGATGTCCTTGTGCGGATCGTTCCACGACCGCGTCAAGCCGCACGCTTCCCAGAGTGCAACCACCTTCGCCTCGTCGGCCAGGCCGAAGGGACGAATCTGCATCACGCGACGGAGGCGACAACGAGATAGCGCGCGAGCCTTCCGCCGGCCATGAAGGCGAGCACCAGAAGCCAGTTCATGCGCAGCCAGCCGGCGGCCACCGAGAGTGCATCGCCGACGATGGGCAGCCAGGCGAGCGCAGTGATCGGCGCGCCGTAGCGGCGCACGGACTTGACTGCCTTCGAGTCCATCTTCTTCTGCGGAATGAAGCGGCCGATGAGATACGAGGTCATGCCGCCGGCGGTGTTGCCCACGGTTGCGACCGCTACTGCCAGAGCCACGTTGTCTGGATAGTGCTGCAGGTAAGCGAACAGCGCCGCTTCCGAAGGCAGCGGAAAAAGCGTCGCGGCGGCGAAGCTCGCGGCGAACAGGCCCAGCAGTGCCTCCATGCTAAATTCACCGGCCTTGAAAAACGATTATCTCGAGCGGATCCTGAAGTCGCGCGTCTACGACGTGGCGATCGAGTCGCCGCTCGACCCGGCGCCCGGACTTTCCAAGCGCCTCGGCAACCGCCTGCTCATCAAGCGCGAGGACCTGCAGCCGGTATTCTCGTTCAAGCTGCGCGGCGCCTACAACAAGATGGCCGGGCTGCCGAAGGCGCGGCTGCGCCGCGGCGTGATTGCGGCGAGCGCGGGCAATCATGCGCAGGGCGTGGCGCTGGCGGCGCAGCGCCTGGGCTGCAAGGCGGTGATCGTGATGCCGATTACTACGCCGCGCATCAAGGTGGAGGCGGTGGCGGCGCGCGGCGCCGAGGTGGTGCTGCACGGCGACTCCTACGCCGAGGCCTACAAGCGGGCGCTGCGCATCAAGAGCAGCCGCGGGCTCGCGTTCGTGCATCCGTACGATGATCCGGAAGTGATCGCCGGGCAGGGCACCATCGGCATGGAGATCCTGCGCCAGCATCCGGGCGCGATCGACGCCATCTTCGTCCCGGTGGGCGGCGGCGGGCTGATCTCGGGCATCGCCGCCTACCTCAAGCGCGTGCGCCCCTCCATCCGCGTGGTCGGGGTCGAGCCGGTGGATGCCGACGCGATGACGCGGTCCTTGAAAGCCGGACGACGCATCAAGCTGGATCATGTCGGCCTGTTCGCCGACGGCGTGGCGGTGAAGGAAGTCGGCCGCGAAACGTTTCGCCTATGCCGCGGCCTGGTCGACGAGATGGTGCTCGCCGATACCGACGAGATGTGCGCGGCGATCAAGGACGTGTTCGAGGACACGCGCGTGGTGCTCGAGCCCGCGGGGGCGCTGGCCATCGCGGGCGCCAAGGCCTGGGTGGAAAAGCATTCTTCGACGGACAAAACCCTCGTCGCGGTCGCCTCGGGGGCCAACACCAACTTCGACCGGCTGCGCTTCATCGCCGAGGAAGCCGAGCTCGGCGAGCACCGCGAGGCGCTCCTGGCGGTGACGATTCCCGAGCGGCCCGGCAGCTTCCGCAAGTTCTGCTCCTTGCTCGGGGCGCGCAACGTCACCGAGTTCAATTACCGCATCGCCGATTCCAAGGAAGCGCATATCTTCGTCGGCGTCGAGGTACAGAAGCGCGACGAGACCGCTCGCATCGTGCGCAGCCTGAGAAAGCATGGGCTCACCACCCTCGACCTCTCCGACAACGAGATGGCGAAGCTCCATACACGCCACATGGTCGGCGGCCGGGCGCCCTTTGCCCGCAATGAATTGCTGTACCGCTTCGAGTTCCCGGAGCGCCCCGGCGCGCTGCTGCGCTTCCTCGACAGCATGCGCAGCGACTGGAACATCAGCCTGTTCCACTACCGCAACCAGGGCGCCGACTATGGCCGGGTGCTGGTCGGCATGCAGGTGCCGCGCGACGAATTCAGCCAGTTCAGGGCGTTTTTGAAAAAACTGGGCTACCCGTACGCCGACGAGACGCGCAACCCGGCCTACAAGCTGTTCCTTCTTTAGGACTTGCCGCCGAAGTAGTCCTCGCCGGCATAGCAGACCGGCGAGGCGAGGGTGCCTTCGCCCATGTCCGGCTCGCCCAGGAAGGCGAGGCCCTCCGGGTCCCGCCTGTAGACGCCGCGCTCCGTCACTACGTAATCCATCGGGATGTCCCACGACTGGGGGTGGATAGTCTCCATCTTCGCGAATTCGTAGGTCACGCCGATGGTAAGCGGTCGCTTCTCTAGGCCCGCCAGGGTGCGGTCGAAGAAGCCGCCGCCGTAGCCCAACCGGTAGCCCTGCGGATCCCAGCCGTTCATCGGAAGTAACACCGCCTGGGGGATGATCTGGGCTGACCCCACGGGGTAAGGAATGTTCATGACCCCCTTCGCCAGGTCCACGCCGGGATGCCATTCGCGGAAGATGAGCGGAGTTCCCGCTGCGACCACTACCGGAAGCGCCGTCAACGCCCCCCGGGAGCGCAGCGTTCTGGCAAGATGGCGGGCGTCGTATTCGCCCTTGATCGGCCAGCAGAAGGCGAGGCGGCAGCGGGCCAAACCGGGGAAAGAGCGCTCAAGGGTGACATCCATCCGTCGACGCCAGGAGTCGAGCACCGACGGTGCGAGCGCGACCCGTGCAGCAATGAGTCGTGCGCGCTCGGCCTTGCGCCAGGCTTTTAGCGTCGTGGCATCCATGGGGATTGGTTAGTTTATGATTTTCAAGCTTTTCCGCAACCTCGCGGCGGCGGTAACGTGCTGCATCGTCGCCCAGGCTGCGGTTGCCAACTCGGGTGCCAAGAGCGCGGCCGACGATTCGCTGCTGGGGGCCTACGACGCCTACCGCGCCGGCGACCCGGTCAAGTTCGCCAAGCATGCCGCCAGGCTCGAAGGGCACCTGCTCGAGCCCTGGCTCGACTACTGGCGGCTGTCGATGCGCCTGGAAGACGCCTCGAACCGCGAGGCGCGCGAGTTCTTCGCCAAGCACCCCAACGATTACGTCTCCGAGCGTATGCGCGCCGACTGGCTGCGCGTGCTGGGCAAGCGCGCCGACTGGGTCGAGTTCGAGCGCCAGTCGCCGCTCTACACGCGCGACGACCTCGAGGTCGCCTGCTACCGCTGGCTGTCGCGCCTCGAGCGCGGCGACGAAAACTCGCTGGCCGACGCGATGGCGATGTGGCTCGAGCCCGCCGAGCTGCCGGAGGGCTGTCAGCGGCTGAGCGTCACGCTTTCGGCGCGCGGCCGGCTCTCGGTCACCGATCTCTGGCGCCGCGTGCGTGTGCTGTTCGAGCACGGCCAGATCACCGCGGCGAAGACCACGCTCGCGCTGCTGCCGAAGAAGGAAGCCCCCGACGAGCGCATGCTCGCCGAGGCGGCGCGCCAGCCCAAGCGCCTGCTCGAGCGCCTGCCCAAGGTGCTCGAGTCCCGCCCGGCGCGCGAAGTCGCCGTGCTGGCCGCGGTGCGCTACGCGCGCAGCGATGCGCCGGGCGCGGCGAGAGCCCTCGAAGGCGCGCTCGGCGAGCGCTTCTCGCAGTCGGAGCTGCGCTACCTGTGGGGCCTGGTCGGCTACGAAGCCGCGCGCGAGCACCATGAGCGCGCGCTGGAGTGGTACGCGCGCGCCGATCCCGCGCAGCTCGAGGATCGCCACCTCGCCTGGAGGACGCGCGCCGCGCTGCGCGCCGGCCAGTGGGAGGTGGTGCGCCAATCGATCGATCGCATGTCGCCCGCCTCGGCGAACCACCCGGCCTGGATTTACTGGTACGGCCGCGCGCTCGCCGCGAAGAACGAGGAAATGGCCAGCCGTGCCTTCTTCCTGCGCATCGCCGGCCAGACCGATTTCTACGGTCTGCTGGCGAATGAGGAGCTCGGTTACCTCGTCGCGCTGCCGCAGGAGACCTATACGCCCAGCGAGGCGGAAGTCGCCGCCGCGGGCGCGGAGCCGGGCCTCGCGCGCGCGCTCGAGCTGATCCGCCTGGGCATCCGCATCGAGGGCGTGCGCGAATGGTTGTTCAGCATCCGCTCCTACGACGACCCCAAGCTGATCGCCGCGGCCGAGCTCGCGCGGCGCGCCGGCGTCTACGACCGCGCGATCCATACCGCCGATCGCACCTCGCGCATCCACAACTACGCGCTGCGCTACCCGGTGCCCTACCACGACGTGTTCCGCGAGTACGCCAAGTCGCACGGCGTCGACGAAGCCTGGGTGCTCGGCCTGGTGCGCCAGGAAAGCCGCTTCAACAGCGATGCGCGCTCGAGCGCCGGCGCCGCCGGCCTGATGCAGGTGATGCCGGGAACGGCGCGGTATGTCGCCGGTCGCCTCGGCCTGCGCAACTACCGCCCGAAGAACGTCGCCAACATCGAAACCAACGTGACGCTCGGCACCGCGTACATGCGGCTCGTCATGGAGCAGCTCGGCCATCCGGTGCTTGCTTCGGCGGCGTACAACGCCGGCCCGTCGCGCGCGCGGCGCTGGCGCGATGCGCGCGCGCTGGAAGGCGCGGTGTACGTCGAATCGATTCCATTCCCCGAGACGCGCGACTACGTGCGCAAGGTGATGGCGAACGCGGTGCTCTACAGCGCCGTGCTGAACCAGAAGCCGGTGGCGCTCAAGACGCGGCTCGGCGCGATCCTGCCGCCGGGCGGCATCGAGCCGCCGATCATCGAGGATGCGGCGCTAGCCGACGAGCCGCGATAATCGGGGCATGAAGCACAGCAACGTGCTGGTGGTGGGCGGCTCGGGCTTCATCGGCCGCCACCTCGTCGCGTCGCTCGCCGCCGCCGGCTTG
>DATFDV010000250.1:0-16729 GCA_035251855.1 Burkholderiales bacterium | reverse complement strand
GGACTTCCTCGACGAATGGTTCGAGACCGAGGCGCTGAAGGCCACCAAGTCGGCGAGCGGCATCATCGGCACCATGCTCGGCCCGCGCTCGCCGGGCACCGCCTACGTCCTGCTGCACCACTACATGGGCGAGCTCGACGGTGTGTTCCGCGCCTGGGGCTTCGCCAAGGGCGGCAATGGCTCGGTGAGCGCCGCCATCGCCGCCGCGGCGCGCGCCGCCGGCGCCGAGATCCGTACTTCAGCCTCGGTTTCACAGGTATTAGTTAGAAGAGGAAAAGCAATTGGCGTGGTGCTGGAAAACGGCGATGAAATCCGTGCCAAGCTGGTGGTCTCGAACGCCGATCCGCGCCGGACCTTCATGCAGCTGGTAGGCGAGAAGCACCTGCCGGACGAGTTCGTCGACTCGATCCGCCGCTTCCGCTTCCGCGGCTCCTCGGCCAAGGTGAACCTGGCGCTGGGCGAGCTGCCCGACTTCACCTGCCTTCCCGGCCGCGGAGCACATCTGCGCGGCGCAATCTCCATCAGCCCGAGCGTCGGCTATCTCGAGCGCGCCTACGACGACGCCAAGTACGGCGAAATCTCGCGGCGGCCCTACATGGACATCGTCATTCCCTCGATGCTCGACCCGGCGATGGCGCCGCCGGGCAAGCACGTGATGTCGATCTTCGTGCAGTACGCGCCCTACCACCTGAACGGCGGCTGGACCGACGCGCGGCGGGAAGCGCTCGGCGACGCAGTAGTCGATACGCTGGCGCAGTTCGCGCCGAACCTGAAGGGCACGATCCTGCACCGGCAGGTGGTCACGCCCGCGGACATCGAGCGCATCGTCGGGCTCACCGAGGGCAACATTTTCCAGGGCGAGCTTTCGCTGCAGCAGATGTTCTTCCTGCGGCCGGTGCCGGCCTGGGCGAAATACCGCACGCCGCTCGCCGGGCTGTACCAGTGCGGCGCCGGCACCCACCCCGGCGGCGGCGTGATGGGCGCGTCCGGCCGCAACGCGGCGCGCGCGATCCTGGGGGCAGCATGATGCGCACGGTGGTCATCGGCGGCGGCGCCGACGCCTTGGTGGCGGCGCAGCTCCTCGCCGGGGCCGGCCGCGAGGTGATGGTCATCGAAGGCGCGAACGCCTCGGGAGACGAAGGCTGGGTGCCGGCCGAGGTCCTGCGCGCGCTGCGGCTCGAGGGGCTCACGCTCGATTGGCCGGATCCCTGGATTTCGGTGCCGCTGCCGGCTGGCGGCCGGCTCGAGCTGTGGCGCGACATGGCGCGCACGGTGGAAGCGATTCGCCACCTCAGCGCGCAGGACGCCGCGCGCTGGCCGGCGTTCTGCAAGCGCATGACCCGGCTCGCGCGCTTCCTCGAGGCGCTCTACGCCGCGCCACCGCCGGACCCGTTGAGCGCCGGCTTCGCCCTGCGCGCGCGCCGGCTCGGCGGCCAGGGGCTCGAGGACCTGCTGCGCATCCTGCCCATGCCGGTCGCCGAGCTGCTCGACGACTGGTTCGAGAACGACGCGCTGAAGGGTGCGCTGGGCGCCGCCGGCGTGCTCCACCTGCTGCAGGGACCGCGCTCGGGCGGCACCGCGTTTCGCCTGGTGCATCACCATGTCGGCTGCCCGCCGGGCGTGTTCCGGCCGCCGCGCTCCAACATCCTCGAGCTGCTGCGCAAGCTGCCGCGCGTCGAGTTGCAGCAGGCCGAGGTGCGGCGCATTGCCGTGCGCGCCGGCGCCGTCGCCGGCGTGGTGCTCAAAGACGGGCGCGAGCTCGAGGCCTCGATGGTGGTGAGCAGCGCCGACGCACGCCGCAGCCTGCTCGACCTGGTGGAACCCGGCTGGCTCGATCCCGAGCTGGTCCGCGCCCTGCGCCACGTGCGCCGGCGCGGCGTGGCCGCGCGGCTGGGGGTCCAGCTCGACCGTTCGCCCGGGTTCGCGGTGCTGGCGATCGCGCCTTCGCTCGACTATCTGGAGCGCGCCTACGACGACGCCAAGCACGGCCGGGTGTCCCGGCAGCCGTACGTCGAAGTGCGCTGCGACGCGCAGCACCGCCTGGACGTGCACGTGCAGTACGCGCCGTATGGTGCGGACTGCTCGAAACTAGGCGACACTGTCCTTGCGATGCTATCCGAGCACTGGGGCGACGCGGCGCCACAGGAGGGCGAGCTGCTCTCGCCGCGCGATCTGGAACAAAGCGAAGGCTGGCCGGAAGGCCAGCCGCACCATGCCGAGCTGTCGCTCGACCAGGCGCTGTGGATGCGCCCGCTGCCGCAGCTGGCGCGCTATCGCACGCCGATCGAAGGCCTGTGGCTCTGCGGCCCGGGCATGCATCCCGGCGCGGGCATCGCCGGCGCCGCGGGATTCAACTGTGCGCAAGAAATTCTTCGCCGCTGAAGCGCGGCTGATCGCGCTCCTGGTCGCCGGATGCTCGGCGGCGGGGGCGGCCGACCGCTTGCCGGCCTACGGCGCCGACAGCGCCACCTTTACGGTCTCGGGCGTTTCCGCCGGCGGCTACATGGCCGTGCAGATGCACGTCGCCCATTCGAGCCGCATCACCGGCGTAGGCGCGCTTGCGGCCGGGCCTTACTACTGTGCGCAAGGCAGCATCTCGACAGCGGTCAATAATTGCATGACGCCGGGCGCCTGGTCGCCGCTTCCCTCCGCCGGGGTGCTCAAGAGTCACGTCGAGCGCATGGCGATGGAAAAGAAGATCGACCCGCCGGGCTACCTCTCGCGCGGGCGCGCGTGGTTGTTCTGGGGCACCCAGGACCGCACCGTCAGCCCGGAAGTGGTGGACGGGCTCGCCCGCCTGTACGACCTTTTCAATACCAAGCTGCAGGTGGTCAAGGACAAGCCGGCCGGTCATGCCATGGTCACCCAGAACGCGGGCAATGCCTGCGGCGCGAGCGAGCCGCCGTTCATCAACGATTGCGATTACGACGCCGCCGGCGAATTGCTGAGGTATCTGCTCGGCGGGCTTTCCCCGCCGGCCGCCAAGCCGCAAGGCCGGCTGATCGCGTTCGACCAGAAGGCATTTGCCGACGGCAACGCGTATGCGATCAGCATGGCCGACGACGGGTATGCCTATGTGCCGAATGCCTGCGACGGCGAGCGCTGCCGCGTGCACGTCGCGTTCCACGGCTGCCGCCAGGGCGCCGCCGTGATCGGCGAGCGCTTCGCGCGCGAGGGCGGGTACAACCGCTGGGCGGACACCAATCGCCTGATCGTGCTCTATCCCCAGGTGGTCGCGCGCTACTGGTGGATCTACAACCCGCGGGGCTGCTGGGATTGGTGGGGCTACACCGGCGCGGGCTATGCGACGCGGGACGCAACGCAGATCCGCGCGGTCATGGGCATGGTCGAACGCCTCGGCGCGGCGCGAAAATAGGAGAATCGATATGCGAGCATCCTGGGTTGCTGTTGCGTTCGTCCTGCTCTTATCGGGCTGCGGATACAACACGCTGCAAAGCGCCGACGAGCAGACCAAGTCGGCATGGTCCGAAGTGCTCAACCAGTATCAGCGCCGCGCCGACCTGGTGCCCAACCTGGTGGAGACGGTCAAGGCCTTCGCCACCCAGGAGCGCGAGGTGTTCACCCGCGTGACCGAGGCGCGTGCGCGCGTGGGCAGCATCCAGGCGACGCCGGAGCTCATCGACAACCCCGAGGCATTTGCCAAATTTCAGGCCGCGCAGGGCGAGCTCGCCGGCGCGCTTTCACGCCTGCTGGTGGTGGCCGAGAATTACCCGCAGCTCAAGTCGGACGCCAACTTCCGCGACCTGCAGGCGCAGCTGGAAGGCACCGAGAACCGCATCACGGTGGCGCGCAACCGCTATATCAAGGCGGTGCAGGACTACAACGTCACGGTGCGCTCGTTCCCCTCGAACCTGACGGCGATGGCCTTCGGCTACAAGACGAAGCCGAATTTCTCGGTCGAGAACGAGCGCGAGATCTCGAAGGCGCCGAAGGTCGATTTCGGCAAGAAGTAGCGTGGCGAGCCAATGAAGCTGTTTCTGCTTGCGCTCGGCCTGGCCTGGGCGCAGGCGGCGGTGCCGCCGCTCACCGCACGCGTCACTGACCTCACCGGCACGCTCACCCGCGAGCAGCAGGCGGGCCTCGAGCGCATGCTGCAGGAATTCGAGGCGCGCAAGGGCAGCCAGCTCGCCGTGCTGATGGTGCCGAGCACCGCGCCCGAGGCGATCGAGCAGTACGCGCTGCGCGTCGCGGAGCAATGGAAGATCGGCCGCAAGAAGGTCGACGACGGCGCCATCATGGTGGTGGCCAAGGATGACCGCGCGCTGCGCATCGAGGTGGGCTACGGCCTGGAGGGCGCGCTCAACGACGCCACGGCCAACCGCATCATCCGCGAGCTCATCGTGCCGCGCTTTCGCGAGGGCGACTTCTATGGCGGTATCAATGCGGGCCTCGACCGCATGATGCGCGTGATCGACGGCGAGCCTTTGCCCGCACCGGCGAAATCCGCGCCCGGCGCGCAAGGCGGGACTTTCCAGATGCTTCCCGTACTGCTCATCCTCGCGCTGGTGGCGGGCTCGATCCTGCGCGCCGTCCTCGGCCGCTTCCTGGGGGCCGCGGCCACCGGCGGCGCGGTCGGCTTCGTCGCCTGGATCCTGGCCGGCGCGATGGCGATGGCGCTGCTCGCGGGCGTGGTGGCGTTCGTTTTCACGCTGATGGGCGGCGGCGGGCGGCGGCTCGGCGGGTTCCCGGGAATGTATGGCGGCGGTGGTTTTGGCCGCGGCGGCGGTTGGGGGGGTGGCGGGTTTGGTGGTGGAGGGTTCAGGGGCGGAGGCGGCGGCTTCGGCGGGGGCGGTGCTTCCGGGCGCTGGTAGATGAATCTCAGCCGACTAGCGCGCCACCTACTCGCCATGCCGGGGGCCGTGCGCCGCACCTTTCCGCCGGCCGCGATGGCGGCGATCGAGCAGGCCATCGTGCGCAGCGAAACGCAGCATCGCGGCGAAGTGCGCTTTGCCGTCGAGGCGGCGCTCGACGCCTTCAGCATCCTCGCCGGCGAGTCGGCGCGCGAGCGCGCGCTCGAAGTGTTCGCGCAGCTCGGCGTCTGGGATACCGCGGAAAACAATGGCGTGCTCATCTACTTATTGCTTGCCGATCGCGACGTGGAGATCGTCGCCGATCGCGGCATCAACGCCCTGGCCGGCCATGCCGAGTGGGAGGCGATCTGTCGCACCATGGAAGCCGCGCTGCGGCGCGGCGAGTTCGAGCACGCGGTGCTGGCCGCGATCGAAGCGGTAACCGGGCTCCTGGCCCGGCATTTTCCGCCGCGGGCCGGCGGCGAGCGCAACGAGCTCGCCGACCGGCCTACAATCCTGCGATGAAGCGCCGGACGTTCCTCGCCGCCAGTGCTGCAGCGGCATTGGCGCCGAACGTCGCACTCGCTCAAGCGCCGGTTAAGAAGCTTCGCCTGGCTGCCGCGCGACAGTCGCTCGTCGGCGCGGCGCATCCGGCGACCGAGGTGTGGGCCTATAACGGCACCGTGCCGGGGCCGGTGTTGCGCTACCGGCAAGGAGAGCGCCTGCGCATCGAGGTGGAGAACGCGCTCGATGCCGAGACTACGGTGCACTGGCACGGCATCCGCCTGCCGAACGCGATGGACGGCGTGCCCCATCTGACGCAGCCGCCGATCGCAGCGAAGCGCGGCCGCTTCACCTATGAATTCGATCTGCCGGATGCCGGCACCTTCTGGTACCACCCGCACCTCGGCAGCCCGGAGCAGGTGGGGCGCGGCCTGTATGGCGCGCTGATCGTGGAAGAGCGCGCCCCGCCGGCAGTCGATCGCGACCTGGTGTGGGTGCTTTCCGACTGGCGCCTGGACCGCGAGGCGAGCCTGGTCGAGAACTTCGGCAACGCGATGGATTCGAGCCATGCCGGCCGTATTGGCAACACCGTCACGGTCAACGGGGCGATCCAGGAGTCCTTCGCGGTGCGCGCGGGCGAGCGCATCCGCCTGCGGCTGATCAATGCGTCGAATGCGAGGATCTACGGGCTGAGCTTTGAGGGGCATCAGCCCTGGCTGATTGCGCTGGACGGCCAGCCGGTGCCTCCTCACCGGTTCGAGCGCGTAGTGCTGGGTCCCGGTATGCGCGCCGACGTGATCCTCGATTGCGAGGCCGCCGCCGGCAGCGCGCACCGCGTGATCGACGGCTTCTATCGCCAGCGCGCGTACGAGCTCCTCAAGCTCGAGTACTCCAGCGCAAAGCCGATTCGACAGTCATTCGCGGCCGTCCCACGCCTGCCGGCGAACCCGGTGGCAGTACCGGATCTCGCCAAGGCCGAGAAGCAGCGCATCGTGTTCGGCGGCGGGATGATGGGCGCGATGCCGAGGCAGGCAGAGCATCGGGGCCTGTTCTGGACGGTGAACGGCAAGCCGGTGCCGGAGCACGATCATCATCACGCACCGCTCGCCACGCTCGTCCGCGGGCGCTCTTACCTCGTCGAGATGGTGAACGATACGTCGTGGCACCACCCGATCCACCTGCACGGCCACGTGTTCCGCATCGTTTCGCGCAACGGCAGCGAATTGCCGCGGCTGGAGTGGAGCGACACCGTGTTGCTCGATCCCAAGAGCCGTGCCGAGATCGCACTGGTCGCCGACAATTCCGGCGACTGGATGCTCCATTGCCATGTACTCGAGCATCAGGCGACGGGGATGATGGCGGTAGTCCGCGTTTCTTGAGACCGGCCCTCGTCGTGGCGGCGTTGCTGGCCGGCTGCGGCGAGCCGGCGCCCGACCCCGCCCAGGTCGCGCTCGGCCAGAAGGTCTATGCGCAGCACTGCGCGGCCTGCCATGGCGCGAAGCTCGAGGGCCAGCCGAACTGGCGCGCCCGGCTGCCGAGCGGGCGCATGCCCGCGCCGCCCCACGACGACAGCGGACACACCTGGCACCACCCGAATGACGTGTTGTTCGGAATCACCAAGCACGGCCTGGTGCCGCCGTACGCACCGCCGGGCTATCAGAGCGACATGCCGGCGTTCGCCGGCACGCTATCCGACGCCGAGATCCGCGCGGTGCTGGCCTATATAGCCTCGCATTGGTCGACGGAAATCGTGAAGCTGCGCGCCGAAATGACGCAGCACCAGCCTAGGCGCTGAGCTCGGCGCGCGCGTGCCGGATGACGATGCGGCCCGACGACAGGCCGAGCGCCGCGAGCATCGCGGCGACGCCGACGTCCGGCCAGATGGTGCCGGTGCCGAACACCCCGGCCGCCGCCGCCAGCACCGCGAGATTGGCGATCACGTCGTTGCGCGTGCACAGCCACACCGAGCGCATGTTCGCGTCGCCCTCGCGGAAGCGGTAGAGCAGCGCGCCGACGGTGAAATTGACCGCCAGTGCCAGCGTGCCGACCACGCCCATGGTGAGGGGCTCGGGCGGCACCCCCAGCCAGGCGCGCCAGGCGGCGTAAGCGAGCACGCCGATGCCGTAGACGGACATGGCCACGCCCTTCAGCAGCGCAACGCGCGAGATCCATGCGCCGCCGACGGCGAGCGCGCCGAGGCTGAGCGCATAGTTGGCCGAGTCGCCGAGGAAATCCGCCGCGTCGGCGGCGAGCGCCGAGGACCCGGACCACACGCTGGCCACCAGCTCCACCGCGAACATCGCGATATTCGCGAACAGCGCGATCCAGAGCACCCGGCGGTACGATACGTCGGTCGGCGGCGTGGGTGCGGAGCAGCAATCGTGGCCCATGCCGCCATTCGAAACCCTGTAGCGGCTACAAGGTCAACCCTTTATGCGCATCGGAGAACTCGCCCACCAGGCCGGCGTCGACGTCCAGACCGTGCGGTATTACGAGCGCGAAGGGCTGCTCGCCTCGCCCTCACGCACGCAGTCGGGCTACCGCGCCTACGGCCCGGCGCACCTCGAGCGGCTGAACTTCGTGCGGCACTGCCGCTCGCTCGACATGCCGCTGGCGGAAATCAAGCGGCTCATCGACCTGTCGAGCGACGCGCGCGTCTCCTGCGAGCAGGTCGATGCGCTGGTCCGCACCCACCTGGAGCGGGTGCAGACGAAACGAAAGGCACTCGAGGCGCTGGAGGCGCAGCTCCAGGCGCTGAGCGCGCAATGCGCGAGCGGCCACCGGGTGGCCGACTGCGGCATCCTGGAAGAGCTGATCCACGCCGCGCACGGCGAGGCGTGCGCCTGCCATCCGCACGCGGAGTAGACTAAAGCCATGAGCATCTACCTGCAGACCGCGGCGCGGCCGGTAAAGGAAGCGCCGGTGAGCGAAGCCGAGCGCAAGGCGCGCGTCGAGCTCGCCGCCGCCTACCGCATCTTCGACATGCTGGGCTGGGTCGAGATGATCTTCAACCACATCACGGTGCGCGTGCCGGGACCCGAGGTCCGCTTCCTCATCAATCCCTTCGGCCTGCATTACCGGGAGATCACCGCCTCCAACCTGGTGCTGATCGACGTGGAAGGCAACCCGGTGCGCGAGACGCAATGGCCGGTGAATCGCGCCGGCTTCGTCATCCACTCGGCGATCCACGCCGCGATCCCCGAAGCGCATTGCGTGATGCATACGCACACCACGACCGGCGTGGCGGTGGCGTGCCTGAAGGACGGCCTTTCGCCGCATAACTTCTACGGCGCGATGCTGGTCGGCCGCGTCGCCTACCACGAGTTCGAGGGCGTCACCGTCGAGCCTGCCGAGAAGGAGCGGCTGGTGCGCGACATCGGCGACAAGCCGGCGGTGATCCTGCGCAACCACGGTCTCCTGGCGTGGGGGCCGAGCGTGTCCCAGGCGTTCGTCATGCTGTGGACGCTGCAGCGCGCCTGCGACGTGCAGATCGCCGCGAGTAGCGCGGGGGCGGTGAATGCCATCCGGCCGGAAGTCTTCGAGCAGACCGTGCGCGAAGGCGGCCCGGCCGAGAAGCGCACCTGCGACGACACTTTCGCCGCCCTGCAACGCAAGCTTGACACCATCGATCCCAGTTACCGGGAATAGCATGAAAAAAATTCTGCTTGGCATCGCGCTCGGCGTTCTCTGCTCCACCGCTCAGGCGCAGTACCCGAACAAGCCGCTGCGGCTGATCGTGCCGTTCCCGCCGGGCGGCGCCGCCGAGCTCGGCGCGCGCATCTTCGCGCAGCCGCTCGGCCAGGCGCTCGGCCAGACGGTGGTGATCGAGACCAGGCCCGGCGCCGACGGCGCCATCGCGGCCGACGCGGTGATGAAGGCGGCGCCCGACGGCTATACGCTCTTCTACGCGACCAACACCGCGTTCAACTGGGTGCCGGCGGTGCGCAAGGATCCACCGTACGACCCGGTGAACGACTTCACGCCCGTATCGATGGTCGGCATCTTCGGCTTCTTCGTGTTCAGCCATCCGAGCGTGCCGGCGAAGGACATGAAGGAGCTGATCGCGCATGTCCGCGCGAATCCCGGCAAGCTGAACTACGGCAGCGGCAACAGCACCGCCATGGTGTCCACCGCACAGCTCGTGAAGCGCGAGAACCTGGAAGTGGTGCACGTGCCCTACAAGGGCGACGGACCGCTGGTGATCGACCTGGTCGGCGGGCGCGTCCAGTTCGCCATCATGACGCCGGGGACCGCGGCGCCGCAGGTCAAGGAAGGCAGGCTGCGCGTGCTCGGCACGCTGCTGCAGAGTCGCAACCAGCTCCTGCCCGAGGCGCCGACCATGCAGGAACAGGGGCTCGCGCCCATGAGCGTCACCCCGTGGGGCGCGGTTTTCGGCCCCAAGGGCATGCCGCGCGACGTCAGCGAGCGCCTGTCGCGCGAGCTGCAGGCGCTACTCAAGCGCCCCGAAGTGCGCGAGGCCTTCGGCAAGCTCGCCTTCGAGCCGCGCGGCTCGACGCCCGAAGAGCTGACCACCTTCCTGAAAGAGCAGATTGCGCAGTGGCGCCGGGCGGTCGTCGATGCCGGCATCAAGGTCGAATAGCAGATTGACGTTGACGTTAACGTAAACTAGGCTTCGCCCATGACGGACCTGTCGGCTTCCGGCAAGCTGGTCTACAAGGCGAAGCACAAGATCCGTCTGGTCACCGCGGCGAGCCTGTTCGACGGCCACGACGCGTCGATCAACATCATGCGCCGCATCCTGCAGGCCTCCGGCGCCGAAGTGATCCACCTCGGCCACAACCGCTCGGTCGACGAGGTGGTGAGCGCCGCCCTGCAGGAGGACGTGCAGGGGGTCGCAGTTTCCTCGTACCAAGGCGGCCACCTCGAATACTTCAGGTACATGATCGATCTGCTGCGCGAAGGCGGCGGCGGGCACATCAAGGTATTCGGCGGCGGTGGCGGCGTGATCGTCGCCGAGGAGATCAAGGCGCTGCACGACTACGGCGTCGCGCGCATCTATTCACCCGAGGACGGCCAGCGCCTGGGGCTGCAGGGCATGATCAACGACATGCTCGCGCGCTGCGATTTTGATCCGGCGCGCAAGGATCCGAAGACCCTGGCGCAGACCATCACGGCCTTGGAACTAGGCGTTTTCGATTCTTCTCGTAAAGAGTCTTTGGTTGAAGCAGCGAAGCGCAACCCGGCTCCGGTGCTGGGCATCACCGGCACCGGCGGAGCCGGCAAGAGCTCGCTCACCGACGAGCTGGTGCGCCGCTTCCGGCTGGACCAGGCGGACGCGCTGAAGGTCGCCATCCTTTCGGTCGACCCCACGCGGCGCAAGACCGGCGGCGCGCTGCTCGGCGACCGCATCCGCATGAATGCGATCGGCGGGCCGAAGATCTTCATGCGCTCGCTCGCCACGCGCGACACCGGCAGCGAGCTTTCGGCCGCGATCGGCGACGCGATCGCGGCCTGCAAGGCGCAGGGCTTCGACCTGGTGATCGTCGAGACCGCGGGCATCGGCCAGGGCGACGCGGCGGTGGTGCCGCACGTCGATGCCTCGCTCTACGTCATGACCCCGGAGTTCGGCGCCGCCAGCCAGCTCGAGAAGATCGACATGCTCGACTTCGCGGACTTCGTGGCGATCAACAAGTTCGACCGCCGCGGCGCCGAGGACGCGCTGCGCGACGTGCGCAAGCAGGTGCAGCGCAACCGGGAGCTGTTCGCGCGCCCGCCCGAGGAGATGCCGGTGTTCGGCACCATCGCCTCGCGCTTCAACGACGACGGCGTCACCGCGCTCTATCACGCCGTCGCGGACAAATTGGGATTGAGGCGCCAGCCGGGGACCCTCGACAGGCCCAAGAGCAAAGTGTCCTCCGCCGTGCACGTGGTCGTGCCGCCGAAGCGGCAGCGCTACCTCGCCGAGATCGCGGAAACGGTGCGGGGTTACCACCAGCACGCTGGGGAGCAATCGAGGTTGGCGCGCGAGCGGCAGCAAGTCGAATCGACCCGGGCGATGCTCGGCAAGGGCTTCCCCGAGCTCGAAGCCCTGCTGGAGTCGAGGCAACTGGATGCGGAATCGAAAAAGCTCCTCGAGACCTGGCCAAAGACGGTGAAGGCCTATTCGGGCGACGAGCAGGTGGTGAAGGTGCGCGGAAAGGAACTGCGTACGCGGCTCACCCATACCTCGCTCTCCGGCACGCACGTACCCAAGGTGGCGCTGCCGAAATACGAGGACCACGGCGAATTGCTGCGCTGGCGCCTGCGCGAGAATCTTCCCGGCGAGTTCCCGTTCACCGCCGGGGTATTCCACTTCAAGCGCGAGAACGAGGATCCGACGCGCATGTTCGCCGGCGAGGGCGACCCGTTCCGCACCAACAAGCGCTTCCACCTGCTGTCGCGCGACATGCCGGCCAAGCGCCTGTCGACCGCCTTCGATTCGGTGACGCTCTACGGCTTCGATCCGGACGAGCGGCCCGACATCTACGGCAAGGTCGGCAACAGCGGCGTGTCGATCGCCACGCTCGACGACATGAAGGTGCTGTACTCGGGCTTCGACCTGTGCGATCCCTCGACCTCGGTGTCGATGACCATCAACGGCCCGGCGCCGACGATCCTGGCGATGTTCTTCAATACTGCGATTGATCAGCAGCTGGAAAAGCTTGGTCGCGAGCCAACGGAAAACGAGCGTTCACAGATAAAAGCCAAGACCCTCTCCGCAGTCCGCGGCACGGTGCAGGCCGACATCCTCAAGGAAGACCAGGGGCAGAACACCTGCATCTTCTCCACCGAGTTCTCGCTCAAGGTGATGGGCGACATCCAGCAGTACTTCATCGACCACCAGGTGAAGAACTTCTACTCGGTGTCGATCTCGGGCTATCACATCGCCGAGGCCGGGGCGAACCCGATCTCGCAGCTGGCCTTCACGCTCGCCAACGGCTTCACCTTCGTCGAGGCCTACCTCGCGCGCGGCATGAAGGTGGACGACTTCGCGCCGAATCTCTCGTTCTTCTTCTCGTACGGCATGGATCCGGAATATGCGGTGCTGGGGCGCGTGGCGCGGCGCATCTGGGCGGTGGCGATGCGCGAGCGCTACGGCGCCAACGAGCGCAGCCAGAAGCTCAAGTTCCACTCGCAGACTTCCGGGCGCTCGCTGCACGCGCAGGAGATCGCCTTCAACGACATCCGCACCACGCTGCAGGCGCTGATCTCGACCTACGACAATACCAACTCGCTGCACACCAACGCCTACGACGAGGCGATCACCACCCCGACCGAGGAGTCGGTGCGCCGCGCGATGGCGATCCAGCTGATCATCAACAAGGAATGGGGCCTGGCCAAGAACCAGAACCCGAACCAGGGCAGCTTCGCCATCGACGCGCTCACCGACCTGGTCGAGGAGGCGGTGCTGAAGGAGTTCGAGGCGATCTCCGGCCGCGGCGGCGTGCTGGGCGCGATGGAGACCGGCTACCAGCGCGGCAAGATCCAGGAAGAGTCGCTGGTCTACGAGCACAAGAAGCACGATGGCTCCTACGAGATCGTCGGCGTGAACACGTTCCGCAACCCGCACGCGGATTCCAGTCCGCAGAAGCTCGAGCTGATCCGCTCCACCGAGGACGAAAAGCAGTCACAGCTCAAACGCCTGAGGGATTTTCAGCGCCGGAACGCGGACGAATGCGCCCAGATGCTTGAACGGCTCAAGCAAGCCGTGATGCGCGACGAGAATGTGTTCGCGGTGCTGATGGACGCGGTGCGCGTGTGCTCGCTCGGGCAGATCACCCACGCGCTGTTCGAGGTCGGCGGCCAGTACCGCCGCAGCATGTAGCGCTAGAACGCCACTTTCGTCTTCACCACGAACTGCACGCGATCGATGCTCGGGTCCGGGTCGAGCGGGAAGGCGAAGTCGGCGTGCAGCACGTTGCCCTTGGAAGTGCGCGCGCTGAGCAGGCGCAGGCCGAAGCCGACGTCGCGCAGCGAGCCGCCGTTCACCGTGTTCTGGTTCTCGCCCTTCCAGGCACGGCCATGGTCGTAGAACACCGCTCCGCCGACGCGGAACAGGCGAAACGGATACCAGTCGGTATAGCCGCGGGCTTCGGTGGTGAATAGCACGCGCCGCTCACCGGCCTGGTAGCGCAGCGGGTAGCCGCGCACGCCGTTGTCGCCGCCGATCTCCAGAGGACCCGGGGTGTCCGGATTATGCACCGCGTCGGCCGACAGCGCTGCGTAGTACACCATGTGCCGACCATGCCGGTGGTAGTAGCGCGCCGACGCCCCGATCGATTGGTTCTCGCCCTCCTCGGCATAGCGCCCGCCGGTATGGACGCTCGTGAGAAGGAAGCTGTTGCGCGTGATATCGAAGCCATTGCTGACGCCGGCGCTGTACATCCACGCATCTCGCGTCGAGTCGAGCGACTGGAGCGCGCGGCCGATCTGCACGCTCGCTTGCAGGCCCATCGCGAAATCCTCGACGCGGCCGATGAGGTTGAGGTTCGTATCCTGGCGGTATTCGTCCTGCAGCAGCTCGAAGCGCACGAAAGGTCCGACCAGCTTCAAGTCCGCAGGCAGGCGTTCGGGCGCGGTCTTGTCGGGCTCGAGGGCGTACTGGTCGTTGTAGTGCAGCAAGCCGATGGAGTAGCGCCGCGTCCAGCCGTTGATCAGGCCGGGCGACCAGCCGCCGAAGGACTCCACCCTCTGCTGCAGGTGGCGATACTCGGCGACGACGTTGCCGGCGTTGTACAGCGCTTCGGTGCCGAGGCTTTCGGAAGCGCTGAAGCCCGCGGCCCAGCGCGCGTCGAGCGCGTAGAACGGGCGCTGCAGCGAGAGCGACTGGCCATGGCCGTCGTCGTTCCTGGCATAGGAATACGAGATGGCGCCGCGCGTGCCGAGCACGTTGCTGTCGGCGATGTTGAAGGTGGTCCCGGTGCGATCGACGTCGGAGCTGTAGGAGACGCCCAGCGATATGCCGGTGCCGAGCAGGTTCTCCTCTGCTACCGCGACGCGGCCCTTGTTCTGCCCCCCTTCGCGGCTCGCGCTGAGGCCGATGTCGAGCGACCAGGTGTCGCGCGTCACGACTTCGATGTCGGCCACCCCGTCGCGCACCGCGGTGGGCCGGATGGCCACGTCGTACAGGTAGTGGTAGCCCCGCAGCAGCCGCTCCGTCTCCGCGATCTTCTGCGCCGAGACCGGCTGCCCGGACTCGAACAGCAGCGCGCGCCGGATGACGTCCGGCCGCGTGGTGACGTGCAGCTTGTTGGCGAGGCGGAAGAGGAAGTTGTTCTCCCGCGGATCGGTCAGGTCGAAGATGTCCCCGGTGAAGACGCGGATTTCGCCGATGCGCGCGCCGGCCGCCTCGAGCTCGGCGAACGTGGGAAGGGGCTGCGGCTGCTGCGCGCCGGCCGAGCCGGCTGCCCCGGCCAGGGCCGCGAGGCAAACGAGCAGGCGATACCTAATTGACGGTCGCGCCGGTTTCGCGCACCACGCGGCCCCACTTCTCGTACTCGGCGCGCATGAATGCATTCAGCTCCTGGGGGCCCATGGAGGTGGCGTCCACGCCGGCCGAGCGGAAGTTCGACTGCACCTCCGGATCGCGCAGTGCCTTGCCGATCTCGGCGCTCAGCCGCTGCACGATGTCGGCCGGCATGCCGGCGGGGCCCGAAATATTCAGCCACAGCGTGGCCTCGTAGCCGGGCACGCCGGCTTCGGCCAGAGTCGGCACTTCGGGCAGCTCGCTCCAGCGCGTGGCGGTGGTGACGCCGAGCAGCTTGAGGCGCCCGGCTTTTACGTGGCTGAGGACGTTGGGCACGCCGGCGAACGACACGCCCACCTGCCCGGCCACCAGGTCCTGCATCGCCGGCCCGCTGCCCTTGTACGGCACGTGGTTGAGGTCGATGCCGGCCATCGAGTTGAACAGCGCGGCCACCAGATGCTGCGCGCTGCCGTTGCCGGAGCTCGCGAAGTCGATGCGGCCCGGCTGCGCCTTGGCCAGCGCGAGCAGCTCGCGCACCGAGGCGGCCGGCACCTTCTGCGGATTCACCACCAGCGCATACGGCCCCGAGGCGATGAGCGCGATGTGCGTGAAATCCTTGAGCGCGTCGTAAGGGATCTTCTTGTACAGGTGCGCGCCGATCACGTGCGGCGTGCCGGTGAGCAGCAGGGTATGGCCGTCGGGCGGCGCCTTGGCCACGAAGTCGGCGCCGATCGTGCCGCCGGCGCCGGGCTTGTTCTCGACGAAGAACTGGCGCCCCATCTGCTCCGACAGGCGCGGCGTGAGCATGCGCGCCGGCGTGTCGGCGAACCCGCCGGGCGAGAGCGGCACCACGATGCGCACCGGCCTCGCGGGGTACTGCTGCGCGAAAACCCCGGTAGTGAAGATTGCGAGAAAAAGAAAAGCGATCTTGCTCATGCGCGGAACACCGGCTCCGGCTTGGAATAGAACGCGTGGAGGATGTGGTACACGCTGAGGTAGTTCTTCTGCTGGAAGGTGGCGTGCGAGATGCCTTCCATCACCGCGAACTGCTTGTCGGAATGCGGCAGGAGGCGGAAGAACTCGAGCAGGTCCTCGAGGCCGGCGATGCCGTCGAACTCGCCGCGCATCACGATGGTGGGCACCTTGATCTTCGCCGGCTCGACCAGCGGCAGCTTCGAGCACATGTCGACGTAGGTGCCGGTGGGCACCGAGTCGTCGAGCGCGAGGATGGCGCTGGCGAAGGCGTCGATGGTGGCGTCGTCGGCGCAGCCGGGATGGTCGCGGTCGAACACGCTGCGGATGAACGCGCGGTCGATCGGCCGGCGGTTCCTGGACTGGAACTCGGGCAGCTTTTTCTTGCGCTCGGCGAGCGTCGGGCTGCCCTTGCCGGTCCAGACGAAGGAATCCAGGGCGAGGCGCGCCACCCGCTCGGGATGTCGCTCGGTGAACATGGCGGCGCGCAGCGCGCCCGAGGAGATGCCGTAGAGCATCAGCTTCTTCGCGCGCGTCTTCTCCATGATGTATTTCGAGCCAGCGTCCAGGTCGTCGACGCCGTTCGCCAGATCGCAGTTGATCGGGCGCTTCTTGTCGGAGCGCCCGTAGCCCTCCATGTCCATGCACCAGGTGTCGAAGCCGCGCGCGGCGAACCAGTCCATCACCGATGAATCCGGCCGGCCTGGCACCGCCAGGTCGAAGGTCGGCTGTCCCGCCATCGAGGAGCCGTGCACGAAGAGGATCGTGCCCTTCGGCGCCTGGCCCGCGGGCGGCGCCTTCTGCCACAGGAAGAGCTTGACGTCGCCCTTCCGCGTCCAATGCTCGGTACCGCTGATGCGTGCTCTGGATTCCATGACTCTCCGCTTGGGCGAGGTTACGCCGACGTACTGTACCCATTTTTTATGCAAGAATCCCCCGCGCCTGAGGAGAGGAGGCCCCATGCCGGTCGGAGCGC
>DATFDV010000249.1:0-10793 GCA_035251855.1 Burkholderiales bacterium | reverse complement strand
GAAGTCGGTGGCGATGTTGCCGCCGGCGCCGGCCCGGTTGTCGGTGAGCACCTGCTGGCCGAGCTGGTCGCCGAGGGTCTTGGCGATGATGCGCGAGACGGTGTCGGTGCCGCCGCCCGGCGCGAAGCCGACCACCGTGGTGATCGCCTTGTTGGGATACTGCGCGAAACAGATTCCCGAGAAAACTATTCCTGCAAGAGCAATCAGGTTCTTCACACCACTCCTCCTTCTCTGAGTTTCGCGATCTGCGCCGCGTTGTAATTGAGCTCCTGGAGAACTTCGTCGGTGTGCTCGCCGATTTCCGGGGTCGGCGCGACCACCTTCGCCGGCGTGCGCGACAGCATCGCGGCATTCGCCAGGATCTGCTTGCGGCCGAGCTTCGGGTGCTCGACCGTCGCGGCGATGCCAAGGTGCTTCACCTGCGGATCGGCGAACACCTCATCCACCTTGTAGATCGGCCCGCACGGGATGCCGGCCTGGTTGAGGATCCCGATCCATTCGGCGCTGGTCTTTTTCTGCAGCGCGGCTTCGATGGCCGCATTCAGCTGCTTGCGATTCTCGGCCCGCTTCTTCCCGCCCTTGAACTCGGGCGAAGCGAGCATGTCCTCGCGGCCGATCACCTTGCACAGGCTCGCCCACATGCCTTCACCCGAGGCGGCGACGTTGATGTGCCCATCCCTGGTCTTGTAGGCCGAGGTCGGCATGCTGGTCGGGTGGTCGTTGCCGACCTGCGGCGGCACTTCGCCCTCCATCAGGTAGCGCGCCGCCTGGAAGTCGAGCAGCGAGATGCCGGCCTGCAGGAGCGAGCTCTGCACCCATTGACCCTTGCCGGAATGCTCTCGCTCGAGCAGCGCCACCATCACGCCGATCGCTGCATAGAGCCCGCCGGTCAGGTCGGCGATCGCCGCGCCGGTGCGCACCGGCCCCTGCCCCGGCAGCCCGGTGACCGACATCAGGCCGCTCATGCCCTGCGCGATCTGGTCGAACCCCGGCCGCTTGACGTACGGGCCGTCCTGGCCGAAGCCGGAGATGCTGGCGAGGATCACGCGCGGATTGATTTTCGCCAGCGACTCGTAGTCGATGCCCAGGCGGAACTTCACGTCCGGGCGGTAGTTCTCCACCACCACGTCGGCCGTCTTCACCAGCCGCTCGAGCACGCCCTTCGACTCGGGCAGCTTGAGGTTGAGGGTCATCGAGCGCTTGTTGCGGTGCAGGTTCTGCATGTCCGGCCCGTGGCGCGGCCCGCCCATGGCCTCGTTGGGGTCGACCCCCGGGGGGGATTCGATCTTGATCACGTCGGCGCCGAAGTCGGCGAACTGGCGCACGCAGGTCGGGCCGGCCCGCACGCGGGAGAAGTCCAGAATGCGCAGGCGCGACAGAGCGGTGGATGCGGAGATGCGGGGCATGGGAATATTCTAGCTGTCCGCGTGTTCGGTTCTATCTAGGAGGAGTCCATGAACAAACTGATAGTGAAACTGGTGCTCGCCATCGCCGCCGCTTCCACCCTCGCCGCCTGCTCCACGTACCGGGACAATGCGCCCTCGTGGATGCCCGGCAGCGGCGCCATCAAGGTCAATCTCAGCGGAAGCGAGGAGGTGCCGCCGCTCAGCGTGCCCGGCTCGGGCGACGGCACCATCCGCGTGGCGGAGGACGGCACGGTCAGCGGCAGCGTCACCACCAAGGACGTCGCCGGCACCATGGCGCACATCCATCGCGGCGCCAAGGGCACCAACGGCCCGGTGATCGTTCCGCTCGAGAAAAACGGCGATACCTATACCGTGCCGGCCGGCCGCAAGCTCACTGCGGATCAGATGAAGGACCTCAAGGCAGGCAACCTGTACGTCAACGTGCACACCGCCAAGAACAAGGGCGGCGAAGTGCGCGGGCAATTGAACCCGTAACCCGCGCGTAGCCTGAAGCGTTTCCTTTTAGTTCTCGCTCTCGGGGCTGCGTGGCCGGTCGCCGCGCAGTTCCCGGAGCGACCCATTCGCCTGGTGGTGCCGCAAGCGGCCGGCAGCGCCACCGACAACATCGCGCGCATCGTCGCGCCGGCGCTCGCCCGGGAGCTCGGCCAGGCGGTGATCGTCGACAACCGTCCCGGCGGCGCGCTGACCATCGGCATCGACGCGGTGGCCAAGGCCGCGCCCGACGGGCACACCCTGGGCCAGGGCCCGGTCGGCGCGCTCGCCATCACGCGCCACATGGTGGCGAAGCTGCCCTACGACATCGAGCGCGACATCCAGCCCGTTGCCCTCGTCACCACGGGATACATGCTTCTGGCCGCCTCACCCAAGGCACCGTTCCAGACGGTGGCCGAGTTGATCGACTACGCCAAGAAGAATCCCGGCAAGCTGTCCAACGCTTCGTCTAGCAACGGCTCTCCGGGCCACGTCAGCGGCGAGCTGTTCAAATACATGACCGGCACCGAAATCGTCCACATCCCCTACAAAGGCGGCGCGGCGGCGATCGCCGACCTGATCTCCGGCCAGGTGCAGCTCATGTTCGAGAGCACCAACTCGATCGCGCCGCACGTCAAGGCGGCCCGCGTGCGCGCGCTGGCGGTCACCGGCGAGCGCCGCGCCATCAGCCTGCCGGACGTGCCGACGCTGATCGAGGCCGGCGTCCCCGGCTACGAAGTGAACGCGTGGAGCGGCATCATCACCACCGCCGGCGTGCCGCGCGCGGTGCTCGACAGGCTGAACGCCGCCGTGAACCGCGCCATCCTGCAGCCCGACACCCGGGAGCGCCTGGCGCAGCTCGGCAGCGAAGGCGGCGGCGGCTCGCCCGAGGACTTCGCCGCGCTCATCCGCCGCGACTCGGCCAAGTGGGCCGACGTCATCAAGCGCTCAGGCGCGAAGATCGACTAGATCCTAGTTGCGGGATTCCTCGACCGGGACGCGGTCGAAACGGTTGCAAACCGATCTCGCCACTTTAGCTGGGGTCACTGTACCGTCCCCATTGGCTCGTCGGACTATATGTCTGATCTCATCGAGGCACGGATTAGCCCTGAGCCGAGGATCCACCGGCATCACCGAATCGACGGCGTCGCGGACTAGTTTGGCGTGGTCTTCGCTGATCTTGTACGAGGTTGGAATGCGGTAAACCGCTGCCCTGATTTTCTCGTCCTGCACGTCGTCAAATCCGAAGTGATAGAAGAAAAGTTTGTCCTCAAGGTCCAGATACCCCTTGGGGTAGCGATCTGACCGTTGCAGCTCACCGCATAGCTTCGGCGGCAGGTTTTGTGTTTCGGCTAAGCAGTCACCGTCACTCCACCGAAGCGTTCCGGAACGAAAATCGGCGATTTGGCGCGCGCGGTTTGCTTGCAACAGCGCATCAAACGCTTCCATGAAATTCATGTCCAGGAACAAGCTCAGCAGCGAGCGAGGGTCCGGATCGGTCCGACGCGCACCGGCGGGCTTCGTGAACGCGTCAACCAGAAGCACCACCACGCGCTCATAGTTGTCCAACTCGCCGCGAACATCGAGCTCCAGAAGCGCGCGCTTGATCGACTTCAATCCGAGGTTGTCGGAATTGCCGCCATCGAAGATATGCAGGTAACGCTGTTCGTCGCACGCCAGTGGTCGTGATCGTTGCTTGCATGCCTCAAGTGCCTCGGCGCGATAGTCGCGCAACGTCACATTGGGAAATACGAGGGGGAACGCGGATGAAGCCATGACCGCGCGCGCGACCGAGTATTTGCTGATATCCGAATTCAGGCGAGTATCAAAATCCTCGTTGGTGAACGTGAACACACTTCCGAACGAGAAAACGTCCGGAAGCAGACCATCCTCATCCTTCGTGACCTGCTCGGTGGCATTGGTGGCATTGACGATGAGGAAAGGTCGTTCGGGATTTAGGTCGCTGAACGTGTACTCCAGCCCGAGGACGGGCCTGTCGTAGAGGCTATCCTCGAGGGTCTGCGCCATGATGTCAGCACGATCGAACGCAGTGAGCCAGTACTTCAGGATATTGTCCGGATAGAGCCAACTCCAGAGCCATGAACCCAGATAATCCTGCGTCATCAGCTTGTCCACGGTGCTGGCATCCCATGTCCGGAGCCCGCCGATGAGAGGTTGCTCGCACATCTGCCGGACAGCACTCGCCGCGGTACCGACCAAGTCTCTCAGGCGTTCCGTTTCGGCCGTGGCAAGCGCACCGCGGCAACGCAGCGTGCCGTCATCGCCGACATGCAACTTGTCGCTCACGCGGCCAGCATGGGCCGCAGCGAGCGGCGTGAGGCGGCCCACAGGGCGTAGGGAAGCGTCGCGCGTAACTGCGTAATACGCAGCGGGCAAAGAACCGCCCGATACGGAAGAAATAGCGTCGACCTCCTGGAGCAGATCCACGTCGCTGAAATAAGTCTGCAATCGGAGCATCGTGGTTCCCGCGAGATACGCCGCGCGGGAACCGCCACCAGAAAGAGCCAGAAAGAAGAGGACCTTCTCGTTCCCTCGACTACCGTCCACGTCGAACGTCGCCCGCGGTTTGGCTCCGGCGAAGCCTACGCCAGGGTCGGCACTGGCCGGCTTCGGGGCCAACGCGTCGTTGAAGCTTGCGTTGTAACTCTTGAGCGTGCCGCAACCGGCGATCGAAGCAAGAAGGCAAAAACCGCTGATAACCCTCGCGCCAGCACATAGGCTGAGTGAGCGCATCGGTCTCTCCCAAGACAAAACGCACGAGTCTCGGACCGCGGGACAAGTCAAACTGCCCGCTTGGAGAAAAGCTACGCCGTCAGCGAAACCCGGTCTACGTGAATATTGCCCTCCCGAAGCGTCGCGCTCGGTTTTTTATCGGCTCGAAGGGCTTCCATCGGAATGCGGCGAAGGACAGGGGTGTTCACCAGGCCATACAAGGAGGAGCTCTCATGAAACGCCTCGCCCTGCTGTTCCTTCTGCTGGCCACCACCTCTGCCCTCGCCCAGCCGCCGACGCGCGTGCGCGGCACCATTACCGCGATCGACGGCGACGTGCTGTCGGTCAAATCGCGCGAGGGCAAGGACCTGAAGCTCCACCTGGCATCCAACGTCGGCGTGACGACCGCCAAAAGCACTACGCTCAACGACCTGAAGGGCAAGTACGTCGGCGTCACCGCGATGCAGAAGGGCGGCAAGATGACTGCGCTCGAGGTGCACGCCATTCCGCCGCAGGCCAAGCCGGGACACTTTCCGTGGGACCTGCAGCCAGGCTCGACCATGACCAACGCCAACCTGGACGGCATCGCGCAGGTAGGAGGTCAAGATGCGGGCGGCAACGAGATCACGCTCAACTACCAGGGCGGCTCGCAGAAGGTGGTCGTCCCGCCGGGCACCCCGATCGTCACCTTCGAGCCGGGCTCGCGCGCGGATCTGAAGCCGGGCGAATACATCTGGACCAACGCGCGCCAGGAAGCCGACGGCAAAATCGTCGCCGAGCGCCTCAACGTGAGCAAGAATGGCGTGCGGCCGCCGCATTAGCATCGCGCTGCTGCTCTTCGCCGGCGCCGCCCTCGCGCAGGCGCCCGAGCGCGTGCGCGGCGTAATCTCTTCCTTCGACGGAAAAGTTCTCACCGTCGGCGACAAGCGCATCGCGGTCACGGACAAGACCGAGATCGTCTTCAACCAGCCGATCAGGCTCGCCGATCTCAAGCCGGGCGACTTCCTCGGCGTGACGTCGACGAAGCGCGCCGACGGCTCGCTCAGCGCTTACGAGGTGCGCCGCTTCCCGAAGCCCGTCAACCCCGGTCACCGGCCGTTCGACGGCCGCGACGACCAGACCATGACCAATGCAACGGTTTCTGCCAGCGTCGAATCGTTGAATGGGCGTGAACTCACCATGACCTACGCCGGCGGCTCGGCGAAGATCGTCGTGCCGGAATCGGCTTCGGTGTCGATGTTGGTCCCCGGCACGCGCGACCAGCTCGTGCTCGGGGCGCCGGTGAATCTGACACACGACGCGAGCGGCATGGCGCTGCGCATCCAGGTCGGTCCGAAGCGATAGACTGGCGGCGTGAACCGTCGCGCGCTGCTCGGCTGTCTCGCCGGATCGCTCGTTCTCGGGCCAGGTGCGGCGCTAGGGCAAGCCGCGCGTCCGGCCAGGGTCGGCTGGCTCTCGTACCTTCCCGCGCCCGATCCGGCGCTCGGCTTGCTTCGCGAGGGGTTGAGCGCGCTTGGCCACATCGAGGGCAAGTCCTTCATCACCACCGCGCGCTACGCGGACAGTGACTTCACGCGGCTGCCGGCGCTGGTCGACCAGCTGGTGGCCGAGCGCATCGACGTGCTTGTCTCCCGCGGTCCTTCGGTGGATTTCACCAAGCGCGTGCGTGACCAGGTCCCCGTGGTCTTCGTCTACAGCGGCGACCCCATCGCCGCCGGCTTCGCCGACAGCCTGGCAAAGCCAGGGCGCAACATGACCGGCATGACGTTCATGGCAACGCAACTGTGTGCCAAGCGCGTGGAAGTGCTGAAGGAGATGCTGCCGGGCGCGAAGCGCATTGCGCTGCTGTCCAATCCCGAGCATGCCGGCGAGCTGATCGAGTACCGCGTGACCGAGGAGTCGGCGCGCCGGCTCGGCGCCGAAGTCACGCGCTATCTCGTGCATACGGCCGAGGACCTCGCGCCCGCGTTCAAGGCAATCCAATCGGCGAAGGCCGATGCCACCCTCGTGTTTCCCGACTCGCTTACGCTCAACCGACGCAAGGAAATCGCCGGGCTAGCCGCGGCGGCGAAGATGCCGTGCATGTACGGCTGGACCGAGTTCGTCGACGCCGGCGGGCTGGTGAGCTACGGACCGACCCTCACTGACGGCTTCCGCGCGCTTGCCGTCTTTACCGACAAGATCCTCAAGGGCGGAAACGCGAGCACCATTCCGATCGAGCAGCCTCGCAGCATAAGCCTGACGCTCAACATGTCAGCCGCAAAAGCGCTCGGCATCCGGGTGCCGCAGGCGCTGATCGTGCGCGCCGACCGCGTGATCGAGTAGCGGCCGACCTAGGCCGCCTCCGCCGTCAGCCCGCCGCCCAGAAACAGCTGCCCGACCTTGGGATCGGCGAGGATGGCGCGCGCCTCGCCGGCCATGCGCGTGCGTCCGAGCTCGATGACCACGCCGAAATCCGAGATCTCGAGGGCGCGCTTGGCGTTCTGCTCGACCATCAGGATCGACATGCCCTTCGAGCGCAGCTCGTGCAGGATGGCGAAGGTTTCCTGCACCAGGCGCGGCGAGAGCCCGATCGAGGGCTCGTCGATCAGCATCAGCCTCGGATCGAGGAGCAGTGCTCGCGCGATCTCGAGCAGCTTCTGCTGGCCGCCGGACAGCGTCGACGCCTGCGCGGCGGCGCGCTGCCGCAGCATCGGAAACCGGTCCATCACCGACTCGATGCGCGCGGCGACGTCGACGCCGCGTCCTGCCGCCGTCGCGCCGAGCTCGAGGTTGTGGCGCACGCTCAGCTCGGGGAAGATGTTGCGCCCCTGCGGGACATAGGAAATGCCCAGCTCGAGCAGCTGGCGTGGGCCCAGGTTGGTGATCTCGCGTCCCTCGAACGTGACCCGCCCGGCTCGCGCCGGCAGCAGGCCGAACACGGTCTTGAACACGGTGGACTTGCCCGCGCCGTTGGGCCCGATGATGGTAGTGATGGCGCCGCGCTCGGCCTGCAGGCTGGTGCCGTTCAGGACGGTGAACCCGCCGTAGCCGGCCACCACGTCCTCGAGCACCAGGCTAGCCGCCAAGATAGGCCTCGATGACGACCGGGTTGGCGCGGATCTCGCTGGGCGTGCCCTCGGCGATGATGCGGCCTTCGGCGAGCACCAGGACGCGCGTGCACAGCGCCATGACGAATTCCATGTTGTGCTCGATGACCACGAAGGTGGCGCGCTGCGTAGCATTGATCTCGCGCAGGCGCTCGCGCAGCCCGGCGAGCATCGTCGGGTTGACGCCGCCCGCGGGCTCGTCAAGCAGCACCAGGCGCGGCCCGGCCATGAAGGCCATCGCCACGTCGAGCAGCTTCTGCTGCCCGTAGCTCAAGCTCCCGGCCTTTTCCGCCGCCAGCTGCGTCAGCCGGAAGAACTCGATCATGCGCTCGGCGGCGGCGCCGAGGCCGGCGTCGCGCCGCCCCACCAGCCGCGACCACATCGAGCCGCGGTGCTCCTGGCCCGCGAGGATCAGGTTCTCGCGGACCGTGAGCTGGGGAAATACCTGCAGCAGCTGGAAGGTGCGGCCGATGCCGAGGCGGTTGAGCTGGCAGGGCCGCTTGCCGGTGATGGCGCGGCCATCGATGCGCACCTCGCCCGCCGAGGGCGCGAGCTGGCCGAGGATGCAGTTGAACAGCGTCGACTTGCCCGAGCCGTTCGGGCCGATCAGGCCGAGGATCTCGCCCTCGCGCACTTCGAAGGAAACGCCGTTCACCGCGCGGATGCCGCCGAATGCTTTCTCCAGGCCGCGCACTTCCAGGACGGCATTCATCTCCTGAAAATCCTCTCGGCGAGCCCGAGCAACCCCGACGGACAGAACGCCATCAGCACCATCACCGCCGCGCCGTAGAAGATCAGGTACAGCCCCTCGCTGCCGAAGCGCATCCACTCGGGCAGCAGCACCGAGACCGCCGCGCCGAGAAACGGGCCGAGAAAATAGCCCGAGCCGCCGACCATCACCATCAGCAGGAGATTCAGCGACAAATTGAGGTTGAACGCGTTCGGCTCGATGAACTGGATCAGCGGCGCGTACAGCACGCCTGCGATCCCGCCGAGCGCAGAGCCGATGGCGAACGCCATCAGCGTGTAGCGCCGCGTGTCGACGCCGAGCGAGTCGGCGCGGGTCGCGTTCTCGCGCAGCGCGGTAAAGGCGCGGCCCCAGGGCGAGCGCACCAGCCACCAGGCGCCTGCCGAAACCAGCGCGAGCACGCCCAGGCAGAAGAAGTAGAACGGAATCGGCCCCTTGGCCGGCCAGCCGAGCAGCGTCGGGCGCGGGATGCCGGTGACGCCGTACACGCCCTTGGTGAGCCATTCCTCGTTGCGCAGCACGAGAAACACGAGCGTGGCAAAGGCGAGGGTGACGAAGGCCAGGTAGTGATGCTGCACGCGCAACGCGGGATAGCCGAGCAGCCAGCCGATCACCAGGCTGAGCGCGATCGCCAGCACGAAGGCCAACCAGAGCGGCCAACCCGAGGTCGTGAGCAGCGCCGCGGCATAGGCGCCGATGCCGACGAACGCGCCCTGCGCGAGCGAGATCTGGCCGGCGTAGCCGAGCGTGAGGTTGAGGCCGATCGCGGCAATGGTCATCACCACCCAGAGGCTCAGCAGGTAGATGCCGTAGGGCTTGAGGAAGAATGGCGCCGCGATGAGCAGGACCAGAAGAAGGAATAGAAAAACCCTCTTCAAACCGTGCGCTCCTCGGCACGACCCAGCAGCCCCTGCGGCCGCCACAGGATCACCGCGATCAGCAGGAACAGCGGGAATGCGGCGCGGTACTGCGACGACCAGTACGCGGCCACCAGGTTGTCGGCGATGCCGAGCAGCAGGCCGCCGACGATCGCGCCTCGAACCTGGTTGAAGCCGCCGACAATGGCGGCGACGAACGCGGCGAGCCCCAGCAGCTCGCCATTGGTGAACTTGGCGAGGTAGATCGGGCTGACAAGGAAAGAAGCGAGTGCGACGAGCGCGGCGTTGACCAGGAACGTGTAGAGGATCATGCGCTCGACCGGGATGCCGAGCACGCGCGCGAGCATCGGGTTCTGCGCCGTGGCCTGCATCTGCCGGCCGGTGCGCGTGGCGCCGAGGAACCACTGCAGCACGCCGACGGCCACCACCGCCACGGCGATAATCATCAGGCTCTGCGCCGAGATCACGGCGCCGAAGATGGTGACGTTGGTGGTGGGCCAGACCCCGGGAAAGCTCTGCGCCTCGGCGGCGTAGAACTCCTTCACCCCCTCCTTGAAGAAGATGGCGAGGCCGAGGGTCGAGATCACGAGCGGCAGCACGCCGTGGCGCAGGATCGGATCGACCACCAGGCGCTTGAACAAAAGGCCGAGCACGAGCAAGGCGGCCAGCAGCCCGACCAGCAGCGCGGCCGAGAACGAGAGGCCGCCGAACTTCATCGCCGCCAGCACGAAGAACGCCGGCAGCATGACGAACTCGCCCTGCGCGAAATTGATGGTCTGCGAGGTCTGCCAGAGCAGCACGAAGCCGACCGCGACCAGCGCATAGATGCCGCCGGTCGCGATGCCCGCGACCGCTAGCTGCAGGAAGTCCGCCAGGTTTACTTGCCCAGCTTGGGCAGTATCTGCACGACCTTCTGTCTGCCGTTGACCACCTCGACCAGGAAGCTGATGCGATCGATGTCGCCCTTCGCGTCCCAGGTCGTCTCCATCAGGATGCCCGGCTCATGCTCGGGCTTGATGGTCAGGCCCTTCATCAGCTTGCCGAGCGCCTTGCTGTCGAACTTGCCCAGCTTCTCGGTGGCGTGCTTAACGGCGTAGACCGCGGTGTAGCCCTTGATGCCGTTATGGTCGGGCACGTACTTGTAGCGCTTCTGGAACTTGTCGGTGAAGGCCTGCACCGCCGGGATCGGCGCATCGGCGGTGAGCCCGACGTGCCCCTTCACGCCCTCGGCGGTCTCGCCGGCGAGGTCGATGACCTTCTGGCTGATGACGTTGGTCTCGCCGATGATCGGCGTCTTCACCCCCTGCTTGCGCGCCTCGCGCAGCACGCGCGCGCATTCTTCCTCGTTGGTGTAGATGAAGATGGCGTCCGCGTTCGCCGACTTGAGCTTGACGATGTCCGCGGCGAAATCCACCTGGCCGGACTCGGTCGACACGTCGGCGACGAT
>DATFDV010000248.1:0-9328 GCA_035251855.1 Burkholderiales bacterium | reverse complement strand
CGCCTGGTGAACGACGAAGAGCTGAAGGCCAAGGCGCTCGCCAACGCGGAGCAGAACGGCATCGTGTTCCTCGACGAGATCGACAAGATCACCAGCCGCGGCGAGATGGGCGGCGCCGACGTCTCGCGCCAGGGCGTGCAGAGGGATCTCTTGCCGCTGGTCGAAGGCACCACCGTGTCCACGCGCTACGGCATGGTGAAGACCGACCACATCCTGTTCATCGCCTCGGGCGCCTTCCACATGGCCAAGCCCTCGGACCTGATTCCCGAGCTGCAGGGCCGCTTCCCGATCCGCGTCGAGCTCGACCCGCTTTCGGTCGACGACTTCGAGCGCATCCTGGTGTCGACGGACGCGAGCCAGATCAAGCAGTACTCGGCGCTGCTGGCGACCGAAGGACTGACGCTGGAGTTCCGCCCCGAGGCGATCCGCCGCCTCGCCGAGCTGGCCTTCCAGGTGAACGAGAAGACCGAGAACATCGGCGCGCGGCGGCTCTCCACGGTGCTTGAGCGGCTGCTGGAGGAGATTTCGTTCGAGGCCGGCAAGCGCGGCGCCGCCCAGGTGACCATCGATGCCGCCTACGTCGATGCGCGGCTGGCGGATCTGGCGAAGAACGAAGATCTGGCTAGGTTCGTTCTTTAACCTCTGATTCGAGGCATGCCCGGCACAGGCAAGCGCGGCCGGGCACCGGCTCCAGCGGCGGCAGGCTCGCGCACCAGCACGCGGCGTCGCGGTTCCTCGCGCCGCAGCGAAAGGGCGCGCCGCAGCGCGCGCAGGAATCAGGTTTTGGGAGACTGGTCGGCAAGCTTGGCCATGGCCTCGCGCAGGAACGCCATCTGCTTGCTGAAGTTGGTGCAGCCGTCGCAGATCGCCAGGTGCACGCGCAGCCGCACGCGCTCGGTGAACCCGAGCTCGCGGTCGAGGCCTTGCGATACCAGCCGCGTCACTTGTTTGCAGGACAACATCATTTCTGGAACCATTCCTTGCTGAGGCATTCTCGCAGGGCCATGCGCGCACGATAAAGCAGCACCCAGCAATGCGTCGGCGTGACGGCGAGTTCCTTACAGATCTCGTCAGTCTCGAGGCCCAGGTGCTCGCGCATCATGAAGGCCTGCGAGGTCTTCTGCGGAAGCCGCCCGAGGCACAGTTCCAGCGCGGCGAAGAAGCGCTGCTGCTCGAGCGAGGCGTCGGGGCTGGTCCACGCCGCGGGCATCTCGATCCAGTGGCCGCGCTCGTCGAACAAGGCGTCGAATTCATCCCCGGAAAGCGCTGGCGCCTCGCGGCTCATGCGGCGGATGGCGTCGATGATCTTGTGCTTGAGGATGCCGGTGAGCCAGGTGCGCAGGCTGGCGCGCGCGCCGAAGGCCGCCTCGCCGGCCAGGGCGGCGAGCAGGGTCTCCTGTACCGCGTCCTCCGCGGCGTGGGCGTCGCGCAGCTGCAGGCCGGCGTAGCGCAGCAGGTAGGGCCGCTCGCGCTCGACGCGGGACCGGAAGTCTTCGTCTGCCTGCTTATCTTCCATAGGGGTGATGCGCGATTTTACAAGGGGCTTGAAACCGCCCGGGGCGTCCCTACCTACCCGGTACCCTCAGGAAAAGGAGACGCAAGATGGCAAACATCACCCGATTCGATCCGTTCAACGATCTGGTCGACGACCTGTTCAAGGGCTTCCTCGTGCGCCCGGTGGCCTACGAAGGCGGCCGTAATGACGTGCTGCCGCGCATCAAGGTGGACGTCGCCGAGAAGAACGGCGCCTATACCGTTACCGCCGAGCTGCCCGGGGTCAAGAAGGACGACATCCAGGTGACCATCGACGGCGCGGAGATCAGTCTCGCCGCCGAGATCAAGCGCGAGAAGGAAGTGACTCAGGACGAGCGCGTCCTGCATACCGAGCGCACTTACGGCAAGGTCTCGCGCAGCTTCACGCTGCCGCAGGAAGTGGACGAGAGCAAGGCCGAAGCCAAGTTCAAGGACGGCGTGCTCGAGCTCACGCTGCCGAAGAAGGCCGCGGCCGCGCGCAAGCAGGTCACGATCCAGTAGTTTTTTCTGTAGCATTGGGGGGCGCATGAACGCCCCCCTCATTTCTCCCTCGGCGCATTCTCCGCAGGCCGCCGAGAAGGCGCGCATCCTCGCCGAGGCGCTGCCCTACATCCAGAGCTTCCACGGCAAGACCATCGTGGTTAAGTTCGGCGGCAACGCCATGACCGACGAGGAGCTGAAGAGCTCCTTCGCGCGCGACGTGGTGCTGCTCAAGCTGGTCGGCATGAATCCGGTGGTGGTGCACGGCGGCGGCCCGCAGATCGAGCAGCTGCTCGCGCGCCTGGGCAAGAAGGGCGAGTTCATCCAGGGCATGCGCGTCACCGACGCCGAGACCATGGACGTGGTGGAGATGGTGCTCGGCGGCCAGGTGAACAAGGAGGTGGTCGAGCTCATCAACCAGGCCGGCGGCAAGGCGGTGGGCCTCACCGGGCAGGACGGCGCCTTCATCCACGCGCGCAAGCTGACCCTGCCGCCGTCGAAAGAGAACGGCAAGATCGACCTGGGGCAGGTCGGCGAGGTCGAGTCGATCGACCCGGCGGTGATCGAGGCGCTGGAGGCCGGCGGCTTCATCCCGGTGGTGGCCCCGATCGGCACCGGGCGCGACGGCACCACCTACAACATCAACGCCGACCTGGTGGCCGGCAAGCTCGCCGAGGTGCTGCGCGCCGAGAAGCTGGTGGTTCTCACCAACACTCCCGGCGTGCTCGACAAGGACGGCAAGCTGCTCACCGGCCTGACGCCGAAGAAGTTCGACGAGCTGGTGGGCAAGGGCGTGATCTCGGGCGGCATGCTGCCCAAGATCGGCTCGGCGCTCGACGCCGCGCGCAGCGGGGTCAAGAGCGTTCACATTATCGACGGGCGTGTTCCGCACGCGTTGCTCCTCGAAGTCCTCACCGATCAAGGCGTCGGTACTCTTATAAGAAGCAAGTAGTGCGGATCTCGAGGCTACCGCCGTCGCGGCGGGTGTGGATCTTCGACCTCGACAACACGCTGCACGACGCGCGGGTGCACATCTTTCCATCGATGCACCTGCAAATTCAGGATTTCCTGAAAAAGCAGTTCGGGCTCGACGACGAAGGCGCAAGCCGGATGCGGCACAATTTCTGGCTGCGCTACGGCACCACGCTGCGCGGCCTGGTGCGCCACCACGGCACCGACCCGAAGCATTTCCTCGCGCAGACCCACGTCTTCCCCGAGCTCGCCGACATGGTGGTGCGCGAGAACGCGCTCAGGCACGCCCTGCTGCGGCTCGGTGGCACGCGCCTGGTGTTCTCGAACGCGCCGCGCCATTACGTCGAGGAGGTGCTGCGCGCCATCGGCCTCGCCCGCTACTTCGATGCGGTCTACACCATCGAGGACACCGGCTACCGCGGCAAGCCGCACGCCTGGGGTTTCCACCACCTGCTGCGCCAGCACAAGCTGGATGCGCACCGCTGCGCCATGGTCGACGACCTCCTCGACAACCTGCGCGCCGCGCACCGTCTGGGCATGTCGACGGTGTGGGTGAGCCCGGTCGGGCGCCGCGTGCCGTTCGTGGACCTGCGCATTTCCTCGGTAACGGAACTGCCGCGTAGAATCCAAAACTGATGCCACGCGCCAAAGGCGAACGCCGGCTCGAGATCCTGAAGGCCCTCGCGCAGATGCTCGAGGCGCCGAAGTGGGAGCGCATCACCACCGCGGCGCTCGCCGCCAGGCTGGACGTGTCCGAAGCCGCGCTCTACCGCCACTTCGCCTCCAAGGCGCAGATGTACGAAGGGTTGATCGAGTTCATCGAGAACTCGGTCTTCACCCTCGCCAACCAGATCAGCCAGGACGAAGCCGACGGCCACCGCCAGTGCGAGAAGCTGGTCGAGATGCTGCTCGCCTTCGCGGAGAAGAACCCCGGCATGGTGCGCGTGATGACCGGCGACGCGCTGGTCGGCGAGCACGAGCGCCTGCAGGCGCGCATGAACCAGTTCTTCGAGCGCTTCGAGTCGACCTTGAAGCAGTCGCTGCGCGTGGGGTCCGACGGCGACGCCGCGGGGCGCGCCGCCGCGCTCTCACGCTACGTCCTGGGCTGCCTGCACCAGTACGCGAAGAGCGGCTTCGTGAAGAAGCCGGGCGAGAACTTCAGCGCCCAGCGGCGCTACCTGCTCTCCTGAGATAGACGCTCGGACTACCCGCCCGCGCCGGATGGCGCAGGGGGCCGTCCGACGGACCACGAGCGGTGGTTTCCATGTAAAAAAATTGCGCGCAGCCTCAACCGACGCATTCGATCAATCGGTCATGCGGCTCATCGAGGAGGCCTGTCATGCAACAAAGCACCACCCGCCCGTCCCGCGTCCGGACGGCCATTTTTTTCGCGGCACTGCTCGCCTGGATCGCGCCCGCCTACGCGTACCTGGATCCGGCCACCGGCAGCATCCTGCTGCAGGGCCTGATCGCCGGCATCGCGGGCCTCACGGTGGTGCTGCGGCTCTACTGGCAGCGCATCAAGGCGCTGTTCCGGAGAATGATCGGGCAGGCTTAGCGATGGCCGCGTACCGCGACTCCGGGTCGTTCCGCGATCCGAGCGGCAGCGTGATGATGCTCGACGATCGCATCTTTCGGACGGTGATGCCGCTCGCCGCCGCCGACTACGAGAGCACCCGGCGCACCGGGATCCTCGAGGAGCTGATGGCCGAAGGGCTTGTCGTCCAGGAGCGCCCGGTCAGCAGGGAGCTGCTCGGCGCCGCCGCGGCGCAGGCTTCCTATGTCGTCGAGCATCCGAAGCTGCCGTTCATCTCGTACCCGTACGAATGGAGCTTCCACGCGCTGAAGGATGCGGCGCTGCTCCACCTGGACGTGCACCTGCGCTGCCTCGAGCGCGGGGTGACGCTGTCCGATGCGTCGGCCTACAACATCCAGTTCCGCGGGCCGGCGCCGGTGTTCATCGATACGCTGTCGTTCCGGCCCTACCGCGAAGGCGAAATCTGGGCCGCGCACCGGCAGTTCTGCGATCAGTTCCTGAACCCGCTGCTGCTGCGCGCGCTGCTCGGCATCCCGCACAACGCGTGGTATCGCGGCAGCCTCGAGGGCATCCCCGTCGAGCACCTGGCGAACGCGCTGCCGCTGCGCGCGAAGCTTTCCTGGCCGGTCCTGCAGCACGTGGTGCTGCATGCGATGCTGGAGAAGATCTCGGCGAAGGACCGCCCCACCGGCGAGGCCGCCAAGGTGCGCCTGCCGCAGATCGCCTTCCGCCGGATACTGGTGGGGCTGCGCGACTGGATCCGTACCCTGGAGCCGAAGGGCTCGGAGAAAACGGTGTGGCGCGATTACGCCGAGATCAACTCCTACTCGAGCGACGAAGCGCGCAGCAAGGACGCTTTCGTGCGCGAGTTCGCCGCGGCGGTGCGGCCGGCGCTTCTGTGGGACCTCGGCTGCAATACCGGCGAATACTCGAAGGCCGCGCTGGAGGCCGGCGCGCGCTTGTCCATCGGTTTCGACTTCGATGCCGGCGCGCTCGAAAGGGCGTACCTCAGGGCGAAGGCCGAGGACCTCAACCTGCTGCCGCTGCACCTCGATGCGGCCAATCCGTCGCCGAGCCAGGGCTGGGGACAGGGCGAGCGCAAGGGCATGCGCGAGCGGGCGCCGGCCGATGGCGTGCTCGCGCTGGCGTTCGTGCATCACCTGGCGGTGGCGAAGAACGTGCCGCTCGAATACGTGGTCGACTGGGTCGTCGGAATGGCGGGCGCCGGCGTGATCGAGTTCGTGCAGAAGGACGATCCGATGGTGCAGGAGCTGCTGCGGCTGCGCGCCGACATCTTCGCCGACTATTCGGAGGAAAGCTTCGAGCGGGCGCTGCGCGCGCGCGCCCGGATCCACCGCGTCGAGCAGGTGTCGGCGGCCGGCCGCAAGCTCTACTGGTTCGATCGCAATTAGCGCGACGGCCCCAAGATGGAAGCGCGCACGAGTGTTCGCCGCAGCGGGGCTTACGCCGCTGCGGTAGCGCTCGTCCTGGGCGCGCCGCTAGCGGCGTTCCTCACCGGCAACCACTATCCGGTCCTCTCGGCGGAGGCCGGGCTGCTTCTCGCCGGCTGCGTTGCCGCCGGCGTGCTGCTGCAGGGCGTCGCATGGGCCCTGGGCGCCGCGGGGGCGGCGTTGGTCCTCGCCGCCGCCTTAGCGCTGGCGGTCGACCTGCTCAGCGGCGCGAGCTTCGGCTACGCCGGTCTTGCCGCGCTCGGTGCGGCCTGCTTCGCGGCCACGTGGCTGCTCGGCCGGCGCGCGGTTTCCGTCGCCGCGGTGGCCGCTTCGGCGTTCCTTGCTTCGACCCTGCTCATCCCCGGCACCGCAGCGGATGACCGGGCCGGCGCTCCCCAGGGGGAGAAGCGGGCGCTTCCCGTGGTATTGCATCTGGTGCTCGACGAGCACATTGGCCTCGCCGGGCTGCCCGAGGACGTGCCCGAAAGCGCGGGCTTCGGGCGCTGGCTGACCGAGGCCTACGTCGGGGAAGGCTTTCGCGTGCACGCCGGCGCGTATTCGCAATATTTCCTCACCCGGCACTCGATCGCCAACCTGCTCAATTTCAGCACCAGCGCGCAGCCATGGGCGCATCTCGTCGAAGGCCGGTCGCATCCGCACATCCTCACCGGCAGCGCGTACTTCCGGCACCTGTCGGCGCTGGGCTACCGCCTGCACGTATACCAGTCCGACTATCTCGATTACTGCCGCATTCCGGGCATCGCCTATGCGTCATGCTCCACTTACCGCGCGAACAGCATCGGCGCGCTGCGCGATACCGCGCTCGGCACGCTCGAGCGTGCGCAGTTCATCTTCAACAGCCTGGCGGCGAGCTCGGGCTACCTCGCCGCGCTCGGGCGGGTGTACGAAAAGCTGACCGGCTCTTCATGGCCGCGCCCGGTCAGCCGCGTGGGACCGCTGCCGGTGCTGCCGGTGCTGCAGCGGCTCGCGTCGGACCTGCGCTCGGCGTCGCCCGGCGAGGCGTACTTCGCGCACCTGCTGCTTCCGCATTATCCGTACGTGCTCGACAGGTCCTGCCGCTTGCGCGCGGAAATCGAGGACTGGCTGTCCAACGTGCCGCCGGGCGCGGGCTACCACGACGCGGTGCTCAACTCGGCGGGCTCGAGGAACGAGCGCTACCGGCGGTACTTCGAGCAGGTGCGCTGCCAGCAGCTGCTGCTCGGGCGCCTGTTCGACGCCATGCGCGAGGCGAACGTCTGGCACGACGCCATCGTCATCATCCATGGGGACCACGGCTCGCGCATCGTGCAGCGCAATCCGCTGGCTGCCTATGCGGATCGACTCACCCGGCAGGACTTCAACGACGCGTTCTCGACGCTGTTCGCGATACGCTCGCCGCGCCTGAAAGCCGGCGTCGAGCGCGAGCGGCGCCCGTTGCAGGAGCTGCTGGCCGAGGCGCTCGGGCTGCCGATGGAGCGCTTGCCGGCCAACGTCTATCTGGCCGGGCCGGAGGGTCGTCCGCTTACGCCGCGCAGCCTCGCGCAGTTCTAGACCGGCAGACGCTGCAGGCGGGATCTCTCTTCACGCGCACCGTGCGCCAGTCGGCGGCCTTCGCATCGAAGATCGTCAGCCGGCCGGCGAGCGATTCGCCGATGCCGGCCGCGAGCTTCAACGCTTCCATCGCCTGCATGGCGCCGATCACGCCGGTGAGCGGCGCGAATACCCCCATGGTCGAGCACTGCACTTCCTCGACCTGGGCGTCCTCGGGAAACAGGCACGCGTAGCAGGCAGACGCCGGGCTGCGGAAATCGAACACCATCAACTGGCCATCGAAGCGGATCGCCGCTCCGGACACCAGGGGCTTGGCATGCCGCACGCAAGCGCGGTTGATGGCGTGGCGCGTGGCGAAGTTATCCGTGCAATCGAGGACCACGTCAGCGCTTTCGACGACGCTGAAATCTTCCAGCCTTTTGTGGACCGCCACGATGGTGACGTCGGGATTGACCGCATTCAGCGCCGAGCGAGCGGCGTCCACCTTGACGGCGCCGACCGACTCGCTGCGGTAGAGGATCTGGCGCTGCAGGTTGGTGAGGTCGACCTTGTCGGCGTCGACGAGCGTGAGACGCCCGATGCCAGCGGCGGCGAGATAGAGCGCGGCCGGACAGCCGAGGCCGCCCGCGCCGACGATCAGGACATGCGCCGCCCGCAGCCGCTCTTGCCCTTCGATCCCGATCTCCGGGAGAAGGATGTGGCGGCTGTAGCGGAGAAGCTGCTGGTCGTTCAGTTCTTCGGAGTAGCGGGCTTGGTGTCGGTTTGCGCGACGGTCGGCGAGTGCGACTTCACCGGCTCGCCCTTGAGCAGGGCGATCGCCTGCGTCAGCTGGAAGTCTTCCTTCGAGCCGAGCTCGGTCGGCTTCACTTCCGGCGCCGACGACGGCTTGGTGCGGGGCGAGGCGGCGGCGCCGTCCTTTTTCTCCTGTGCGGCCTTGTCCTGCGCCGCGCGCCCGTTCTCGAGGTGGCGCTGAAGGTCGGCTTCGCGCACCCGCGTCAGGGTATCGCCCGGATCCTCGACGATGAAGTCGGGCGTCACGCCGAGCGCCTGGATCGAGCGGCCGCCGGGGGTGTAGTAGCGCGCGGTGGTGAGCTTGATCGCGGTGTTGTTGCCCAGCGGCATGATGGTCTGCACCGAGCCCTTGCCGAAGGTCTGCGTGCCCATCACCTTGGCGCGCTTGTGGTCCTGCAGCGCGCCGGCGACGATCTCCGAAGCCGAGGCCGAGCCGCCGTTCACCAGCACCACCATCGGCACGGTCTTCGCCGCCGCCGGCAGGGCTTTCAGCACGTCGTCGCCGCGCCGCGCGTAATCCTCCGGGCTGGCGTAGAACTTCTTGCGCGAGTCCTCGGCGCGCCCGTCGGTCGACACGACCAGGGATTTCTGCGGCAGGAACGCCGAGGAGATCGCCACCGCGCCGTGCAGCAGGCCGCCCGGGTCGTTGCGCAGGTCGAGCACCAGCCCCTTCACGTTCCCATCCTTGAACAGCGTATTCAGGTGCTTCACCAGATGGTCGGCGGTCGCTTCCTGGAACTGCGAGATGCGCACCCAGGCGAAGCCCGGCTCGATGATCTTCGACTTCACGCTCTGCACGCGGATCACCGCGCGCGTGATGGTGACGATCACCGGCGCGGTCTCGCCCTTGCGGGTGATGGTGAGGGTGATCGAGGTGTTGGGCTTGCCGCGCATCTTCTTCACGGCGTCGTTCAGCGTCATGCCCTTCACCGGCGTGTCGTCGAGCTTGATGATCAGGTCGCCCGGCTTGATGCCGGCCTTGTGCGCCGGCGTGTCCTCGATCGGCGAGATC
>DATFDV010000247.1:0-8642 GCA_035251855.1 Burkholderiales bacterium | reverse complement strand
CCGCAGCCCGGGCAGGCGCTGACCATCGGCGTGAACGCGCGCAGGCCCATGGTCTGCAGGATTTCCTGCGCCACCTGCACTTCGCGCGTGCGCTCGCCGCCCGGCTCGGGCGTGAGCGAGACGCGGATCGTGTCGCCGATGCCTTCCTGCAGCAGGACCGCCATCGCCGCGCTGGAGGCGACGATGCCTTTCGAGCCCATGCCGGCCTCGGTCAGGCCCAGGTGCAGCGCGTAGTCGCAGCGCGCCGCCAGCGCGCGGTAGACCGCGATCAGGTCCTGCACCTGGCTCATCTTGCACGAGATGACGATGCGCTCGGCGGGCAGGCCGATTTCCTCGGCGGCGCGCGCGGACTCCAGCGCCGAAGTGATGACCGCTTCCCGCATCACCTCGAGGGAATCTTTTGGAACTGCGATGCGCGCATTCTCGTCCATCATCCGCGCCAGAAGCTCCTGATCCAGGCTGCCCCAGTTGACGCCGATGCGCACCGGCTTGTCGTAGCGCAGCGCGCATTCGATGAGGGTCGCGAACTGCTCGTCGCGCTTGGCGCCCTTGCCGACGTTGCCGGGATTGATGCGGTACTTGGCCAGCGCGCGCGCGCAGTCCGGATACTGCGTGAGGAGCTTGTGGCCGTTGTAGTGGAAGTCGCCGATCAGCGGCACGGCGCATCCCGCCCTGTCCAGAAGCTCCCTTAGGCGAGGCACCTGGGCGGCCGCTTCGGGCGTATTCACGGTGATGCGCACCAGCTCCGAGCCGGCGCGCGCGAGCGCCTCCACCTGGCGGGCGGTGCCGGCGGCATCCTCGGTGTCGGTGTTGGTCATCGACTGCACCACCACCGGCGCGCCGCCGCCAATGCGCACGCCGCCGACGGCGACCTGCCGCGAAATTCGTCGTTTCATCGAGGTCAGGGTACGGTGAGGCGCGCCACGTCCTGACGGGTGTGCGGCGCGAGGTCGATCGGCTTGTCGTCGTAGAGAACGGTCACCATCGAGGCATTACCGATGACCAGGCTATAGGGCGGCTTGCCGCGCACCACGCGCTCGCTGCCGGGCGGGTTGAGCGAGGACACCAGCATGCGGTCGGCCGAGTCCCGGATTTCGATCCACGCCTCGCCCTCGGTGCGCACCACCAGGCGGTGCGGGCCGGCGCCGACCGCCTTGGGTTTGTCCGCCGAGACCACTTTCGGCTTCTCCGGCGTGATCGCGGCCGGCGGCACGGGCGCGGGGGCCGGGACGGCAGCAGGGGCGGCGAGCTTGGTCTTTTCCTGAGCCGGCGCCGGCGCCATCGCCGGCTGCACGGCAACCGGCGCCGGGCGCGACTGGGCTTCGCGGGGCGCTGCTTTCGCCACGCTGGTGGTGGCCTTGCTGCCGGACTTGGCTACCCGGGTGCGTTCCTGGTGCCATTCATAGGCCACCGCGCCAACCAGCACCAGGACCCCCGCCGACAGGCCGAGATAGACGAAGGTGGATTTGCGCGCGCTATCGGAGAACGGCACCGGCTGGTGGTAGCGCGCGGCCAGGCGGCCGGAGTCCGGCACCTCGAAGTGGCCGGCCACGCGCTGCAGCAGCGGCTCGGGATCGAGCTTCAGGAGCCGCGCGTAGCTGCGCACCATGCCTTTCGCGAAGGTGGCGCCCGGCAGGGCGCCGAACTGCTCCTGCTCGAGCGCCTCGAGCTGGCGCGGCGCAAACTTGAGCTGCTGCGCGACGTCGGCGAGCGCAAGGCCGCGCGCCTCGCGCGCGGCGGCCAGCTCCTGCCCGACGCCGGTGAGCGCGGCTTCAGTCACGCTCTCAGTCAAACTGGCCTCGCTGCAGTGCCTGGTATTCCTTCGACTCCGGGTAGCGGCGGCGCAGCTGGTTGGCGTACGCCTGCTCCTGCAGGCGCTCGCCCATCCGGCGCTCGATGCGCACCGCCAGCCACAGCGACTCGGAGGTCGGCGTCACCAGCTTGTTGTAGCGCGTCACCAGCCTGCGCGCCTCGCCGATGTTGCCCTGCCGGTAGCGGATCTGGCCGAGGCTGACCAGCGACGTGGGCTCGTCGGGCTCGGATTTGAGCGCGCGCTCGAAGAACGCCTCGGCATCCTTGAGCTGGTTCATCTTCAGCGTACAGACGCCGGCGGCCGAGTAAGAGCGCCAAGGCGTGGGGTACAGCGGGTTGCGGAGGGCCTGCAAAAAGTACTTGACCGACTCCGGCTCGCGCCCGGTCTGGCAGAGGAACCAGCCGAAATTGTGATTGATGTCGGCGTCGTTCGGCGCCAGGCGCAGCGCGCGCTCGAAGCTTTCCTCGGCGCGCGCGTGCTCCTTCGTCTGCATGTACACCAGGCCGTACATGCCGTACGCCGGCGCATAGCTGCCATCGGCCTTGGTGGCGGCGCGCAGTTCCTCCAGCGCAACGCCGAGGTTGCCGTTGCTGTAGTACAACGAGGCGAGCTCGGTGTGCAGCTTGGCGCGGTTGCGGGGATCGCCGACCTCGCCGATGATGGCTCCGGTGTCGTGGTCGGGGTCGGTAGGCTGGCCGGCGCAGGCGGCGAGCACGACCAACATCAGTCCCAGCAGTGGCCTCATGCGCGCACCTCCTTGAGGGTCATGCGCCGGCGCGTGCGGTCCGCCACGTCGCCGGCGAGCTGGCCGCAGGCAGCGGCAATGTCGTCGCCGCGCGTCTTGCGCGTCGTCGCGGTCAGGCCGGCGCGCGCGAGGATCTCGGCGAAGCTGCGGATGCGCTCGGGCGAGGAGCGCCTGAATTCCGAGTTCGGAAACGGATTGAACGGGATGAGGTTGAACTTGCTGCGCACGTTTCCCGCCAGCGCGACGAGCTCGCGCGCGTGCGCGTCGCTGTCGTTCACGCCATCGAGCATCACGTATTCGAAGGTAACGAAGTCGCGCGGCGCCTTGTCGAGGTAGCGGTTGCAGGCCTTGGCCAGCTCGGCGAGCGGGTACTTGCGGTTCACCGGCACCAGCCGGTCGCGCAGCTCGTCGTTGGGCGCGTGCAGCGAGACCGCCAGCGCCACCGGGCACTCGTCGCGCAGCCGGTCGATTCCGGGTACCACGCCGGCGGTGGACACCGTCACCCGCCGCCGCGAAAGGCCGTAAGCATTGTCATCGAGCATCAGCCGCAGTGCCGGGATCACGTTGTCCAGGTTCAGGAGCGGCTCCCCCATTCCCATCATAACAACGTTGGTGACCGGTCGCTCCCCGGGGAGCAGGCGGTTGGCCAGCCAGAGCTGGCCGATGATCTCCGCGGTGCCGAGGTTGCGGTTGAATCCCTGCTTGCCGGTCGAGCAGAACGCGCAATCGAGCACGCAGCCCGCCTGGCTCGAGACGCACAGCGTGCCGCGGCTGGTCTCGGGGATGAACACCGCCTCGACCGCATTGGCGCCGTCGACCTTCAGCAGCCACTTGCGCGTGCCGTCGGCGGCCGTGGTGTCGCCGACGATCTGCGGCGCCTCGACCGCGGCGGTGGCCACCAGCTTCTCGCGCAGCGCCCTGGCGAGGTCGCTCATCTGCGCGAAATCGCCTTCGTGGCGCTGGTGCACCCAGCGCAGGACCTGGCGCGCGCGGAACGGCTTTTCGCCCTGCGCCTCGAAGAAGCGCTCGAGCGCGTTCGGGTCAAGCCCGAGCAGGTTGGGCTTCATCTGCCTTTCGGGAAAAAGTACTGGATCTCGTTGCGCGCAGTCTCGGCGCTATCGGAGCCATGCACCGCGTTGGCATCGATCGAATCGGCGAAATCCGCGCGGATGGTTCCTTTCGCGGCCTTCTTCGGATCGGTCGCGCCCATCAGCTCGCGATTGCGCGCGATCGCGTTCTCGCCTTCGAGCACCTGCACCAGCACCGGTCCCGAGATCATGAAATCGACCAGATCCTTGAAGAACGGGCGCTCGCGGTGCACTGCGTAGAAGCCTTCGGCTTCCTTGCGCGAGAGGTGCGTCATGCGGGCGGCCACCACGCGCAGGCCCGCCGCCTCGAAGCGCGCAATGATCTGGCCGATGACGTTTTTCTTTACCGCGTCGGGCTTGATGATCGACAACGTTTGCTCCACCGCCATTACCCCTGTTCCCCTTTGAGATCAAGAAATTAACCCGACATTTTACGCCATTCGGGCAGCACGCCGGGCGCATTCTTCGCCGCGCGGTAGCGTGCATCGACGCCGAGGCCCGGAACCCAGACCAGATCGTCGCCGCAGACGATGAGCGGCAGCCGGTCGCGCTCCCACGGCGGCACACCGGCTTCCTGAAAAAGGTTTTTCAGCGTGCGGCGCGGACGCTTGGCGTCCGGCTGCAGCCGCTCGCCGCCGGCGCGCAGCCGCACGCGCAGCGGCTTGCTCGCGTCGATTCCCTTTCCCCGGGCGCGCCGGAAGCGCAGCTCGCCGCCGAGCTCGGGGATCGGCAGCTTGGGCTCGCCGTGCCACGCGATCGGGGCAAAGACTGCACCTGCTTGATCTGTAACGACCTTGCCTCGGTAAAGCCGAAGCCGGGCGCCGTCGTGCTCGATCAGCGTGCGCGCCCCGCTCCCGGTGAGCTGCTTCAGCATCTCGACCAGCTTCGCCTCGCTCGGAGCGCGCAACCCCCGGGTTTGCAAAAATTTCCGCAGCAGGTCCTGCGCGCTGGCTTCCTTGCGCGAAAAATGCCGCGCCGCCCGTGCGAGCGATCGCTTCCAGCCCGGAAATCGTTCCTCGAGCAGCGGACCGACACGACGGCGCAGGAAATTCCGGGTCAAGGCATCGTCGGCATTGCTCTCGTCCTCGACCCAGGCGAGGCGATGCCGGCGCGCATAGGCCTCGATCTCGTCGCGCGGCGTATCGAGCAGCGGCCGCAGCAGCGTCTTGCCCTTGAAGCGCGATTGCGCCGGCATCCCGCTGGCCCCGCGGCGGCCGGCGCCGCGCAGCAGGTTCATGAGCACCGTCTCGGCCTGGTCATCGAGGTTGTGCGCGAGTGCGATGCAGTCCGCGTCCGCCGTTGAAAAAGCCTGGTACCGCGCTTCGCGCGCGGCCGCTTCCAGCCCCTGGCCGCGCTTCGCCACCCTGACTTTCACCACCCTCAAAGGCACGTCCAGCCGCTTGCAAAGCCGTCGGCAGAAGGCGGCCCAGCGGTCCGCGTTGGGGCTCAAGCCGTGGTGAACGTGAATCGCCGTGACCGGCCCGCGTGCCCGGAGCTGGTGCAGAAGCGTCACCGAATCCACGCCGCCCGAGAGGGCGACGGCGAGCTTCTTACCGCTCGCTCGCTTCCTTGAACTTGCCATAGGCCATCAGGCGCTCGAGGCGCTCCTCGACAAGCTGCTTGGGCTTCTTTTCCTGCAGCTGCTTGAGCGTCTCGGCGAGCACCTTTTTCAGCGCCTGCAGCGTCGCCGGCGCGTCGCGGTGCGCGCCGCCCAGCGGCTCGGGCACGATCTTGTCGACCAGGCCGAGGGTCTTCAGGCGGTTGGCGGTAATGCCGAGGGCTTCGGCGGCGTCGGGCGCCCTCTCGGCGCTGCGCCAGAGGATCGAGGCACAGCCCTCCGGCGAGATCACCGAGTAGATGGCGTACTGCATCATGACGATGACGTCGCCCACCGCAATGGCGAGCGCGCCGCCGGAGCCGCCCTCGCCGATGATGGTGACGATGACCGGCACGCGCAGGCGCGCCATCTCGAACAGGTTGCGGCCGATCGCTTCCGACTGGCCGCGCTCCTCCGCGTCGATGCCGGGATACGCGCCGGGCGTGTCGACGAAGGTGAACACCGGCAGGCCGAACTTCTCGGCCAGCTTCATCAGGCGCAGCGCCTTGCGGTAGCCCTCGGGCTTGGGCATGCCGAAGTTGCGCGCGATCTTCTCCTTCGTGTCGCGGCCTTTCTGGTGGCCGAGCACCACGCAGGCGGTGCCGTTGAAGCGCGCCAGGCCGCCGACGATCGAGCTGTCGTCCGAGAAGGTGCGGTCGCCGTGCAGCTCCTCGAACTGCGTGAACAGGCCCTGGATGTAGTCGAGGGTGAACGGGCGCTGGGGATGGCGCGCCACCTGCGCCACCTGCCAGGGCGAGAGCTTGCCGTAGATGTCCTTGGTGAGCGACTGGCTGCGCTTGGTGAGGCGCTGGATCTCGTCGGAAATATCGACCGCCGAGTCGTCCTGCACGAAGCGCAACTCCTCGATGCGCGTCTCGAGCTCCGCAATCGGCTGCTCGAACTCGAGGAACGTGGTCTTCATCGGCGCGCGATTTTAGCCCAATGCCATTACTTGGTTTCGGCCGGCGGCCTTGGCCTGATAGAGGGCCTTGTCGGCCCGGGCCAGGACGGCCTGAACCTCCTCGCCGCGGGCGTAGGTCGCCACGCCGACGCTCACCGTGACCCGCCGGTTTGGCGGCAGGGCGGGAAACGCCGCCGCCTCGGTGGCGGCGCGGACGCGCTCGGCCACCGCCAGCGCCCCGTCGCGCCCGGTGCCCGGCAGCACCAGCAGAAACTCCTCGCCGCCGAAGCGCCCGAAGGTATCGATGCCGCGCAACCCGCGCGGGCCCAGCGCGGCGAAGTGGGTGAGCACCGCATCGCCGGCCGCATGGCCGAGGCTGTCGTTGATCGCCTTGAAGTGGTCGAGGTCGATCATGCACAGCGAGAAAGCATCCGACAGGCGCTCGGCGCGCGAGCGCTCGCGCGCCAGCACCTCCATGAGGAAGCGCCGGTTGAAGGCGCCGGTCAGCTCGTCGCGGATGGCGAGCTGCTCGATGTGCTCGAAGGCGCGCCGCAACTCGCGGTTGGCGTCGGAGAGGCGCACGCGCAGGCGGTTGACGTAGCCGCCCATCACCGCGAACCAGGGAAGCACGATGGCCAGCACGCCGAACTCGATGAACGCGGGACGCACGTCCATCAGCGGATTGCGCGTGTAGATCGCGTGCAGCACCACGCCGTGCGCGCCGATCGCCACCAACGCCAGCACCAGCAGCCGCTTGGCGTTCAGGCGAAGCACGCCGAACAGCATCGCCACCAGGTAAAACAGCATCAGCGCCGGGCGCGCCGGGCCGGCGTGATACATGATGTAGGCGAGGAACACGATTGCCGCGCCGACCTGCTCCGTGGTCAGGCTCGGATCGGCGAAGCGCAGGTTGAAGCCGGTGCGGAACACCAGGAAGAACAGGCCGACGAGGGTGACGATGCCCGCGGTGCCTTCGAGCGCCGCGCGCCACGACAGCACGCCGAGGAAGGCGAACAGGCCGAGGGCAAGACAGATGAGGACCGAAGTGCCCGCCGCCATGAGAAAGCGGCCGAGGCGCAGCGACTGGCGCTCGTCGGTGGGGAAGATCGTGAAGCGGCCGGATCTTACGTCAGACCCGGACAGGACCTCGCTCATCGCGCCGCCCTCCGTTCGCCTAGTATTCTACTGGGACCGGGTCGAGCGAGCGCCAGAGGTACCAGGTGGCCACCGAGCGCCAGGGGCGCCAGCTTTCACCAAGCTTGCGCATCCTCGCGAGCGAAATCTTTCTACCCTTGAAGTACGCCACGCGGATGCCCTTCTGCAGGCCGAGGTCGTCGAGCGGGAACACGTCGGGCCGCAGCAGGTTGAACATCAGGAACATCTCGGCGGTCCAGCGGCCGATGCCGCGCACGTCGGTGAGCTCGGCGATGATCTCCTCGTCGCTCATCTGCGGCCAGTCGCGCGCGTGGATCTTGCCGTCGACGAAGTGCTGGGCGAGGTCGGCGATGTACTCGGTCTTGCGGTCGGAAAGGCCGCAAGCACGCAGGTTTTTGCGGTTCGCGGCTACGACCGCCTCCGGCGTTATCTTTTGTTCAAGACAAACGCAGACCCGGTTCCAGACGCTTTGCGCCGCCTTGACCGAAATCTGCTGCCCGCAGATGGCGCGCGCCAGGGTCATGAACGGCTCGCCGCGCACCATCATGTAGACGCGCGGGTGCTGGCGCATGATCGCGCCCATCACCGGGTCGCGCCGCGCCAGCGCGCGCTTGGCCCGGTCCCAGTAGTCGGGTTTCATTTCGAGCGGTCAGGCTTCACGGATGGGCAGATTGGTAAGCAGGTTCTGCGGCTTCATCCGCACCACGCCCTCTTCGCAGGCAAGCGCGAGATAAATGGTCCTGCCGGCGATGTCGGCGCGCATCGCCGCCGGATCTTCGAACTGAAGCGCGAAGATGGCCAGGATGTTGCGCATCCGTCCGTGCTCGATCTCGGTGCCGGCCCACAGCTCGTTGAGGATCGCGGTGGATTCGGCGTCGAGCCCGATATGCCAGGCCCAGCGCGGCTCGTCGATCTTGCGCACCGGTTTCACCGAGACTTTAGTGCCGAAGAAATGCAGCACCCAGGCCTCGATGACCCGGCACAGCGCATCGAGCGCCGGCCGGCCGTAGGTCAGGCTGATGACCGTGTCGTGGCGCGACTCGCGCTCCCAGTAGATCGCGGCGTTGGCGCGGTCGAGCACGTCGAGATCCACTTTGGCAAGGTCTCCCTGCGCTTCGACGATCAGCCTGCCGATGCTGCCGTAGCGGTTGCCGCTCGCGTGCATCTCCACCGTCTCGAGGTCGGCGAGCAGCACGTGGCCGTCCTGGATGGTGGCCTTCTGCTCGCGGAAAAAGACTTCCGCGGCGCGCAGCCGCAGGGCGTCGTCGCTGCCGTCGAGCAGGTTGCGAAGGATCACGTGCGCCAGCTGGTCGAGGAACATCGGCGGGATGTCGATCGGCGCC
>DATFDV010000246.1:0-3272 GCA_035251855.1 Burkholderiales bacterium | reverse complement strand
GCTGCGTGTAGGTGCACTCGCCGTCGGGCGTGCGCAGCGCGATGCGGTGTCCGTAGCCGCGCGTCACCGGCTTGTCGAGCAGCTCGGTGGCGCAGTTCATGCGCCCGGGGTACTTGAGCTCGGGCAGGTCGAAGCGGAACTGGGGCCAGGCGCTTTGCGGCGGCAGGTTGTCGCGCGCGAAGGTATCGGTATGCGCGGTGTAGCTCATGATTTCAGCAGGTCGCGGGAAATGATCAGTTTCTGCACTTCGGTGGCGCCTTCGTAAATGCGCAGCGCGCGCACCTCGCGGTACAGGCGCTCCACCGGGTGGCCGCGCTTCACGCCAAGGCCGCCGCAGATCTGCACCGCGTCGTCGATGATGGTCTGCGCCGCTTCGGTGGCGAACATCTTCGCCATCGCGGCCTCGCGCGTGATGCGCCCCGGTTGGGTGTCCTTCTTCCATCCCGATCGGTAAGTCAGCAGCGCTCCGGCGTCGATCGCGGTGGCCATGTCCGCAAGCTTGGCCTGCGTCATCTGGAAGTCGGCGAGCGCCTGGCCAAACATTTTTCGCTCACGTGCGCGATCGAGCGCTTCCTTAAGGGCCCTTCTCGAAAATCCCAGCGCCGCAGCCGCCACCGTGGTGCGGAAGATATCCAGGTTGCGCATCGCCAGCTTGAAGCCCTGGCCAGCTTCGCCCACCAGCGTTCCCCGGCTGTTTTTCAGCTTGATCACCGCCATGGGATGCGGCGCGACGATCTCGATGCGCTCGGACGCGTCCACTTCCTTCGCATCGACGACGAATGCGCTGATGCCCTGGTCCGCCTTCGCGAACACGACGTAGAAGTCGGCGATGCCGCCGTTCGAAATCCAGGTCTTGGTGCCGTCCAGCACCCAGGTGTCGCCCTTCTTCGTTGCGAGCGTGTTCATGGCCTGCACGTCCGAGCCGGCGTCGGGCTCCGACAATGCGAAGGCGGCGATGGCTTCGCCGGCGGCGGCCTTCGAAAGGTACTGCTTCTTCAGCGCATCGCTGCCGGCGAGCGCGATCGGCCCGCTGCCCAGGCCCTGCATGACGAAGGCGAAATCCGCCAGGCCGGCGTGATAGGCGAACACCTCGCGCAGCACCGCGATCGAGCGCACCTCGGGCTGGTCCGAAACGCAGTGGCGCAGGTAGCCGGCGCATCCGAGGTCCTGCACCAGACGCCGGCAGATCGAGTCGGCGTCGGAGCCCGAATCTCCTCCTTCGGCATGCGCCAGGTTTTCCGCGGCCCAGGTCTCGGCCTGCCGCGCCAGCGCCTCATGCTCCTTGGCGAAGAAAGGCCACTGGTAGTGCGCGAACCGATCCATCAGTCGCCCCGAAAGACCGGCTTCTTCTTCGCTGCGAAGGCTTCGTAGGCGCGCTGGAAGTCCTTGGTCTGCATCAGCTCAGCCTGCGCCACGGCTTCCATGTCGATCGCCTGGTCTACGGTCACGTTCCATTCCATGTGCAGCATCTTTTTCGTCACTGCGTGCGCCGCCGTAGGTCCGGCCGCGAGTTCCTTTGCTGCTTGGAGAGCTTCCGGCAGGACCGGTTCCGCCACCCGGTTGAAAAAGCCCCAGGCCGCGCCCTCCTCGGCGCTCATCGAGCGGCCGGTATACAGCAGCTCGGCGGCGCGTCCCTGGCCGATGATGCGCGGCAGGATCGCGCAGGCGCCCATGTCGCAGCCGGCGAGGCCGACGCGCACGAAGAGGAAGGCGACCTTCGCCGAAGGCGCGGCGTAGCGAAGGTCGGCGGCCATGGCGAGGATCGCGCCGGCGCCGGCGCACACGCCCTCCACCGCGGCGATGATCGGCTGCGGGCAATGGCGCATCGCCTTCACCAGATTGCCGGTCATGGTGGTGAACTCGAGCAGCTGCGGCAGCTTCATCCGGGTCAGCGGGCCGATGATCTCGTGCACGTCGCCGCCGGAGCAGAAGTTGCCGCCGGCGCCGGTGATCACCACCGCCTTGACCTTCTTCTCGCTCTTCAGGCCGCCGAAGAAATCGCGCAACTCCGCGTACGACTCGAAGGTCAGCGGATTCTTGCGCTCCGGGCGGTCGAGCGTCACCACGCCGACGTCGCCTTCCATTCGCCACTGAAAATGCCTGGGAGTCATGAGACCACCTCCATCGCGTGCTGTTTCAGCTTGGCGAGCAGCTTGAGCAGCTCGTCGTGCTCCTTGCGCGACAGCCCGCCGAGCAGCTCGATCACCCATTGCTCGTGCGCGCGCGCCATCTCGGCAAAGCTCTTCTCGCCCGAGCGCGTGAGCCGGATGCGGAATGCGCGGCGGTCGGCGGAGTCGTCCAGGCGCTCGACCTGGCCTTCCTTCTCCAGCTGGTCGACGATCGCGGTGATGTTGCCGCCGGTGACCATCAGCAGGCGCGAGAGCTCGTTCATCTTCAGGCCCCCACGGTGGCGCTCGAGCTGCGCCATCAGATCGAAGCGCGGCAGCGTGGTGCCGAACTCCTCGCGCAGCCCCGAGCGCACGCGGCGCTCGATCAGCTGGGTGCAGGTGAGCAGCCGCAGCCAGATGCGCAGCGCGCTATGGTCTCCCCGGCGGGAGATGAATTCGCGGTCCACGGTACTCCAAGCCTGAATAGATCAAGCTTGAAGTATCTGCCGGGGCGCTGTCAACCGCGGGGCAGGACCTCCCGGAAGCTCCTTTTCCAGGCCGGCTCCGGCGGCTGGTGCCCCGGGAACGGTGCATAGACCGAGGTCTCGACCAGCTGCATGCGGTGGATGTAGCGCGGGCAGTTGGGGAAGATCTGCTCAGCGCTAACGCGCACCACCAGCTGCTCGCCGTCGAACTCGCCGCGCGGTTCCTCGAGCCGCGCGCGGCCGAGCACCCGCAGCCGGCGCGGCTGCTCGAAGTCGAGGAACAGCAACCCGACCCGCGGGTTGGCGAGCACGTTGCCCAGGCTGCGGAACATGCCGTTGCCGTCATAGCTGGGAAACGACAGCTCCGATTCGCCGGTGATCCGCACGAAGCCCGGCACGCCGCCCTTGTACGAGCAATCCGGCTGGCCCCCGGCGTCGGCGGTGGCGAGGAAGAACATCGCACGGCTCTCGACGAACGCCTTGTCCTCGGCGGTGAAGGCGCTGCGCGACAGTTGTTCCGCCAGCCGGTCGGCGAGGCGGCGCGTGTCGAACCGGTCCTGCAGCTCGCGCGATCTCTCGTGATACGGGCTCATTTCTCGCCCGCGAGGACCCACTTCTCGCCCAGCGTCTTGCCGTCGCGCACCATGGTGAACGTGGCATCGAGCCGCTTGCCGCGCAC
>DATFDV010000245.1:0-15089 GCA_035251855.1 Burkholderiales bacterium | reverse complement strand
TCGATCTCCTCGAAGCGCTCGACCAGGCGCTCCATCTCCTGCACCAGCGCCCACTCGGCGTTGGCGCGGCGCTTGCGGATCAGCTCGCGCGGCGCCTGGGCCAGCGCCGAGTCGTTGAGGATCATGCGGTGCAGGTCGAGGAACGCCTCGAACTCCGCCGGCGAGCCCGCCGGGATGTGCGCCTTGAGCGCGGCCAGCCCCTCCTGCGCGGTCTTCATCGCCGCGTCGAAGCGCGCCACCTCGGCTTCGATCGCCTCGGGCGCGACCTCGTAGTGCGCCACTTCCAGGCGCGCGGTCGACACGAGGTGCGCGCTGCCCACGGTGATCCCGCTGGAGACGGGATAACCGTGCAGAACGAAGTTCATTCTCCCTCGCCGAACTTGTCCGCGATCAGCTTGGTGAGCGCGGCGATGGCCTGCTCGGCGTCGGCGCCGTCGGCCTCGATCCGCACCGAGCTGCCCTGCCCGGCGGCGAGCATCATCACCCCCATGATGCTCTTCGCGTTGACGCGCCGGCCGCTGCGCGAGAGCCAGATCTCGGACTTGTAGGTCCCGGCAAGGTGCGTGAGCTTGGCCGCGGCGCGGGCGTGCAGCCCGAGCTTGTTGACGATGGTCGATTCGGCGCTAGGCATCGCAGCAGCGGTCGCTGTTCATATGCACCACGCCGTCGGCGCCGCCGGAGCGCGCACGGTCGACCGCGGCGGCCAGCGCGCCGTCGCGACTGGTGAGCACGCGCAACAGCATCGGCAGCGAGACGCCGGAAACGCCCTCCACCTTGCCGTCCTGCAGCAGGCGCGACACCACGTTGCCGGGGGTGGCGCCGAAGATGTCGGTGAGCACCAGCACCCCGTCGCCCGCGTCGAGCCCGTCGAGCAGCTCGCGCGCCCGCAGCACCAGGTCGTCCGGGTCGTCCTGCCGCCACACGCTCAGCGTCGCCACCTGCTGCGGCGAGCTGCCCAGGATCTGCGCCGCGCTGCTGACCAGCGCCTCGCCGATGCTTCCATGCGTGACGACCAGGACGCCGATCATGAAATTTTCTGTTCCAGAGAATCCAGGAACATTGCGGAGACATCGAATCCAGTCTGGTCCTGGATTTCCCGGAAGCCCGTCGGGCTGGTCACGTTCACCTCGGTGAGATAGTCACCGATCACGTCGAGCCCGACCAGGAGTAATCCTCTTTTTGAGAGAACTGAACCCAATGCCTCCGCGATCTCGCGGTGGCGCTTGGTGACCGGCTGCGCCACGCCGCGCGCGCCGGCGGCGAGGTTGCCGCGTGATTCGCCGGCCTTGGGGATGCGCGCGAGGCAGTGCGGCACGAGCTTGCCGCCGATCAGGATCACGCGCTTGTCGCCTTCGGTAATCTCGGGAATGTAACGTTGCGCCATCACGGTGCGGGCGCCGCGCTGGCTGATCGTCTCGACGATGACGTTGCGGTTCGGATCGTCGGTGCGCACGCGGAACACGTGCTCACCGCCCATCACGTCCAGCCGCTTGACCACCACGTCGCGGTGCTCGTCGATGAACGCCTGGATGCGCTCGGGCTCGCGCGATACCAGCGTCGGCGCGGTGAAGCTGCCGAACTCGGCGATCGCCAGCTTCTCGTTGTGATCGCGGATGGCGTCCGGAGCGTTGAAGACGCGCGCCCCGTCGCGCACCGCCGCCGAAAGCAGCCACGTGCTGACGACGTACTCGAGATCGAACGGGGGGTCCTTGCGCATCACGCTGGCGCCGAACTGCGCGAGGGAACGCTCGGCGTGTTCGTGCGCCCGGTACCAGTCCTCGTCGTTGTCGGTGAGCGAGATGCGCTGCGCGGCGGCGCTGACCCGGCCCTGCTTCCAATGGAGGCTTTCCTGCCCGCACACCCAGACCCCATGGCCGCGCTTCTGCGCGGCGCGCATCATCGCGACGCTGGTGTCCTTGTACGCCTTGAGGGACTCCGGCGCGTCGATGACGAACAGGAGATCCAACCCACGCCTACTTGCTTTGCGAAACCATGAATTCGACCGCGGCGCGGATCTCGGCGTCGGTCAGCGCCGGGTTGCCGGCCTTGGGCGGCATCGCGCCCTTGCCCTTGATCACCGACTGCATGAGGGAATCGAGGCCGGTCTGGATGCGTGGCGCCCACGCCGCCTTGTCGCCGAGCTTCGGTGAGTTGGCGACGGAGACCTGGTGGCACGCGAAGCACACCTTGTCATACACGGCTTTGCCGTCGGCCTTTTGCGGCGTAGGCGCAGCCTGCTGCGTCGGTGCTGCGGCCTGCTGCGCCGGTGCTGCGGCCTGCTGCTTGGCGGGAGCCGCTGCCGGTTTCTCCTTGAACTTGGCGCCGGCCTGGTTGGCCATCAGCACCACGGCGTTGTGGATCTCGCTCTCGGTGAGCGAGGGATCGCCGGCCTTTGGCGGCATGGCGCCCTTGCCCTTGATCACCGATTGCACCAGCGTGTTGATGCCGGTCTTGATGCGCGGCGCCCAAGCGGCCGCGTCGCCGAGCTTCGGCGCGTTCGCAGCGCCGGTCTGATGGCAGGCGGCGCAGGTGGTTTTTACGATATCGGCCGCTGCGCGCGCGCCGGGTGCGGCGGCGGGTGCGCCAATCTCCAGGCGCGCGACCGGTTGCAGGCGTGCGCTCACCGCCTCGGGCGCGAGCGCCTGCGGATCCGCGCTCGGACGGCTCAGCACCAGCTGCACGACCAGGATGATGCCGATGATCGGCACCAGGAACGCCAGCAGAACCACCGTGACCAACTGCTGCGGCGTCTTGATGAACGACTCGTGCTGATCGTGCGTGTTGGCCACTGGGAATTTGCGCTCTGCGTTATTGGTAACGGCATGATTTTAGCGTGAAAGTCTGCTATTCTGCGCCTCCCCATTTCACGGCGCCCGTAGCTCAGCGGATCAGAGTATTGGCCTCCGAAGCCAAGGGTCGTGGGTTCGAATCCCGCCGGGCGCGCCAAACCACTGAACCACTGGAGCGATCGATGAAGCGAATCTCAATCCTGTCGTCGCTGGCTGCGCTCGCGGTTTTCGCCGCCAGCGCCGCCGCGCAGCAATACCCGACCCGCAATATTTCGATGGTGGTGCCGTACGCCGCCGGCGGGCCCACCGATACCGTCGCGCGCGTCACCGCGCAGGCCATGGGCAAGCCGCTCGGTCAGACCGTCATCGTCGAAAACCGGCCGAGCGCGGGCGGCATCCTCGGGCCGGAGTACGTGAAGAATGCCAAGCCCGACGGCTACACCATCCTGATCCACCACATCGGCATGGCGACCACGCCGGCGCTTTACCGCAACCTGCGCTTCAAGCCGCTCGAAGACTTCGAGCCCATCGGCCTGATCAACGACGTGCCGATGACCATCGTCGGCAAGCCGCAGCTGCCCGCCAAGGACTTCAAGGAGTTCCTCGAGTACATCAAGAAGAACAAGGACAAGGTGAGCTACGCGAACGCCGGCATCGGCGCCGCGTCGCACCTGTGCGGCATGCTTTTCATGAGCGCCATCCAGACCGATTTCCTCACCGTGCCGTACAAGGGCACCGCGCCGGCGATGAATGATCTGCTCGGCGGTCAGGTGGACTTCATGTGCGACCAGACCACCAACACCACCTCGCAGATCAAGAGCGGGAAAGTAAAGGCCTACGCGGTGACCTCGGCCAAGCGCGTGCCCTCATTGCCGGATGTTCCGACGCTGCAGGAAGTCGGTGTGAAAGGCGCCGAAGTCGGCATCTGGCATGGCCTGTATGCGCCCAAGGGCACGCCGAAGCCGGTGCTCGACAAGCTGGTCGCCGCCCTGCAGGACGCAATCAAGGACGAAGGGGTGCAGAAGCGCTTCGCCGACCTCGGCGCGACGACCTATCCGCCGTCGATGGCGACGCCCGCCGCCCTGCAAAAGCACCTGAAGGCCGAGATGGACAAGTGGGCGCCGCTCATCAAGAAGGCCGGTCAGTACGCCGACTAGGCGGTCATCGAAGCATCATTTCGCTGCGCGGCGTAGGTAGTCGCTGAGGCGCCGCCGCAGCGCCGGGTCCTGCGGCGACTGGAGATGCCCGACCCCGGGCACCATCCACAGCTCCTTCGGCGCCTTCGCCGCTTCATAGAGGCGTTGCGCATGATGCGCAGGAACGAGCGGATCCTTCTCTCCGTGGATCAGCACCAGCGGTAGCGGGCTGATGCCGCCGATGGAGCGAAGCGGCACGATCATGCGGTAGTCGGCGAAGGCGCTGTCCGAGACGACCGCGCGCAGCGCGCCGCGGTGTGCGCCGCGCGCGGCGTAGTGGAGCGCGAGTGCTCCGCCCAAGCTCTGGCCGAAGATCACGATGCGGCGCGGGTCCACGTCCGGGCGCGCGAGCAGCGTCGACACGGCGGCATCGATGTCTTGCTGCGCACCGGCTAAGGATGGCGAGCCGGCTGATGCGCCGTAGCCGCGATAGTCGAGCGCGAGCACGTTGAATCCTTCGGCCGGCATCCAGGCGACGTTGAAGAAATGCGTGCTGATGTTCTCGGCGTTGCCGTGCAGGAACAGCACCGTGGCTTGCGCCTCGCCCTCCGCCGGCAGGGACCACGCCGCAAGCTCAACGCCGTCGGCGGCACGCAATGTCACGGATTCGTAACGCAGACCGGCGCGCTCTGGCGTCGCGATCAGCGACCGGTGGGGCTGGAAAAAACTCGCCGTGCAGCCCGAAGCGACCAACACGGTGAGCATTGCCAGCGCGAGGCGCACCGCTGGATCGTACGCTTGACAGCCCTGGAGCACGGGCGAAGAATGGCCCGGTTCGACCCGTACCATAACAAACGTCTTACAAGGGAGATTGTCATGAAAAAGCTCGCCCGAATCGCCACGGCCGCAGTCTTGTTGTTGCCGGCGGCGGCGCTCGCACAAGTCAACAACGTTGGTAGCTGCGGCTGGGGCTCGAAGGTTTTCGACGGCCAGTCCGGAGTCGTCCCGCAGTCGCTCGCGGGTATTACGAATGGCATCTTCTTCAATCAGACCTTCGGCGTCAGCTTCGGCACCTCGGGCTGCACGCAGGACGGCACCGTGCGCTCGACCTGGAAGACCTCGATGTTCATCGACGGCAACAAGGAACGCCTCGCGCGCGACATGTCCGTCGGTGGCGGCGAGACGCTCGACGCGCTCGCCCATCTGCTCGGCGTCGAGGCCGCAGACCAAGCCGCGTTCAACCGCGCGACGCGCGACAACATGCAGCGCATCTTTCCCAGCGGCAGCGCCGCCACCGAAGATATCCTCGCGATTCTGCGCAACGTGCTGAACGCGGACGCGCAGCTCGCCCGCTACTCGGCAGCGCTCTAACAGACACCCGCTGCACCCGCACTGCCGTAAAACCCCGTGGCGCGTGCCACGGGGTTTTTTTTGGCTGCTGGTCGCGCTGCTGGTCGCGCCGCTGCACGCGCTCGCCGGCGGCTACGCCGACGAATTGATCGAGCGCGCGAGGCACCTACGGCTCGCGGAACGCGCCGAATGGCGCAAGCTCGTGCATTACGTGCCCGACCTGGTCTCTCCGGGGGTGCACAGCCAGATCGACAGCCCCGCGTTCTTTAACGCTACGCTCGGCAAGCAGGATCCGCGCGCGGAGCTCGAAGCCACGCTGCGCAGCTTCTTCGCGCCGCCTGCCGCGGAGGACGATCACCCGCAATGCCGCTTCGCCGCGCGCCGCGCATGGCTGGACGTGGAGCTGCAATTCGACCAGCGGCGCCTGCCGCGCCGTGAATGCCGGCGCTATCGCGAGTGGCGCGCGGCGATCGATGCCAGCCAGCTCACGCTCGTGTTTGCCTCGGCCTATGTCAGCAATCCGGGGTCGATGTACGGGCACACGCTGCTGCGGGTGGACGCCGCGGCGCAGGACGAACGTACCCGGCTTCTGGCCTACGCGATCAGCTTCGCCGCCGACACCGACGAAACCAACGGCTTCGCCTACGCGCTGAAGGGCGTGTTCGGCGGCTACCGCGGCGTGCTCTCGATGTTGCCCTACTACCTCAAGGTGCGCGAGTACAGCGATCTGGAGCACCGCGACCTGTGGGAATACGAGCTCGATCTCAACGCCGCCGAGCTCGAGCGGGTATTGGCGCACGCCTGGGAGCTGCTGCCAGTCTACTTCGATTATTTTTTCTTCGACGAGAACTGCGCCTATCACCTGCTCGGCTTGCTGCAGGTCGCGCGCCCGGAGCTCGAGCTGACGGCGCAGTTTCCGCTCTGGGCGCTGCCGGTGGACAGCGTGCGTGCGCTAACCGGGCAGGCGGGACTGGTGCGCAAGATTGTCTACCGACCGTCGAGGTCCACCATCATGGCCGAGCGGCTCGCGCGGATGCGGCCATCAGAGCGCCGCATGGCGCGCGATCTGGCACTCGGTGCGCTGCCACCCGCCGATCCCGTGCTGCGCGCGCTGCCGGCGGAGCGGGCCGCAGCGGTCGTTGAGGCGGCATACGACTATCACAACCGTCACGCGCTGCTCGTCGCGCGCAGCGAGATCGACGCGCCTTCGCAAGCCCCGCGCGTCCCACCCGGGCCGCGTCCCGATGAAGGGCACCGCACCAGCCGCGTCGCCCTGGGCGGCGGGCAGCGCGACCGCGCGGCCTTCGTCGAGCTCGGGCTGCGGCCGACCTACCACGACCTGCTCGACGACGACACCGGGTACGTCGGCGGCGCGCAGGTCGAGTTCTTCCACCTGCGGGCGCGCGCTTACGAAGGCCGCGACGCACGCATCGAAAGCTTGATCCCGTTCGCCGTGTCGTCGCTGTTGCCGCGCGGCGATTTCTTCCAGCCGCGTTCCTGGCGGGTGGCGGCGGGATGGGAACGCAGGTTCACGAAAAGCGGCGCCGAGCCCCTGGCCGCGGGAGCGGAAGGCGGAATCGGCGGTGCCTGGTCGGTGGCAGGCGGGCTGCTGGCGTACGCGAGCCTCGAGGCTGCCGTGCGCGTGCATTCGGCGTTCGAACACGGCTATACGGCTGGCGGGGGCGCGCGGCTGGGCATGGTGGTCGATGCTGCGCGATCGTGGCGCATCCATGTCTATGCGCAGCAAATCGGCTCGGTGCTCGGCGAGCGCACCGACCCCGGCGCGATGGTGATGGAGCAACGCCTGACGCTCGCACGCGACGCCGCGCTGCGCCTCGATTTGCGCAGCGAGCGTCAGGCCGGGCAAAGCTTCAACGCTGCCGGGCTTTTCGTGCAACTTTACTTCTGAGCCTGCCTACGCGACTCCGTGCTTCTTGAACCACGCCAGCATGCGCTTCCAGCCGTCGTCGGCCGCTTCCTTGCGGTAGCTCGGGCGGTAGTCGGCGTTGAAGGCGTGCGGCATGCCTTCGTAGACGTGGATCTGCGATTTGCGGTCGTTGCCGAAAGCCTTCAGGCCGGCCTTCAGGCGCTCGACGTGCTCGAGCGGGATGCCCTGGTCGGCGCTGCCGTAGAGGCCGAGCACCGGGCGGTCGATCTTGTCGGTCACATCCAGCGGCCCGGTGGGCATCGCCGGCGGGACCGGCATCAGCGAGCCGTACCACGCCACGCCGGCGTCGACCTTCTTGTTGTGCGCGGTGTACATCCACACCATGCGGCCGCCGCGGCAGAAGCCGGTGATGCCCAGGCGCGAGGCGTCGGCGCGCGCCTGGCCGCCAGCCCACGTCACCACCTTGTCCAGGTCCTCGAAGGCCTGCATGTCGGAGAGCTTGTTCGCGCCGGCGATCACTTCCTTGATGTTCTCCAGCTTGGTCAGGTCGCCGATGCGGAAATAGGGTTCGTTGGTCACCGCGAAATAGCCGGCCTTGGCCAGGCGGCGCGTCACATCCTTGATGTGCTCGTGCATGCCCCAGATCTCGGGCACCACGATGACCACCGGCCGCTTGCCCTTGCCCTTCGGCACCGCGTAATAGGCCGGGATCTCGCCGATTTTCACGTCGCCGCCGTCGAGGCCGTCCATCGGCGTCTTGATCGCCTGCGCGAGGAGCGGCTCGGCAGTGACCGCGAAGCCGGCGGCGATGCACGCGGCGACGAAGCCGCGCCGGTCGACCTGCACGTCCGGCAGCAGGCTGTTGAGGTTGTCGTCCTTCAGGTCGCGGCGCGAATCTTCCATGTGCTCTCCATCGTCGGATGTTGGTTACGTGGGATACGCGTGGGGACCGCTGATTATTCCATCAGGGCCATTCGACCGCGCCTTCCGGCCAATGCGTGCTCGGCCCGGGCACCACGCAGAAACGATGGCCGCCCGGATCCTCCATCACCCACCAGTCCTTCACCTGCCTGACCCGCCTCGCGCCCAGCGCTTCCAGCCGCGCGACCTCGGCTGCCACGTCGTCGGTCTCGATGTCGAAGTGCACGCCTTCGTGGCCCGGCTCGACGCGCTGGACCATGAAGTCCAGATGCGCTCCCGGCAGGTTGGCGTAGCGCTCCTGCGGCGAGTAATCGAGCCTGCGTCCGAGCGCCGCGCTCCAGAAGCGGGCGACGGACTGATGCGACTGCGCGCCGGTGTCGATCAGCACGGCGCAAATGCGGCTGCGGTGCGTCATTTCAGCTCCCGGAAGCGGTAGCAGGTGGTGAGGTGGTCATTGACCATGCCGACGGCCTGCATGAAGGCGTAGCAAATCGTCGAGCCGACGAAGCGGAAGCCGCGCTTCTGAAGATCCTTGCTCATCGCATCGGACTGCGCGGTGCGCGCCGGGACGTCTTTCCCCTTGCGCGCATTCTGGATCGGCTGGCCGCCGACGAACTGCCAGATGTACCGGTCGAACGAGCCGAACTCCTTCTGCACCGCAAGGAAGGCGCGCGCGTTGCTCACCGTGCTGTCGATCTTGAGCCGGTTGCGCACGATGCCTTCGTCCTGCATCAGCTTTTTCCTCTGCTGCGCCGTGAAGCGCGCCACTTTCTTCGGATCGAAGCGCGCAAAGGCGCGGCGATAGTTCTCGCGCTTGTTCAGGATCGTCGACCACGAGAGCCCGGCCTGCGCGCCTTCGAGGATCAGGAATTCGAACAGCACGCGGTCGTCGTGCACCGGCACGCCCCATTCGCGGTCGTGATACGCGATGTCTAGCTCGGAGCGCGGCCAACTGCAGCGCTTCACACGATCGGCGGCCGGCGCTTCCACACCTGGGTAGCCTGCTCGAAGGCATGCGCGAACTGCAGCACGCCGAAGTCGTCGCGGTAGCGGCCGACGATCTGGATGCCCACCGGCAGGCCGTCGTCGGTGAAGCCTGCGGGGACCGAGATCGCCGGATGGGTGGTGAGCGTGATGTAGTAGCAGCTCTTCATCCAGTCGAGGTAGTTGGTCATCTTCACGCCGGCGATCTCGCGCGGATAGTCCTGCTCGACGGGGTACGGCGGCAGCTGGCTCACCGGGCAGACCAGGAAGTCGTACTTCTCGAGGAACACGCGCATGCGGTGGTACATCGCGGTGCGCCGGTTCTCGGCTTGCGCGATGTCCGTCGCGCTGCGCTTGAAGCCTTCCTCGGTGTTCCAGATCACCGTGTCCTTCAGCTTGTCGCGGTGCTCCTTCAGCAGCGCGCCGCGGTGCAGCCAGGTGAGTGCGCGCAGCGACTCGAAGGCCTCGGTCGCGCCGGTGAAGTCGGGCTCGGCGTCCTCCACGATGCAGCCCAGGTCTTTCAGTGTTTTTCTATGCGGCTCTAACGCCTTCGTCACCGATGGTTCCATCGGCAGACCGCCGAGGTCGCGGCTCCACGCGATGCGCGCCTTCTTGAAGCTGCGCTTCAACGGCTTGAGAAAGATCGAGCCGGACTCGCTGATCGAGGTCGGCGCGCGGCGGTCGGGGCCGGCCTGCACCGAAAGAAGGAATGCCGCATCGGAGACGGTACGCGCCATCGGCCCGAGCTCGCTCAGGGTGCTCCAGGGATACGGATGCGGGTACGCCGGCACGCGCCCGGTCGAGGGGCGGAAGCCGATCACGTTGCAGTAGCTTCCCGGGTTCCTGAGCGAGGCGGCGAAGTCGCCGCCGTCGGCGAAGGGCAGCATGCCGGTGGCCACCGCCACGCCGGCGCCGCCGGAGGAGCCGCCGCAGGTCTTCGACAGGTCGTACGGGTTGCGTGTCGCGCCGAACACCTTGTTGAAGGTCTGCGAGCCGGCGCCGAATTCCGGCGTGTTGGTCTTGCCGATGAGGATCGCGCCCGCCGCCTTCAGGCGCTCGGCCATGATGTGGTCCTCGGTCGGCACGTGGTCCTTGTGCACCAGCGAGCCCCAGGTGGTGCGCACGCCCTTGGTGGCGATCAAGTCCTTCATCGCGATCGGCAGGCCGCCGAAGGGCAGTTTCGTCGGCTTCTTGTCGAAGGCTCGAGCCTGCTTCAGCGCCTGCTCGGGCAGAAAAGTCACGATCGCATTGACCTGCGGGTTGATGCGCTCGATCTGTGCGATGAAGGCTTTCATCACCTCCGTGGCGGAGAGCTTGCGCGCCTTGAGAAGCCGCGCAAGCTTTCGCGCCGGGGTAAAGCAAATCTCCTGACTCACATTCCGCAGGTCAGCACCCCGAGGTGCAGCGCCCGCTGCCGTCGAATTCCATCGTGCGGCCGCTGAGCGGCACGTGCACCGGCATCTTCGCCGCCTTCTGGAACGTCGCCGTGCGGCTGGTCGGCGAGAGCTTGCCGCCCACCGTGGCCGGCTCGTTGGCGTGCGAGGCGATCACCGAGGCCGGACGCACCAGGTCGTTCACCACATAGGCGGCCTCGGTCGGACCGGTGGTGAAGGGGAAGCCGCCGATGTTCATCACCACCATGTTGGCCTTGTAGTGGCCGCGCACCACCAGGTCCTGCTCGGCGGTGATGCCGGTGTCGCCGGACAGATAGGCGGTGAGGCCGTTCGAGAAGCGCAGCACGAATCCGCCCGGCGGCCCGACATAGGCGGTGAGCCCCGCGGCGCCGAGCGCCTGCGCCTGCTCCTTCGGCAGGAAGGCGGGCGGCAGGCCGTTCGCGTGCACCGCGGGCACGCTCGCCACCATCACCTTGCCGACCCTGCTCTGGGCGCCGAAGCGCACCAGGCGCACCAGCTTGTTCGGATCGCCGCCGAGGGACTTCACCTTGGCCTGGAAGAACGACTGCATCTCGCCGCCGACGATCATCGGCGCCTGCTTGCCCATGGCGATGTTGACGAAGTTCGAGTTGGGCGTGACGTTGACCGAGAAGTCGGGCTTCGGACAGGTGCCGGCGTTGGCCGAAGGCTGGATCAGGTCGCCGAGGTGGTCGCCGTGCACGTGGCTGAGCAGAACGGCGTCGATCCTGCCGAGGCGCGGATCGTCGGGCCCGCGCACCGTGCGGCCCGGATCGTAGAGGATGCGCGTGCCGTCCGGGTCCTCGAACACCAGGGCGCGGTCGAGCGGGCAGAACTCGCCGTCGTGGCTGCCGAGCGGCGTGATCTTGACCCGGGGCGCTTGCGGATCGGGTGCCGTGGCGCAGGCGGCGAGCGCCAGGCAGGCGATGACAATGAAGGGCTTCCTCATGGCTGCTTCCTCCTCTGGCGGGCGATGTTACAACAGCACGATATCGAACTGCTCCTGGGCGTAGCTCGACTCCACCTGCACCGAGATCGGCTTGCCGATGAACTCCGACAGCATGCTGAGCGAGCCGGCCTCGTCCTCGAGGAACAGATCGATCACCGGCTGCGCGGCGATCACCCGGTACTCGCGGGCCTTGAAGGCGCGCGCCTCGCGCAGCAGCTCGCGCAGGATGTCGTAGCACACGGTGTGCGGGGTGCGCACCTCGCCGCGCCCGGCGCAGGCGGGGCAGGGCTGGCACAGCACGTGGGCCAGCGACTCGCGCGTGCGCTTGCGCGTCATCTCGACCAGGCCGAGGGCGGTAAAGCCGTTGAGCGTGATGCGCGTGCGGTCGCGCGCGACGGCGCGGCGCAGCTCCTCGAGCACCGCGTGGCGGTGCTCGGCATTTTCCATGTCGATGAAGTCGATGATGATGATGCCGCCGAGGTTGCGCAGCCGCAGCTGGCGCGCAATCGACTGCGCCGCCTCGAGGTTGGTCTTGAACACGGTGTCGTCGAAATTGCGGCTGCCGACGAAGCCGCCGGTATTGACGTCGATGGTGGTCATCGCCTCGGTCTGGTCGATCACCAGGGTGCCGCCGGACTTGAGCTCGACGCGGCGCGAGAGCGCGCGCTCGATTTCGGTCTCCACGTTGTAGAGATCGAACAGCGGCCGCTCGCCGGTGTAGTGCTCCAGCCGGCCGCGCACCTGCGGCATGTACTTCTCGGCGAACGCGGCGAGCTTCTGGTGGTTCTCGCGCGAGTCGATCACCACGCGCTCGGTATCCGCCGTCACCATGTCGCGCAGCACGCGCTGTGCCAGTGACAGGTCCTGGTACAACAGCAGGGGAGGCTTTGCGCCCAGCGAGCGCTCGCGGACCGCGCCCCACAGCTGGCGCAGGTAGGCGATGTCGGCGCACAGCTCCGCCTCGGCGGCCGTCTCGGCGAGGGTGCGCACGATGAAGCCGCCCTTTTCCTCGGGCGGCAGCAGCTCGCGCACGCGCTCGCGCAGCGCGGCGCGGCCGTTCTCGTCGCCGATCTTCTGCGAGATCCCGATGTGCGGGTCAGCGTTCGGCGACGAGGCCGGCAAGTAGACCAGCAGGCGCCCGGCGATCGACACCTGGGTGGTGAGACGAGCGCCCTTGGTGCCGAGCGGGTCCTTCAGCACCTGGACCACCAGCGGCTGGCCCTCGGCGAGGATTTTCTCGATCGGCTGCTCGGGTTGGGTGCGGATGTCGGCGACGTGCAGGAACGCGGCGCGCTCCAGGCCGATGTCGATGAACGCCGACTGCATGCCCGGCAGCACGCGCGCCACGCGGCCGACGTAGAGATTGCCCACCAGGCCGCGGCTGGCGGCGCGCTCGATCAGCAGCTCCTGCACCACGCCGGCGCCGGTGATCGCCACGCGCGTTTCCTGCGGCGTGACGTTAATAAGGATTTCTTCGCTCACGCAGCTTGTCGAGCAGCTGGCTGGTCTCGTAGAGCGGCAGCCCCATCACGCCGGAATAGCTCCCGCGCAGCTCGATCACGAAGCGCGCCGCGCGCCCCTGGATGCCATAGGCGCCGGCCTTGTCGTCGGCCTCGCCGGTGGCGATGTACTGGGCGATCTCGTCCTTGGACAGCGCCTTGATCTGCACTTCCGACACCGAGAGGGCGACTTCGAGGAGCTCGTAATTCTTGACGGCCACCGCGGTGAGCACCTCGTGGCGCTTGCCGGCGAGGGCGGCAAGGATCTCCTCGGCCGCCGCGCGGTTCTCGGGCTTGCCGAAGATCCGGCCCTCCAGCGCTACCGTGGTGTCGGCGGCCAGCACCGGCGCCGGCGGCAGATTGCGCTGCAGCATGCGGCGCCAGCCGGCTTCTGCCTTGGCCTTGGCCATGCGCTCGACATAGGCGGCGGGCGCCTCGCCGGCGAGCACCGCCTCGTCGACGTCCGGGTTCTCGCCGACGCGCTCGCGGAACAGAAGCAGGTGATAGCGCACGCCGATCTGCGATAGCAGCTCGCGCCGACGCGGGCTGCGCGAGGCCAGGTAGATACCGCGCTCGGGGATCGGGATCATATTGCTCATGCGCGATGATAAGGATGCCCGGTCAGGAGCGTCGCGGCGCGGTAAATCTGCTCAAGCAGCACCACCTGGGCAAGGGCGTGCGGCAGCGTGAGCGAAGACAGGCGCAGGAGCAACGCCGCCTCTCTTTTCACCTTCTCGTCCAGTCCATCCGGGCCGCCGATCACGAATGCGGTTTCCTGCTGCAGCAGCCGGGCGAATTGCTCGGTCGTCAGATCCTTCCCTTTCTCATCCAGTGCCACCACGCGGAGATTTCTGGGCAGGCTCATTTTTGCGCTTTTCATGGACACCCTCTCCACTTCATAACCTTTGGGCATGCGCCTGGCGTACGCGGCGCAAGCCGCTTCCGCCCAGTCGGGCAGCCTACCGCTTAGCGCGACGACGTGGAGCCTTGGCACGCGCGTTCGCCTTTGCCTTCGCCTTCTTTTTCGGAGCCTGCGGGTCGCTTTTCCTGCGCACCGGCTTGCCGCCCCAGATTTCTTCCAGGTTGTAGAACTCGCGCACCGTCGGATGCATGATGTGCACCACCACGTCACCCAGGTCGACCAGCACCCATTCGCCGCTCGACTCGCCTTCCACGCCGTAGATGCGCGAGCCCTGATCGCGGATGCGCTCCTGCACGCGCTCGGCGAGCGCCCGCACCTGGGTATTCGAGGTGCCGGTCGCGATCACTACCCGCTCGAACATCGACGGCAGGCGCGCGGTGTTGAATATCTGGATGTCGTAGCCCTTCACGTCCTCGAGGGCTTCGACGACCACGCGCTCCTTGGTGCGCAAGTCCATCAGATGTACAGTCCTTGGCTTGCGACGTAGTGCGCCACCGCCGGCGGCACCAGCGCCGAAATGTCCGCGCCGCGCGCCACGCGCGCGCGCACTTCGCTCGCCGAGAGGTCCATGGGTTCGAAGGGAATGGTTTTCACCTTTGGGTCATTCAATTTCCATCCCGGCCGGGCAAATACCGCAATCCTGGCCAGCTTGCGCACGTCCTGCGGCCGATGCCAGTCGTCGAGCTTGCTGTACTGGTCGGCGCCCATCAGCAGCCAGAGCGGCGTCTGGACGCCGAGCTCGAGCCTGAGCTCGCGCAGCGTGTCGAAGGTATAGCCCGAGGCCCCTGGGGCGAGCTCGCGCGCATCGATCTCATAGCGAGGATCGTTCGGTGCAACGTCCGCCAGCGCCAGGCGCAGCATGGCCACGCGCTGCTCGCCGCTCGCCACCGCGGGCGTGCGGTAATGCGGTGATCCGGTCGGCATGAACAGGAGTTTTTCCAGGGCCAGCTCGTCGAGCGCGGCGCGCGCCATCGCCAGATGCGCGTTGTGCACCGGATCGAAGGTCCCGCCCAAAATGCCGATACTCAGGCGCGGATCTCTCCGTGGCCAAGGACGACGTATTTCTGCGTCGTCAGGCCTTCCAGGCCCACGGGACCTCGCGCGTGCAGCTTGTCGGTGGAGATGCCGATCTCGGCGCCCAGGCCGTACTCGTAGCCGTCGGCGAAGCGCGTCGAGGCGTTCCACATCACCGAGCTCGAGTCGACTTCGCGCAGGAAGCGCTCGGCGCGCGCCTTGTCC
>DATFDV010000244.1:0-2020 GCA_035251855.1 Burkholderiales bacterium | reverse complement strand
CCTGATCGGCATCAACAGCGTGATCCTCAACGGCGCGCGCATCGGGCGCGGCAGCCTGATCGGCGCCAACACGCTGATCGCGGAGGGCAAGGAGATTCCGGACGGCGTGCTGGTGGTCGGCTCGCCGGGCAAGATCGTGCGCGAGCTCAAGCCCGAGGAGCGCCAGCGGCTGCTCGGCATCGCCAGCGGTTACGTGGAGCGCTCGCGCCTTTACAAGCAGGACCTGAAACCGCTTACCTAGGCGCCATCCTGATCGCGCCGTCGAGGCGGATGGTCTCGGCGTTCAGCATCTCGATCTCGACGATCGACTTCACCATCTGCGCGAATTCGGTCGGCCGCCCCAGGCGCGAGGGGAACGGCACCTGCTTGCCCAGCGATTCCTGCGCGTCCTTGGGCAACCCGGCGAGCAGCGGCGTCTCGAAGATGCCCGGCGCGATGGTGCAGATGCGGATGCCGTTGCGCGAGAGGTCGCGGGCAACGGGCAGCGTCATGCCGACGATCGCGCCCTTGGAGGCCGAGTAGGCCGCCTGGCCGATCTGTCCGTCGAAAGCCGCCACCGAGGCCGTGTTGACGATCACGCCGCGCTCGCCCGAGGCATTCGGCGAGGCTTTCGCCATGGCGTCGGCGGCCAGGCGAATCATGTTGAAGGTGCCGATCACGTTGACCGTCAGCACCTTGGTGAAGCGGGCAAGATCATGCGGCGCTTCCTTGCCCAGCGTGCGCTCGGCGAGCGCGATGCCCGCGCAGTTCACCAGGACATTCAGGCCGCCGAACTCCTTGAGCGCGAGCGCCACCGCGGCTTTGCCATCGGCCTCGGAGGACACATCGGTGCGCACGAAGCGGCCGCCGATTTCCCTGGCGAGCTTCTCGCCCAGCTCGCTCTGCAGGTCGGCGATCACCACTTGCGCGCCGTTCTCGGCCGCCATGCGCGCGCTCGCCGCGCCCAGACCCGAAGCGCCGCCGGTGACGAGGAATATGCTATTTCTGAGTTGCATCCAAGGCTCCCGTTGATTTCGCTGATAATTCTAACTGGATGAAACTCGCTTTCGGCATTCGTTTCGGCGACCTCTACGAGCGTGAAGGGCTGCTGCGCGTCGATGCGGCATTCCTCGACTTCCTGGGCGAGATCGACGCGGCGCTGCGCGACCGGCTGATCGCTTCTCGCCAAAGAACTCCCTCGGGGAAAGAAGAATCCGATCTCCTGGTCACCCTGGCACCGCACGTCGAAGACTTCCTGGCGAGGCTCTTCGGCATCGAAGCCGAGGCGCGAGCGCTTGCCGAGCGCCACAACGCCCTCGCCCCGCTCTGGTCGGTCAAGCGCCTGTTCGTCCAGCGCCGGGCGGTGCACAAGGTAAAAGCCGAGGAGTTGAAGGACTATCAGCCCGGGCCGGCGCGCGATGAGCTGCAGTTCGCGCGGCAAGTCACCGACTGGCTGAAAGACGAGCCGGCCCATCAGCAGGAGCTGGAAGAAGCGGCGCGCTATGCCGCCTGGGCAACGCTCACCCCGCAAGGGAAAGCGCGGCATCGCACCGGCGTGCTCTTCAAGACGCCGCACAAGCTCGACTTCATGCGGCTGATCCCGGTGCACACCGAGCAGCGCAATGGCTATCGGACCAATGTCCTGGATGAGCTACGCGCCCGCGACGGCTTTGCCCTGACGGACCAGGGCACCGACCTCGTCGGCGCGCTCGACCAGGCCAACTACTGCATTTGGTGCCACGAGCAGGGCAAGGATTCGTGCTCGAAAGGCTTGAAGGAGAAGGCGCCTTCCGAAGCCTTCCGCAAAACAGTATTCGGCGTGCCGCTCGCCGGCTGCCCGCTCGAGGAGAAGATCTCCGAATTCCACATGGTGAAGGCGCGCGGCGAGCCGCTGGCGGCACTTGGCATCATCGCGGTGGACAATCCGATGGCCGCCGCCACCGGGCACCGCATCTGCAACGACTGCATGAAGTCCTGCATCTACCAGAAGCAGGACCCGGTCGACATTCCGCAAGCCGAGACGCGCACGCTGAAGGACGTG
>DATFDV010000243.1:0-4259 GCA_035251855.1 Burkholderiales bacterium | reverse complement strand
GTGCGAGCCGGTCTACCATAGGGTTAAAGGAGGATACCGTGTCCTTGGTGCGCATTATCGAGTACGCCGACGCGAGCCCGCAGGTCAAAGTTGTCTACGACGACATCATGAAGACCCGCGGCGTCGACTGGATCAACAATTTCTGGAAGGCGCTGGCCAACGATCCGGCGCAGCTCGCGCGCGTGTGGGCGCAGGTGAAGCAGGTGATGGGCCCGGGCGCGCTCGACCCGCTGGTCAAGGAGATGGTCTACGTCGCGGTCAGCGCGACCAACGGCTGCGAGTACTGCACCTTCTCGCACACCGCCGCGGCGCGCAACAAAGGCATGTCGGAGGCGATGTTCATGGAGCTGATGGCGGTGGTCGGCCTCGCCAACCAGACCAACCGGCTGGCCAACGGCCTGCGCATCGACGTCGACCCGCAGTTCATGCCCGGCAAGCGATAACCTCCGGGCCCATGCAGACGAAGCTCTCGCCGGGCACCGGCGTGGTCATCCTGTGCGCGGTTTCGGCGGCCTTTGCGGCGAACCATGTCGCCGCGCGCCTGGCGTTCGACCACGGGACCAGTGTCGCCGCTGCCATCGTGACGCGCGCGGCCGGGACCGCGCTGGTCCTGCTCCTCATGATGCAGCTCCAGCGCGTGAGCATGACCCTCCCGCCGGCGCTGCGCGGAAGGCTGCTGCTCGCCGGCGTGCTGGTCGCGGTGCAGAGCTACTGCCTCTATTCGGCGGTGGCGCTCATCCCGGCGGCACTGGCGCTGCTCGTTTTCCAGACCTGCCCGATGCTCTACGTGCTGCTTTCATGGGCGATGGGGAAGGAGGTCCCGCGGCCGCAGGCGTTCGCCGCCATGCTGCTGGCGCTCGCCGGCCTGGTGCTCGCGCTCAATATCACGCCGGACAAGTTCGCGGTGCAGTGGGGCGTGCTCGGCGCGGGCGTAACCTGGGCTTTCGGCGCGGCGGTGAGCTTCGCCTTCGTCTACTACATGAACTCGCACTCGCTGAAGAGCCTCGACGGGCGCCTGCGGACCTTCGTGATGACGGCGGTGACCGCGACCATCGTGCTGGCCGCGGGTGCCGCGACGCGCAAGCTGCATTTGCCGGCGGACGGCACCGGCTGGACGGGCCTCGTGCTGCTGACCGTTTTCTACGGCATCGCGATGAGCTCGCTGTTCTTCGTCCTGCCGCGGCTTTCCGCGGCCTCGACCGTGGCGCTCAACTTCGAGCCGATCGCGGCGCTGGTCCTGGCGTGGATCTTCCTCGGGCAGACCATTGGGCCGCTGCAGATCGCCGGCGCCTTCCTCACTGTCGGCGCTATTGCGTGGCTGGGAATTTCTAAGAAATAACTTCCGAGCTGTTGCTGTACAGCTTCTCGACCAGGGCAGCGCGCCGCTCCAGCACCGCGCGCTGGTTCATGTAGCCCTTGTCGGTGATCTCGTTGGCATCGATCGACGGCGCTTCATTCATCACCAGCAGGCGCGCCGGGTAGGTCGAGCTGCCGCCTTCCTGCGCCAGCTTCTCGAGGACGCCGGCCAGGCGGGAGCGCACCGCGACGAACGACATGTCCTTGGTCGCCGGGCTGAGGAACACCAGCGCGCCCACCTGGTCGCGGTCATGGCCGGTGATCACCGCATCCTGGATCAGCGGATCGGCGGCGGCGATCAGGCGCACGCGTACCGCGCCTGCGCTGACCCAGGTGCCGGTCGAGAGCTTGAAGTCCTCGGCGACGCGGCCGTCGAACACCACGCCCGCGGAGGGCTCGTCCGGCCTGGCGAACTTCACCGCGTCGCCGATGCGGTAGAACCCTTCCTCGTCGAACGCCGCCTTGGTCAGGTCGGGCCGGCCGTAGTAGCCGGGCGTGACATGCGCCCCGCGCACGCGAACTTCTAGCTTGCCCGCCGCCGGCACCAGCTTGAGCTCGCACCCCGCCACCGGCAGGCCGATCACGCCGGGCCGCTCCATCGGGAAGTGCACCGAAGTGGCGAGCGGCGAGGTCTCGGTCGAGCCCCACGCCGAGAGCATCGCCAGGCGGGTGTTGCTTTCTTTCTTCGCCAGGCTCTTCAGGCGGTCCCACAGGTTCTGCGGCAAGGACGCTGCCGCGTAGAAGAGGACATCCAGGTCCTTGAAGAAGTGCCGGCGCAGCTCGGCATCGCGCTCGAGGTAGGGCAGCAGGAGGTCGTAGCCGCGCGGCACGTTGAAGTACATCGTCGACGCGATTTCTTTCAGGTTCTTCACCGTGTTCTCGACCAGGACCGGCACCGGCTTGCCGCCGTCGATGTAAAGGGTGCCGCCGTTTCGCAGCACCAGGTTGAAGTTGTGGTTGCCGCCGAAGGTGTGGTTCCACGGCAGCCAGTCGACGATCACCGGCGGGCGGTCCTCGACGAACGGCCAGGCCTGCGCCAGCATCTGCTGGTTCGCGCAGAGCATGGCGTGCGTGTTGATCACGCCCTTCGGCATCCCGGTCGAGCCGGAAGTGAACAGAATTTTGGCAATGCTATTAGGTGTTACTTTTAAAAAATCTCTTTCCTGCGTCGAGCCGGGGTTGGTCTCCAGCAGCTCGGCCACCGACGCTGACTTCGCGCCCACCGCCTCGAGCGCCGGGCCGAACTTCTGCGGCTCGGCGGCATACACCAGGCCCGGCTTCACCAGCTCGAAGATCGCTTTCAGCCTGCCGAAGTCCTTCGACATCAGCGAATACGCCGGCGAGATCGGCGCCACCGGGATGCCGACGTGCATCGCGCCGAGCGCGAGCAGGGCATGCTCGATGCTGTTGTCCGAGAGGATGGCGACCGGGTTTGCCGCGTTCAGCCCGCGCTCGAGCAGCGCCTGCGCGATGCGCCGCACCGCGCCGTAGGCTTCGCGATAACTGATCTTTTTCCAGGTATCGCCCTTGCCTCTTTCCGCGAGGAATACTCGTTCGGGCGCCTTGTCGGACCACTGCACCAGCCACTCGGTGACGCAGCGCGCGTAGGGCGCGAGCTTCTGCGGCGAGCGCAGCAGCATGCTTCCATCGGCGCGCTTCTCGACCTCGACTTTCGCGGGGGCGAGTCTCATTCCGGATTATTCTTCAGCAGCGCTTCGCAGGTGGCGATGCTGCGCCGATGACGCTTGTGCATCCCCTCGAAGAGCGAGCGCACGTCCTCGCGCCCGATGCGCGGCAGGGCCTGCTCGAACTCGCGCAGCGCCCAGTTCAGTCCCTTGATCAGGAAGGCGATGCGCTCGCGCGGCGCCTTGATGGCCAGCGCCTTGTCGTAGAACTCGCCGGTGGCGTGGCTGTAGGCGGTACCGGAGCGCTTGAGCATCTCGCCGACCATCGAGCAGTTGTGCGCCTCGTCGGCCTGCACTTTTCGCAGCGCCTCCCACTCCCTGCCGTGGCGCGGCCAGTCGTCCATGAACGCCACCAGCGCCTTGGCGCCGGCGCGCTCGGCCTCGAGCATGCGGTTGAGGAACTGGTCGAGCTCTTTGTCAGTGAAGTTTGACGTACTCGTACTCCACCGGCAGGTTGTTGATGCCGCGCTCCGGCGGCGCGATCCACGCCGCCATCTTGCCCGGCTCGGTGACCTTCTGCATCAGCGAATGGATGAACGACCGGTCCGCCTCGGTGGGGATCCATTGGCCGAGCTTTTTCTCGTACTCCTCTTTGCCGATCATGTTCCCCTCCGGGTCCACCGGCTGTCCCGCCCAGGCACCGATGGTGCGGCGAAAGCGCGACGAGGGCAGGGTGAGGCGCAACGCGAAGCCGGCGCGCTCGATCTGGCGGTTCCAGCGCTTCAGGCCGATCTCGCAGTCCTTGAGGTAGGACTCGCGCATGACTTCGTTCAGGGCGTTGAGCATCGGGACTTCCTCAGTACCCGCCGGAGTCACCATCTGGAAGGTCGAGGACCTGAGCACGTGGTCTTGATACTGGGTCTCGTCCGGGCGGCCCTTCAACCCGTTGGCGAAATTCGCCGCCGAGTTCGATGAGATCTCCGAGCCGAAGAGGTCGAGCGAGCTCGAGCACCAGAAGTTGAGGTACTTCTGCAGCGTCGGCAGGTCGACCGCGCCGGCGGCGCGCACCTTGACCGGGTCGTCGCTGCCGATCTCCTTCATCACTTCGAGCGTGCGCTTGACCACCCGGCCAAGCCCGGTCTCGCCGACGAACATGTGGTGCGCTTCCTCGGTGAGCATGAAGCGGCAGGTGCGCGACAGCGGGTCGAAGGCGCTCTCGGCGAGGCTCTTCAGCTGGTACTTGCCGTCGCGGTCGGTGAAGTAGGTGAAGCAGAAGAG
>DATFDV010000242.1:0-2728 GCA_035251855.1 Burkholderiales bacterium | reverse complement strand
AGCGATTTATCCGGACCGTCGCCCGTAAGGGATTTCGATTTGTCGCCGAAGCTCAAGAACAGGATGCGCGAGCGGGTGTCACGCCAGCGGCGCCGACCTCCCTCGTGTCAAACGCCATCCGGAACTGCGCTTTTGCGTCATGAAGAACTGCCCCCTCCCTTCGGGTTCATGATCTCGGTTGAAGGTTGGTTTCGCCGGTGACGGGTCGGAGGGAGGCGGAGCCGACCGGAGGCCCGTCACCGGCGAACGGCTTGATGAGGCCGCTCTTTCGTTTGGCGCGGAGCCGGTAGCTGTCGCCGCGGATGGTCAGCACGTGGCTGTGGTGCAAGAGCCGGTCGAGGATTGCGGTCGCGACCACCGGATCGGCGAACACGGTGCCCCATTCGGCAACGCTGCGGTTCGACGTGATTAGCATGGCGCCGGTTTCGTAGCGCCGGCTGACCAGCTGGAAGAACAGGTGCGCCGCATCTGGCTCCAGCGGGAGATAGCCGAGCTCATCGATGATCAGCAGCTTCGGCTTCGACAGCGCCAGCAGTTTCTCGTCCAGCCGCCGCTCGCCGTACGCCTTGGCGAGGCCAGCGACCAGCGTCGTCGCTGTCGTGAACTGCACCGTGTATCCGGCCAGGATCGCCTCCCGCCCAAGCGCAATCGACAAATGCGTCTTGCCGACACCTGGCGGGCCGAGCAGCAGCACGTTCTCGCCGTTGGCGATCCAGCGTGACGCGGCCAAGTCGCGGATCTGCTTCGGATCGATCGACGGCTGTGCCTCGAAGTCGAAGCCCGCAAGCTCCTTCACGGCCGGGAAGTGCGCGAGCTTCAGCGCCATCTCGATGCGGCGGTGATCCTTGCGGGCGATCTCACGCTCGCACAGCAGGATTAGCGTCTCACGCGCCGACAGGTTGGCGCGCGCTGCCTCGTCGAGCAGGCTGTCGAGCTGGTCGCGGATGCCGGAGAGCTGCAATCGCGCTAGCATCACGTCGAGCGGATCGGTCGGTGCTTCGGTTGCTTTCTTTGCCCGCGCCATCAGAAGCTCCCTCCGACCGCTGCTTCGTATTCGGTAAGAGGACGCAACAACGAGGGTGGTGGAGACGCCGCCGGCTCCGTCCGTGCCGCGATCTCCACTCGGCAGACGGCGCCAGCGCGACCGACAACACCGTCTAGGTGGGCGGAATCGACAATCCGCAGACGGCGACCCTCCGATTGCTTGTGGACTGCAACCTCGCGCACGCCATGGCGGATGCGCACCTCGCCGGCCGCCACCGTCACCGCCACCCGCTCGCCGATCAGCCGCCACGGCACCGAGTAGCTGTTTGTGTCGATCTCAACGGCGCAATCGTTGCCGACGACGCGGGTCAGTTCGCGCAACGATCCGAACGACGGCCGCCCGCCGAGCGGCTTCAATCGGTGCGCCTCGGCACGCTCGAAGCGGGCGATCGGCGCTTCCCCGGTCGTGCCGTGGATACGTACGTTCGCCACCTCGCGCTCCCACTTGGCGAGATGCGCCTCGAAGGCCTCCCAGCTCGCGAAGCGATGCCCCGCGATCGCGTTTTTCTTCACGTAGCCGACGCCGCTTTCCGTCTTGCCCTTCGTGCGCGCCCGATACGGCGCGCAGGCGACAGGACGGAAGCCCCAATGCTTCGCGAACGCGATCAGCTTGTCGTTGAACTGGACCGACCGGCTCACCGCGTCGTGGCGCACCACGAGCGCCCGCGGATTGTCCATCAGAACCTCCTCCGGCACCCCGCCGAAGGTCGTGAACGCGCTCTCCAGCCCGGCGAACCAGTGCTCCTGCTTCTCCGCCCGGAACGAACGCACATGCAGGCGCCGCGAATGTCCGAGCGTCGCCACGAATACGAAGGCCTTGATCTTCGCATCGCCGATCTCGACCAGACGCTCGCCGAAGTCGATCTGCAGCTGGCGACCCGGCGGCGTCTCGAACCGCGTCGTCGCCAGCGCCTCGGCCTTCAGCGCCTGACGGTAGGCCTGAACCGCGCGTTGCAGCGTTCGCCGGCTCACCGCCACCCCGTGCTCGGCCAACAGGTCCTGGCGAACCACATCCGCATTGCCGCGATGCCGAATGAACCGCTCGCGCAGCCAATCCTCGAGGCCATCGAGCCGCTTCGGGCGCTCAGGCGACTTGAACGGCTTCACGCCGCCCGCCGCCACGTAGGCCTTCACCGTGTGATGGCTGCAGCCCAGATGCCGCGCAATCCGCTTCAGTCCCCACCCGCACGCCTTCAGCCGCAACATCTCCGCCACGTCGTCCGGCGTCTTCATCACCTGCCCCCGTGGATCACTCCACGATGGGATTTCCGTGATTCGGTTCTCGGTCATTCGCTCTCTCCTCGGTTATCCAAAGGAGGGGGCAATTCCTCGTGACGCCGAGGGGGCAATTTTCCATGGCGCGCGACAGGCTGGGATCGGGCCGGGCTGCCTCGGTCTCCCACGTGAGAGTCCGAAGCATAAAGCGATTGCAGGTCGCGGAGTGCTCAGCCCCGCTTTGATCGCTTGGGGCGAACAGATGCGACCACCAACTCGCTGATCTGTGCAGGATCGCGCTCGCCGAGTTTTGCAACGGCGATCACCTGCTCCGCCACCCACGCGGCCTCAGGGCCGTCGCTGTCGATCTCAAGCGTGCGCAGGGCCGAAGTGTGAGCCTCGACAAGCGCCTCTATATCCTCGGGCGCCAGCGAAAGCTCTGGCAATCCGGCGATTAGCTTTAGAATAG
>DATFDV010000241.1:0-18788 GCA_035251855.1 Burkholderiales bacterium | reverse complement strand
GGCGCGCGCAGGAGGGAGAGCCAGGCGATGCGGTCGCCGAGGTGCAGGAGCGCTCTTGTTATTGCGTAGAGGTCCTGCACCACCTGCTTCTCGCCGAGCTGCTCGATCTCGATCGCGCGGTAGCGGATGCCGGCGGCTTTCAGCGCGGGGACGATATCGGCGAGCGCGAGGCGGTTGCGCACGAGGAGAGCCTTCGTGCCTTCGGCGTTGCGGACCAGCTCGACGATGCGCGCGGCTTCGTCGGTGCGGCTACTCACTTGGTGCCAAACCGCTGCGTCGCCGCGCCGGGCATCGGGCTTGGGCGCGGCGGGTGAATAGGGCACGGCGCCGGAGGCGGGGTCGGCCTCGCGCGGCAGGATGTGCGGGAAGGCGGTGTTGAACCAGTCGACCAGGCCGGCCTGAGAGCGGAAATTGGTGCTCAGCGTGAGTGGCGTGAGGGCGACGCTGCCGATGCCCTGCTCCCAGGCCTGGAGGAAGAGCGCGACCTTCGCTTCGCGGAAGCGGTAGATCGATTGCATCGGGTCGCCGACGAGGAACAGCGTGCGGCCGTCGTCGGGCTGCCAGCCCGAAGTCAGTCTCTCTATCAATTCGAACTGCGAGTACGAGGTGTCCTGGAATTCGTCGACCAGGATGTGCTTGATGCGCGTGTCGAGTGCGAGCAGGAGGTCGGTCGGCTCTTCCGGCGTGCCGAGCGCGCGCACCGCGGCCTGCGCCACTTCGGTGAAGTCGGTCTCGCCGTCCTCGGCGAACACCAACTTAAGGTGCGCAGCAGCGAGCGGCAGGAGCTCGAGGATCGCGCCGAGCGTCTGCCACTGTTCGTCGGTGTAGCGCTCCTCGGGCATGCGCAGGAGCGCTTCGAGCGCCTGGCGGATCGGCTCGGTCTGCTGCTCGGGGAGGATCGGGTTGCCGCGAACGCGCCAGGTGTAGTTCTGGGTGAGCGCCGCGGTGGCGAACTCGATCGAAGCTTTTGGATGCAGCGTGCGCGCGTGGGCCAGGATGCGGGCGCGCTCGGCTTGCAGGCTGCGCTCGAGCTCGGACCGGGTGGGCGCCTGGCCGGTCTTGCGCAGCCACTGGTCGCGCTTGGCGAGCATGCCGGCGATCATCGACACCGCGGTGTGGACGTTGTTGTCGAGGTGCAGCAGCAGGCGGCAGGCGGCGGGCGAAAGCTCGTTGATCGTTCTGAGCGCGGCCTCGCGGTAGTAATCGCGGGCGTCTTCCACCACGCCGGGCTGGGCGCCGAAGCCCGACACTACCGGCATCTGGCGCGTGAGGCCGGCGCAGAAGGCGTCGATGGTCTGGATGCGAAGGCGATGCGCGATCTCCGGGGAATGGATTCCCTTCAACACCCGCTCGCGCATTTCCGCCGCCGCCTTGATGGTGAAGGTGATGGCGACGATCTCCTCGGGCTTCTCCACCGTCTTTAGCAGCTCGATGTAGCGGCGCACCAGCAGCTCCGTCTTTCCGGAGCCGGCGGGCGCCTGGACGATGAACGAGCGCCGCGGGTCGAGCGCGGCGGTGCGGGCGGCCTGGTCGGGGATGGCGGCGGCCACTAGTCGTCCGTGTGGGATGTGGTCGCAAATCGCGACCTGAAGTCGACCACCCAGTTCGCCGCAACATCCCTTGGAGGACAGGCTTCCAGTCTCAAGTGCCCTCCTCCCCGGCAATCCCAAACTTCTCGTAAACGCGGCATAGCGTGTGCAGCTCGCACATGCGGCAGGTCTTCAGGCCTTCCTTGGGATCGACCGGCGCCTCGCCGGTGGCGAAGGACTTGCCGAGCGCATCGGCGTCGCGCTTCCAGGTGTCGAGTAGCTTCTGCCAGTCGCGGTAGACCTCGACGCGGGGCAGCGCGCGCTCGGTTTTCGAATAGCCCATGAAGCGCATCTCGCCCGGGCGCATCCTGGCGAACACCACCGCGGCAAGGTCCTCGGGCGCGGCGACGGCATACAGCGGCAGCTGCGGGTCGTCGGGACGCGGGCCGTCCCACTGCTTCGGCGTGAGCATGCGCGAGCTTTTGTAGTCGATGAGGACGTGGCCGCCGTCCTCCAACTCATCCATGCGGTCGATGCGCGACTCGAACTTCAGGCCGGCGACATTGATCTCGCGTTTTTCTTCTACGGCAGCGACCTGGAACGGCGCGCGGCGGCGCTCGATGTCCAGCCACTCGCGCGCGAGCTTGCCCAGGCGCTCGCGCTCGAGCTCGGCGAAGCGGCCTTCGAGGCCCATTTCCTTGACGGCGGCTTCGGCGGATTCCGAGATGGCCGCTGCCGTATCGCTTTTCAGTGAATTCGAATCTTTCAACCGAGTCCAGATCTCGCGCATGAGGGCGTGGAGCAGCTTGCCGCGATCGCGCGGGTCGAGGCCGGACTCGGGCTCTTCCAGCTCCACGGCGGACAGGCGCCATTTGGCGAAGGCGCGGAACGGGCACGCCGCCTGGTCGGCGAGCACGCGCGTGCCGCCGCGCACCTTGCCGGGGGAAACGGGCGGTGCTTTGCGGTCCTCGAAGGTCTCGAGCTTGCGGGCAGAGAAAATCAAGTCGCGGTATCGGGGGAAGTCGGGAACTGCAAACGGGGTCCCCGCCTGCGCGGGGACGACAAGGGCTACGTCTGCGATTAGAGGGCTGGGCGCGAGGTCCTTGTCCTTGTCTTTCGCCGGCCAGGAGAACACCACCTCGGCGGCCGCGCACTTCCATTCCTCGGTGAGGCGCTTGTCGAGCGCGGCCGAGGCTTCCGCGCTCGCCTGCGGGATGCCGGCTTTCTTCTGCGCGGCGATCGGGATGAAGGGATTGGGCCGCGCGGTGAGCGGCCAGGCTTCGTCGGTGAGCCCGCTCACCCACAGGCAGTCGAAGCGCAGGCCCGCCGACTCGAGCACGCCGAGCACCTGGATCGGCGCATCGGGCGACTCGGGCTGGAACAGCGTGGCTTCGCAGAGCTGTTGCAGGAATGAAAATGCTTGAGAGAACGAAAAGCTCTGAACGATGCGTTCCAGCTTCGAAAGCTCGCCCAGCATCTCGTGCCACTTGGCGCGGGTCTGGAACTCGTCGGAGTCGAGCGCGCGCTCGCCGGGGAAGCCGGCGGCTTCGAGCAGCGCGGAGAAGTGGCGCGCCCACTCGGCGGGGGACGCAGGACGCGTCTTGGTGATCTCGAACATCTGCTCGAGGTGCTTGCGTAGAAGGGGAGCTGGTTCGGCGCCGGCAATCAGCTTCGGCAACGAAATGGTCGCCTCGGCATCACGACGGAGTTTTACGTCGAGCGATGCGCGGCGGCCGAGCTCGGTGTCGGCGCCACCGAGGAACGGCGAGCGGATGAGGTGGCTCGCCTGGTCGAATTCCACCGTGTGAAAGGCGAGCTCGATGAGGCCGAGGGCGAAATGCACGAGGGGATAGGAGGAAAGCGCGCGGCCGAGGGAGATGTTGAACGGCATCGCGGTCCCCGCCTTCGCGGGGATGACGGCCTGCGCGGGGAGGTTGTAGCCGGGCTGCATCACGCGCGAAAAGGTGCGGATGACATGGGATCTTTGTGTGGAAAGGTCGGGGACGACAACCCCAATGCGCTTTTTGCCTTCTTCCAGCCGCGCGCGCGCCCACTTCGCCGCGGCTTCGATCTCCTGGGTGGCGGAGGGGTACGAGATGCGAGCAGATGAACCGGTAAGCCCTTCGGGGGCAGATTGAACGAATTCAAACTTCTTCAGAAATTCTTCGGTCTGCGGCGGCAGGAGGTCGAACGCGTAGGCGACCAGCAGCTTCGGCGTTTTGAGGCTCGCGAGATGCTGCGCCATCAGGTCGGGCAGGCGGGCGGCCTCGACCTCGCCTGCGGTTTTCTTCTCGTATTCGGCAGCCCAGCGCGAAAACGCGAGAGCGTCTTCGGTGGCGGTGCCGATGCGGATGCGCCACTGGTGCAGCAGGCGCCACGCCTCGCGGGCCTGGCGCGCCGCGCCTTCCTTCAGCAGGAAAGTCGCCTCCTTGAGGATCTGCTCCCACAGGTGCTGCTCCTGCGCCGGCGTGAGGAGAAGCGGAAGTTTTTCACCCAGGTCGCTGTACAGCGCGTCCTCCCACAGGCGCTCGACGAACGCGCCGAAGGGCAGGATGTCGGGCGCTTCCCAGACCTTGAGGTCCTTTGCGATTTGAAACGCATCGAATTCCGCCATCAGCGCCTGCGAAAGGCGCTTGTTGGGTGTGACTACGGTCACGCCGGCGGCATGGCCCTCGGCCAGGCGCGCGAAGAGATCGGGCTTGGAAAGCATGGAGCTTCCGAGTTTAGCTACACTTAAGAATCAAAGACCCTAAGGGAGGGTTCACCGTGAGAGTGCTAACCGTATTGCTGGCTGCGCTCGTCTGCAGCAGCGCCGCCGCCCAGCAAGACATCGAGGCCCTCGATCGCACCTCGGGCGTCGGCTCGCTGCGGCTGAGCTTCAATATCGCCGGAGAGCCCGGCTGGAAAGGGCCCGCGGTGCCGCATAGCGGGCACGGCATCGAGATCGGGCTCTCGGGCGGCTCGGGGGAGGACACGCAAACCCTGAGCGTCGGACAGCCGGTGGTGGTGTTCGGCGGCCGGGTCTTCGACACGGCGGGCACTCTGCAGCATGAGTTCGATTTCGGCTTCCTGGAAGTGGCGTACCGCTACCGGCGGTTCTTCGGCGAGAGCAAAGTATTCGGCATCGAGGCGATCGGCGGCCTCGGCATCGCCTCGCTGGATCTCACCACGACTTCCGCGGCGATGAGCGCGTCCGACAAGCTCGAGAACTGGGGCTTGGTCGGCGGCTTCGGCATCGTCTGGAAGTTCCTGCCCTCCACCAGCCTGCAGTCGCGCCTCACCCTGTTCGGCTCAGGCGAGCGCGAGGGCGTGACCGGTGCAGCGCGCCTGGACGTCCACGTCGCGTACGCGCTGGCGCGCAACATCGCGCTGCGCGCGGGTCTGGTCTCGTGGGGCATCGTGTCGCAGCGCGCGGGCGAGGACGATGACGACGACTCGCTCAACTCGCGCATCCGTGCGGGCCTGTCGGGCCTGTCGCTCGGACTCGACGTCGCGTTCTGAATCCCAGCCCGCTATTCGCGGAAGAGGTGCGCTGAAGCGATCCGCGCACCGTCGCGGAGGGTGCGCAGCTTCGCCCAGACCACGTCGCTAGCGACGCGGCCCCAGCCGGCGGAGGTGTCGAAGCCGCAGTCGGTGCCGGCGAGGACGCGAGAGGGGTCGCCCACCACGGCGGCGACGCGCTCGATGCGGTCGGCGACGACTTCGGGGTGCTCGATGATGTTGGTGAGCGGATCGATCACGCCGGCGACGAGGATCTGGTCGTCGCGCAGGGGGTGCTTTTCGAAGCAGCGGAACTCATGCGCGTGGCGCGGGCCGGCGAACGGAAGGACCAAGCCGCCGACCTTTGCCTGCTGCAGGGCGGGGAGGATGTCTTCGAGCGGGACGTCGCAATCGTGCGGCGATTCGGAGTTGCCCCAGCACACGTGCAGGCGGATGCGATCGGGCGGCAGGTCGCGCACCGCGTGGTTGATGGCGGCGACCACGCTCTCGACGAAGCCGATGAACTTCGAGACCGGCTGGTCCTTGAACGAGATGTGCCGCTCGAGGGCGAGGTCGGGGGCGTCGATCTGCAGGACGAAGCCGGAGCGCACGATGGCCTGGTACTCCACGCGCAGGGCTTCGGCGAGCGCGTGCAGGTATTTCTCGTTGGTGTCGTAGTGGCGGTTCTTGATCGCCGCGGCGACGATGCCCGGCGAAGGGGCGTTCATGAAAGGCTCGACGAAAGCCTGCGGATTCTCTTCGAGAGCCCGGGTGAAGTCGCGGCATTCGCTTTCCATGGCCGCGGCGCCGGTGTAGCGCACTTCGCCGACAGCCATCGGCAGTCCTTCGTTGGGCGAGATGCGACCCTTGGTGGAGGTCTGCTCCAGCCAGCGCTGCTTGAATTCCGGGTAGCGCTCGACGTCGGCGCGGGAGGGGCGCTGCCAGGTTCCGCCCAGCCCGGTGAGGCGCTCGCGCAGGTACAGGAAGAACGATTCGCGCTGCTGCTCGCCGTTGTTGCCCACGTCGATGCCGGCCTGCACCTGCTTCGGCACGATGGCGCGCAGCGCATCCTGGCCGGCCGCGGCGATCTGGGCCGGGTCGACGCTCTCGCCGCCGGCGCGCGCCACGAACAGGCGCTTGAGGCGCTCGGGCCGCGGCAGGCTGCCGGTGTGCGTGGTCAGGATGCGCTGCGTGCTGTGCTGCACTGGCGCGTTCCTACTTCAGCCGGCCTGTCTTCAGGTAGAACTGCCGTTCCGCTTCCGCATAGGCGCCCAGATCGCGCGGCAGGTTGTTGGAGTTCACCAGCTTGGGATCGAAGAACACGCCGAACTTCTTGTACTCGGCGATCAGCTCCGGATCCTGCATGGCGGCGCGGATCGCGGCGCCGAGCCAGGCCTTGCGCTCGGCCGGCGTGTCTTTCGGCACCACCGCGAAGCGAATGACCTGCCAGATGTACTCGTTGCCGCCGAGCGCCTCGTTGAAGGTGGGCATGTCCTTCAGGAAGTCCATGCGGCTCCCGGCAGCCACGGCGAGCGGCGCGACCTTGCCGCCGTCGAGGTGTCCGCGGAACTCGGAGTAGAAGCCCTGCGCGATATCGACGTTGCCGCCCACCAACGCGCTGATGCCGGCGCCGCCGCCCTGGAAGGGCACGCGCAGAAACTTGGCGCCGCTCGCGGCCTCGATCTGCTCGACGATGTATTCCCACATGCTGCCGGGAACGGTGGCCACGCGCACAGTGCCAGGCTTGTCCTTCGCCGCCTGCACGATCTGCTTCACCGAGTAGCCCTTGTACGGCCCTTCGGTGCGGCCGACCCAGGTGAGCGCGTCGGTATTGAGGTAGCCGATCGGCTCGAGCGCGTCGAGCGACCAGCGGCCCTGCGCGCGCAGCATGGCGTCGCCCCAGACCAGGTTGGCGAGCACGCCCACGGTGTGGCCGTCGGGCTTTGCCTGCGTGGCGAGATACGAATGGCCGATCATGCCCGCGCCGCCGGTGCGGTTGTTGACGATGATGCGCTCGGCGCTCCACTTCTCGACGTACTTCGCGAGCAGGCGGCCGGTTACGTCCATGCCGCCGCCGGCCGGATAGACCACCGTGAACTCGATCGGCTGCGAAGGAAAGTCCTTCGGTTTCTGCTTGGCGAGCTGGGCCTTGGCGTCGCCTTGTGCGGCCGCCGGGGTTGAAACCATGAAAAACAGAAGCGTGAATGCGGCAATGACGTGCTTCATGAGCCTCCTCCTCCCAAAGGACTGGATTTGCGGCGGAACATCAGAGCGGCGAGCACGGCGCTCGCCGCCAGCAGCAGCGCGGTTACCGGGCGCTGCACGAGAATCATAGCGCCATCGGGCGACATGACCAGCGATTGTCTCAACGATTGCTCGAGCAAAGGCGCGAGCACGAAGGCAATGACGAAGGGGGCAAGGTCGTAGCGGAGCTTGCGCAGCACGTAGCCCATGAGACCGAAGCCCAGCATCACCCACAGGTCGAAGACGTTCTTGTTGGCCGAATAGGAGCCGACCACGCACAGGAGCAGCACCACCGGGAACAGCACGCGGTAGGGCACCCGCAGGAGCTGCGCCCACAGGCCGACCAGGGGCAGGTTGAGCACCAGCAGGAAGACGTTGCCCACGTACAGGCTGGCGACGATGCCCCAGAAGAGGTCGGGCCGCTGGGTCATGAACAGCGGCCCGGGCTGCACGCCCTGGATGATCAGCGCCCCGAGAAGCAGCGCGGTCACCGGATTGCCGGGGATGCCGAGCGAAAGCACCGGGATGATGCTGCCGGCCACGGCGGCGTTGTTGGCCGACTCCGGCCCGGCCACCCCCTCGATCGCGCCGTTGCCGAAGCGCTGCGGATCGGCGGCGATGCGCTTCTCCAGCATGTAGGACATGAAGGAGGCGGTGACCGGCCCACCCCCGGGGATCAGTCCCAGCGTAAAGCCCAGGCCGCTGCCGCGCAGCATCGGCCGCCACGACGCGCGCCAGTCCGCCAGGGTCGGCCACAGGTTGCGGATGCGCTCGGCGAGCACCGTGCTCTTCGCCATGCGCTCGACGTTGAAGAACACTTCGGTGAGGCCGAAGAGACCGATGACCACCGACAGCAGATCGACCCCGCCGCTCAAGTTGATCGAGCCGAAGGTGAAGCGCTCCTGGCCGTTGACCACGTCGATGCCCACCGCCGCGGCGAGAAAGCCCAGCGCCACCATCAGCACGCCCTTCACCGCCGAGCCCGAGATCATGAACAAAGTGCACACCACGCCGAGCACCATCAGGCCGAAGTTCTCCGGCGGCCCGAAGCGGATCGCCACCGCGGCGATGAGTGGCGCGAAGAACGTCATCACCACCACGCCGATGGTGCCGGCGATGAACGATCCCATGGCGGCGATGCCGAGCGCGGCGCCGGCGCGGCCCTGGCGCGCCATCTGGTGGCCGTCGAGGCAGGTCACCACCGAGGCGGCTTCGCCAGGAATGTTGAGCAGGATGGAGGTGGTCGAGCCGCCGTACATGGCGCCGTAGAAGATCGAGCACAGCATCACCATGCCGCCCACCGGCGGCAGGGTGAAGGTCACCGGCAGCAGCAGCGCGAGCGCCGCCAGCGGGCCCACGCCGGGAAGCACGCCCACCAGCGTGCCGATCAGGCTGCCGATCAGGCACAGGTACAGGTTCTGCGCCGTCAGGATGACGGCGAAACCGCCGAGCAGGCCGCCGATCGGGTCCACCGCTCACCAACCCCAGGGGCCGCGCGGCAGCGCCATGCCCAGCACGTGGCCGAAGATCCACAGCACCGCCGCCACCGACGCGAGCGCGAGCACGATGGAACCGGTCCAGCCCGTGTCGCCGGTGGTGCGCAGCAGGACCAGCATGGTGAGCGCGCCGGTGAGCGCGAAGCCGGCGTACGGCAGGGCGATGGCCATGAACGCGAGCCCGGCGATGATCCCGGCGATGCGCCGCAGCGGCGCGCCGCGCGGAAACTCGGGCGCCCGCACGCGCGTCGACGGGCTCGCGGCGAGCACGATGCCGGTGCCCATGATGATGAGCCCGCTGATCAGCGGGAAAAGACCGCTTTCCGGACCGGAGGGGCCGGTCAGGCCCAGGCTCCAGGCGTAGCCGGCCGCGGCGGCGCCCAGCAGGATCCAGAACGCATTGAGCGTGCGTTCGAACACGCCGGGCTAGAGGGCCATGGCGAGCGCTTCGCCCTCGTGGATCGCGCAGAAGAGATTGCGCGGCGCCATGCAGTCGCCGGCGAGCCGCGTATCGATGCCGGCCTCGCGCAGCGGCGCGGCGAGCGCGTCGTCCACCACGCGCGGCGTGGCCCAGAGAAACAGCCCGACGTTCGCGATGTCGGCGGTGGCCCCGGTGAAGACGTTGCGCCAGGTGAGCACGCCGTCGTGCAGCTTGACCGGCTCTGCCGCCGTGACGATCGCGGCATTCGCCTCGTAGAGACGCCGGTATACGCCGATCGCGCTGCAGTAGTTGACGTTGCGCGCAAGCTGCGTGCGCGGCGTGAGGAGCACGAGGCTTGCGTACTGCTTCGCCAGGGCGTCGGCCACCGCATAGGTCGCCGCGCTGTGGTCCATGTCGAACAGCACCGCGGTTCCTTCGCCTTTCGCAGGTGCGGGAAAGTCGCGAACGGGAAAGCCGCCGCCATCGAAACCCTCCGGCCGGCGCGGATGCGCGCCGGTCGCGACGATCGCCCGCTCCGGCGCGAGCGCGAGCACGTCGGCCGCGCTGGCCTTGCGTCCGAGCTCGAGCTTCACGCCGGCGCTGCGCAGCCGGCGCTCCATCCAGGCGATCAGGTTTGCGTACTCCTCGTGGCCGGGGAGCGCCGCCTCCCAGCGCAGCTTCCCGCCCAGGTGCGGCGAAGCGCCCAGCAGTGTCACGTCGTGCCCCCGTTCGGCGGCGATGCGCGCGGCGTGCATCCCGGCGGGCCCGGCACCCACCACGACGACGCGGCGGCGTTGCTGCGCGCGCGCCGGGCGCCAGCCCGACTCGCCCTTCGCGCCCAGCTGAGGGTTGTGCACTTCCGCCAGCGGCTTGCCGGCGTGGATCTCGCCCCAGGCGAAGTTGTCATAGGTCGACGGACGGATCTCGTCGACATCGCCGGCGCGCGCCTTCGCGCTCCAGTCCGCATCGGCGATGAGCGCGCGCGTGAGGCCGATGAGATCCCCCACGCCTTCGGCGAGCGCCGCCTCCGCCTCCGCCGGCGTGGCGATGCGGCCGATCGCCATCACCGGGGTGCCGGCCGCGACCGGCCGCAGCTTCTTGTGGATCGCGAGAAAATGCCCGCGCCGGAAATGCATGTCCGGCACGTGGTTCTCGAGGCTCACGGTGAAATTGCCCTGGCTGTAGGCGAAATAATCGAGCCCGCCCGCGAGCGCGGCGGTGATGCGCGCCGCCTCCGCCGGGTCGATGCCGCCCGCCACCCCCTCGTCGCCGGGCAGCTTGAGGCCGACGACGAAATCGCCTCCGCAGCGCTGGCGGATCGCCGCCGCCACTTCCTGCACGAAGCGGATGCGGTTCTCGAGCGTGCCGCCGTAGCGGTCGGTGCGCCGGTTCGACCAGGGCGAGAGGATCTGCGTGATGAGATAGCCGTGCGCGCCGTGCAGCTCGACGCCGCCGAAGCCGCAGCGCTTCAGCCGCTCGGCGACGGCCACATACTCGTCGCCGACCCGGCGCAGCTCGTCGGTGCTCATGACGTGCGGGACCGTCCAGCTGTAGGCGTCGGGCTGGTCGGAGATGCCCTTGGGCGAGTGCACCGGGCTCCACAGCTGCTGGCGCCCCGGGTGCCAGAGCTGGCCGACTAGGCAGGCGCCGGCGCCTTCGACGGCTGCCGCGGTGCGCTTGAACCCGTCCTCGTTGGCGGCGTCATAGCCGGTGACGATGGCGCCATGGGCAAGCGCCGCCGGGTCGACCGCGATGATCTCGCTGATGATCATTCCCGCGCCGCCTTTCGCACGCGCCGCGAGAAAGTCGATCCAGCGCTCGGTAACGCGATGGGCCGCGCCGAAATTGGTCAGCGTCGCCGGCAGCGCAATGCGATTGCGCAGCGTGCGGGCGCCGAGCTTCAGCGGGCTGAACAGGCGGGGGAAATGATTTGCGATGGCAGATTGTAATCAACGGATGAACCGAAGAACCCCCGATCTATCTTTCGAGGATCGCCGTCACCCCCATCCCGCCGGCGGCGCAGATCGAGATCAGGCCGCGGCCGGAGCCGCGCTCGGCGAGCTGCTTGGCGAGGGTGGCGACGATGCGCGCGCCGGTGGCGGCGAAGGGATGGCCGAGCGCGACGCTCGAGCCCTTGGGATTCATCTTGGTCCGGTCGATGGATCCCAACGGCGCCCGATTGAGCTTCTCCTTGCAGAAGCGCTCGGACTCCCACGCTTTCAGCGTGCACAGCACCTGCGCCGCGAAGGCCTCGTGGATCTCGTAGATGTCGAAGTCCTGCAGCGTGAGGCCGGCGCGGTCGAGCATGCGCGGCACCGCGTAGGCCGGCGCCATCAGCATGCCTTCCTTGGTGCCGCTCATGCCGACGAAGTCGACGGCGGCGGTTTCGGCATGAGTGAGGTAGGCCTGGACCGGGATACTGCGGGCCCTCGCCCAGTCTTCTGATGCCAGCAGCACGCAAGCAGCCCCGTCCGTAAGGGGCGAGCTGTTGCCGGCGGTGAGCGTGCCGGCGGGGCTCGAGTCGAAGGCATTCCTCAGCATCGCCAGCTTCTCGAGCGAGGTATCGCCGCGCACGTTGTTGTCGCGCTGCAAATCCCCGAACGGGATGACGAGGTCGTCAAAGAATCGCGCCTGCCACGCCGCTGCGGCATTCTTGTGACTGGCGAGCGCGATCTCGTCCTGCTGCAAGCGCGGGATCTGCCATTCCTTCGCCATCTCCTCGCAGTGCTGGCCCATCGACAGGCCGGTGCGCGGCTCGGCGATGCCCGGCGCGGCGGGGGCGAGGTCGCCGGGCCGCAGGCTGCCGATGGTGGAGAGCTTGTCGCCCCACGACTTGCCGCGCACCAAGGTGAGCACGGTGCGCTGCAGCTTCGGGCTGTAGCCCAGCGGGATGTCGCTCGCGCTGTCGGCGCCGCCGGCGATCGCGCAGTCGATCTCGCCGAGCGCGATGCGGTTGGCGAGCTGCGCCACCGCCGACAGGCTGGTGCCGCACGCGCGCTGCAGATCGTAGGCCGGCGTCTCCGGATGGAGCCCGCTGCCGAGCGTCGACTCGCGCGCGAGGTTCCAGTCGCGCGAGTGCTTGATCACCGCCCCGGCTGCGACTTCGCCCAGCTTCTGGTTTTTCAGGTCATATTTTTCTACCAGGGCGCTCATGACGGCGGTGAGCATCTGCTGGTTGCCGATTTCGTTGTAAGCACCGTTCGCGCGGGCGAAGGGAATGCGCGTGCCGCCGAGGATGGCCACGCGGCGCAGGTTTTTTTCCATGGTCAGAAGATCCGTTTCAGTTCCTGGGCCGGCATCATCTGCGCCAGCCAGGTGAAGCTGCCCTGCTCCTTCATTTCGCGCGCGCCCTTCATCACGTGCGCCAGCGCGAGCCGGCAAAGCGCGCCGCCGATGCTGATGCGCTTGACCCCGGCCTGCGCCAGGTCCTGCGCCGTAATGCCGGGCTCGAGCATGCCCACCACCACGTTGAGCGGCCGCGTAACCGACGCAGCCACGGTGCGGATCGTCGCCAGGTCGCGCAGTCCCGGCGCGTAGACCACGTCGGCGCCGGCCTTCTCGAACGCCTGCAGGCGGCGGATCGTGTCGTCCGGATCCGGCTTGCCGTGGAGGAAATTCTCGGCGCGCGCGGTGAGCACGAACCCAAAGCCGAGCGAGCGCGCTACTTCGGCTGCCGCGTGCACGCGCTCCACCGCGAGCTGGAAATCGTAGATCGGGGCGCGCTCCTCGCCGCTCGAGTCCTCGATCGAGCCGCCGACCACGCCCGCCTCGGCGGCAAGGCGAATGGTCTGCGCGGCCTCGCGCGGATCGCGCGCGTAGCAATTCTCCAGGTCCGCGCTCACCGGCAGCTCGGTCGCGCCGGCGATCACCGCGCAGTTGTCCAGCGCCTGGCGAAGAGTTATCCCGCCGTCGCGTTGCCCGAGGGAACTTGCGGCGCCGAGGCTGGTCGTCGCCAGGGCCTCGTAGCCGAGCGCGGCGAACAGCTTCGCGGTGCCGGCGTCCCAGGGATTCGGGATGATAAAAGCGCCGGCGCGTTCATGAAGCGCGCGGAATGCCGCGGCTTTCTGTTCCTGGGTTTTCACCGCGCCAGTATAGTAGGCCGTATGGAAGAAGCGCTGCTCCTCGCCCGCATCCAGTTCGGGCTGAACATCTCCTTCCACATCCTGTTTCCGACCATCAGCATCGGCCTCGCCTGGCTGCTGGTGGTGTTTCGCCTGCGCTACGAGCGCACGCGCGATCCGGCGTGGCTCGGCACCTACAAGCTCTGGGTGAAGGTGTTCGCGCTCACCTTCGCCATGGGGGTGGTGTCGGGCATCACCATGAGTTTCCAGTTCGGCACCAACTGGCCGGGCTACATGAACAAGGTCGGCAACGTCGCCGGGCCGCTGCTCGCCTACGAGGTGCTCACCGCCTTCTTCCTCGAGGCCACCTTCCTCGGCGTGATGCTGTTCGGCATGAACAAGGTTTCCGGCCGGGTGCACGTCGCCTCCACCATCATCGTCGCCTCGGGCACCACGCTGTCGGCGTTCTGGATCCTGGCGCTCAATTCCTGGATGCAGACGCCGGCCGGCCACGTCATGGACCACGGCCAGCTGATCGCCGGCAGCTGGCTCTCGGTGATCTTCAACCCGTCGTTCCCGTACCGCCTCACGCACATGCTGCTCGCCTCGGGCATCACCGCGTCGTTCCTGGTCGCCGGGCTCTCGGCATGGCGGCTGCTCAAGGCGCGCAACGACCCGTCGGCGGCAAAGACGCTGCGCTTCGGCGTGCACATCGCGGCGGTGCTGGTGCCGCTGCAGATCGTGGTCGGCGACCTGCACGGCCTGAACACGCTCAAGCACCAGCCGGCGAAGATCGCCGCCCTCGAAGCGCTGTGGAAGACCGAGCGCGGCGCCGCGCTCACCTTGTTCGGCATCCCGAACGAGAAGGAAAAGCGCACCGACTACGCCATCATGATTCCGAAAGGCGCCGCGCTCATCCTCGCGCACGATGCGAACGCCGAGCTGAAAGGGCTCGATGCCTTCAAGGACCATCCGCCGGTCGCGCCGGTGTTCTTCGCGTTCCGCGTCATGGTGGGGATGGGCGTGCTGATGTTGTTGCTGTCCTGGATCGGGACTTTGATCCTGACGCGCGGTCCGCCGCCTCGATTCTTGTTATGGTGCTTCGCCGGCTTCACCTTCTCCGGCTGGGTGGCGACCCTCGCCGGCTGGATGGTCACCGAAATCGGCCGCCAGCCGTGGCTGGTCAGCGGAATCCTGAGAACCGCCGATGCGGTGGGCGAGGCGAGCGGCGCCGAGATCGGCGCGAGCCTCACCGCCTATATCCTGACCTACGCCGCGCTGCTGCTGTCCTACATGGTGGTGATCACGCACCTCAGCGGAAAAGGCGCCCAATGACCGCCGTCTTTTTTTACCCCCCTGTTAAGGGGGGCGGCGAGCGAAGCAAGCGGGAGGTTTGCCTTTCGGGAAATTTTTCACGAAAACCAAACCCCCCGCTCGCCTGCCGCTTCGCGGCAGGCTCACGGCCCCCTTCACAGGGGGCAAACACCAGATGAGCATCGACCTGCCGATCGTCTTCACCATATTGATGGGCGCGGCGATCCTCGCCTACGTGGTGCTCGACGGCTACGACCTCGGCGTCGGCATGCTGATGCCGGCGGCGGGCCGCGACGAGCAGAACCGCATGGTGGCGTCGATCGGGCCGTTCTGGGACGCGAACGAGACCTGGCTGGTGCTCGGCATCGGCCTGCTGCTGGTCGCGTTCCCGGCGGCGCACGGCGAGATCCTCGGCGCGCTGTACCTGCCGGTGGCGGCGATGCTGGTCGGGCTGATGCTGCGCGGCGTGGCGTTCGAGTTCCGCATCAAGGCCGAAGGCTGGCACCGCGAGCTGTGGAACTGGCTGTTCTGGGCCGGCTCGACGCTCGCCAGCCTCGCGCAAGGGTTCATGCTCGGGCGCTACATCACCGGCTTCGCGCCCGGCTTCGGCTACTGGCTGTTCGCGCTGGTCGTGGCCGGCGGCCTGTGCGGCGGCTACGTGCTGCTCGGCGCGACCTGGCTGGTGCACCGCACCGACGGCCCGCTGCAGGCGAAGGCCATCGGCTGGGCGCGCTGGGGCCTCGCGTGGGTGGCGCTCGGCGTCGGCCTGGTGAGCCTGGGCACGCCGCTGGTCAGCGAGACGGTGCGCGACAAGTGGTTCGACTTCCCGCGCACGCTCGGGCTGATGGTTCTGCCGCTGGGCACCTTCTTTACCTGGCTCTGGGTGTGGATCAATCTCGGCCGCTCCGACTGGAAGCCGTTCGCCGGCTCGGTGGCGATCTACGTGCTCGCCTTCCTCGGCCTCGCCTACAGCCTGTTCCCGTTCGTGATCATCGACCGCATGACCATCTGGGATGCCTCCGCGCACCCGAGCGCGCTGCTGTTCCTGCTGGTCGGCACGCTGATCGTCCTGCCATTCATCATCGGCTACACTTTCTACGCCTACCGCGTGTTCAGCGGGAAAGTGACCGGAGGAGACCCCTACCTATGAAGCCCAAGGAATCCCGCCGCCAGTTCCTCACCGCAGCCGCCGGCGCCAGCGCCCTCGCCTCGCTTCCCCTGCGCAAAGCTCTGGCGCAGTCCGAGCCGCCGGGGACCATCTCCAACGAGATGGTCAAGCAGGACAAGGCGAAGGCGATGCAGTTCCATTCCGAGCGCCCGCTCACCGGCAGCGTGCCGGCGCACGAGCACGACTTCGACGTCACGCCGAGCGAGCGCATGTTCGTGCGCAACAACCTGCTTACGCCGGTGATCGACATCAACCAGCACACCCTGACCATCAAGGGCCTGGTGGATAAAGAATTGAATTTTTCCGTTTTTGATTTGGCGAAAAACTTCAGGACCGTCACGATGCAGGGCATGCTCGAGTGCGCGGGCTCCGGACGCTCGGCGTACCAGCCGCGCGCGAGCGGCACGCCGTGGCTCGAGACCGGCGGCATGGGTTGCCCGAGCTGGGGCGGCGTGCGCCTGAGCGACCTGCTGAAAGCGGCGGGCGTGAAACCCGGCGCGGTGCACGTGGCCGGCCAGGGCGGCGATCCCGGCCCGGTGCCGACCGCGGCGCCGGTCATCCGCTCCATTCCGATGAAGAAAGCGATGGACGACAGCACCCTCGTCGCCTGGGCGATGAACGGCGGCCCGCTGCCGTGGGTGCACGGCTATCCGCTGCGCCTGGTGGTGCCCGGCTGGGTCGGCTCGGCCTCCACCAAGTGGCTGCACACGCTCACCGTGCTCGACGCGCCGTTCAAGGGCACTTACATGGACTCGAGCTACCGCGTGCCGCCGCGTCCGATCGAGCCGGGCACCAAGATGCCGCCCGAGGCGGTGTCGGCCGAGGCCTGGCCGATCAAATCCATCATCACCTCGCCCGCGCCAAACGCACATGTCAAAGGCCCCTTCACCGTGCGCGGCCGCGCCTGGGTCGGCGAGGGCTCGGTCGAGCGCGTGGAAATTTCGGCCGACGAGGGCAAGACCTGGCGGCGCGCGCAGCTATCGCCGGCGCAGTCGCTGCATCCGTACGCGTGGCGCACCTTCGCTTATGAGCACCAGCCGAGCGGCCCGGGTTATGTCACCTTCCTCGCGCGCGCCTGGGATTCGGCCGGCAATGCGCAGCCCGCGGTCGCGGCGTGGAATCCGCTGGGGTACTTCTGGAACGGGTGGCATCGCGTCGGAGTTCTTGTTGAGGCTTAAGCAGCTCGGATTTTTTTTACTGCTGCTCTGCGTCTTACCGGTTCACGGAGAGGAGAAGCTGATCTCCGGCCCGGGCTCGGTGCTCACCGAGACCAAGTGCAAGATCTGCCACGAGCTGCAGCACATCCGGCGCACGCCGCTTTCGCGCGGCGAGTGGGCCGACAACCTGAAGAACATGAAGGAGCGCGGCACGCCGATGACGGACGCGGAGATGGCCGTGATCCTCGATTACCTCTCGGTGTACTACAACCGCGAGAAGCCGGCGCCGGCGCCCTCGGCCGACACGCTGGCGAGCGCGAGCGACGATCCGATGCAGAAGCTGCTCGGCGCCAACGGCTGCGTGGCGTGCCACGCCGTGGACAAGCGCGTGGTCGGCCCTTCGTTCAGGGAAGTGGCGGCCAAATACGCCGATGACGCCGGCGCCGCGGCGCGCCTCGCGGCGAAGATCCGCGCCGGCGGCCAGGGGAACTGGGGAAACGTGCCGATGCCGCCGAACCCGGCGCTATCGGACAAGGATCTGCACGCCCTCGCGGGCTGGGTGCTGCAGCAGAAGTAGAAGCAAACGGGACCCCCGCCTTCGCGGGGGCGACGGCTAGAGAACGCGGGGGATCGGCACCACGAAGTTCTCGCGCACCACGTCCTTGCCGGCGATCATCTCTTCGGCTTCGCGGCGCTCTTCGTCGAACACCACCGCGGCGAGCTTCTGCAGCGTCTCGCGCGCTTCGTCCAGGGTGCGGCCATGCGAGTTCACGCCGGGCAATTCCTCGATGAAGCCGATGTAGCCATGATTCGACTTGAGGTATACAGCGGTGAACGCAAGCCTTCCCTGTTCCATTCGCGCCTCCTTGGTGACCGAGCTAGGTTACGCGATCAAGCTTGCAGAAGTATGACTTCCCGGAAAAAAAATTCGCCGGACTCATACTTCAAAACGAATGTGGTCGTAACGACGACATGAAAGTTTTGCGCTGCGCAAATTGCTGCGGTGCTTCTGAATTTTTTTTCTTATTCTCTTTCGAGCAAGTGCTTTTTATCTTTTGCTTTCGCCCATTCGTCCGCATTGGCGGGCGCGGGCTTGCGCTCGATGATCGGCTTCCACAACTTGGCGAGATCGGCGTTGAGCGCTGTGAATTCCTTCTGCGCATCGGGCACGTCGTCCTCGGCGAAGATCGCCTCCACCGGGCACTCGGGCACGCACAGCGTGCAGTCGATGCATTCGTCGGGGTCGATCACCAGCATGTTCGGCCCCTCCCGGAAGCAGTCGACCGGGCAGACGTCGACGCAGTCGGTGTACTTGCACTTGATGCAGGCCTCGGTGACGACGTAGGTCATTAGAATCAACAGTTTAGCACCCGTCCCGGGCGGTACTTGGGAACCTCGGCGGGCGACCCCATAATAAAGGTCTTCCCGCACCATCCCCGAGGAGTCCATGGCGAGCACCACCACCGGCAATTCCACTTCCTCCATCCGCCGCGTCACCGACGATACGTTCGAGCCCGAGGTCCTGAAGTCCGACACCCCGGTGCTGGTCGACTACTGGGCCGAGTGGTGCGGGCCGTGCAAGTCGATCGCGCCGATCCTCGACGAGGTGGCCAAGGAATACGAGGGCCGGCTGAAGATCGCCAAGATCAACGTCGACGAGAACCAGCTCACGCCGGCCAAGTTCGGCATCCGCGGCATCCCGACCCTGATGCTGTTCAAGAACGGCAACGTCGAGGCGACCCGCGTCGGCGCGCTGTCCAAGTCCCAGCTCACGGCCTTTCTTGACAGCAACATCTGAAGCTTTTAGGCTCTGCCAAGCTGATTTCCAACTAAGGTAGTCCGGCGCCCGGCACTTCAGGGCGCACATCCCGAGAATGAGCAGGCCCCAGGCAGTTCCGCCGGAAGCAGTTCGTTCACC
>DATFDV010000240.1:0-15754 GCA_035251855.1 Burkholderiales bacterium | reverse complement strand
GAGCGTCACGTCGGCTTCGACCAGGAGCTCGCTGCCGCGTTCCACGCGCTGCCGGAACACGAAGCTGGCGCGGCCCATTTTAACCACTTCGGCGCCGACCGAAAGCAGGTCGTTGAGCCGCGCCGGCAGGTGATATTTCACGTGGATCTGGTGCACGAGGATCAGCACCCCGTGGCGCTCGACGAATTTCGCCAGGTCGACGCCCGCCGCGTTCAGCAGCTCGCTGCGGGCGCGCTCCATGAACGCGAGGTATTGCGCATGGAAGACTACGCCGCCCGCGTCGGTATCCTGGTAATACACACGGACCGGGATTTTCAAGCGTCGGAGAGGAGATCCTTGACTGCGCTCGGGGCCACGATGCCGAAATGCCGATAGGCCGTAAGCGTGGCGATGCGCCCGCGCGGCGTGCGCTGCAGGTAGCCCTGCTGGATGAGGTAGGGCTCGAGCACGTCCTCGATGGTGTCGGCTTCCTCGCCCACCGCGTGCGCCAGGTTGTCGAGGCCGACCGGCCCGCCGCCGAACTTCTCGATCACCGCGAGGAGCAGCTTGCGGTCCATCACGTCGAGGCCGAGCGCGTCGACGTCGAGCATCTTGAGCGCGGCGTCGGCCACCGCCTTGGTGACGACGCCGTCGGCCTTGACCTGGGCATAGTCGCGCACCCGCCTGAGCAGCCGGTTCGCTACGCGCGGCGTGCCGCGCGCGCGACGCGAAATCTCCTTGGCGCCTTCGTCTTCGAGCTCGACCTGCAGCAAGCGTGCGGAGCGCTGCACGATTTTGGCCAGGTCCGCTTCGCTGTAGAACTCCAGCCGCGCGACGATGCCGAAGCGGTCGCGCAGCGGGTTGGTCAGCATGCCGGCGCGCGTGGTGGCGCCGGCGAGCGTGAACGGCGGCAAATCGAGCTTGATCGAGCGCGCCGCCGGCCCTTCGCCGATCATGATGTCGAGCTGGAAGTCCTCCAGCGCGGGGTACAGGATCTCTTCGACCACCGGCGACAGGCGGTGGATCTCGTCGATGAACAGCACGTCCTTCGGCTCGAGGTTGGTGAGCAGCGCGGCCAGGTCGCCGGGGCGCTCGAGCACCGGGCCGGAGGTCTGGCGCAGGTTGACGCCGAGCTCCCGGGCGATGATGTGCGCGAGGGTGGTCTTGCCCAGGCCCGGCGGGCCGAAGAGCAGCACGTGGTCGAGCGCTTCGCCGCGGCCCTTCGCCGCCTGGATGAAGATCTCCAGCTGGCCGCGCACCTTCTCCTGGCCGACGTACTCGGCGAGCGTGCCGGGCCGCAGCGAGCGCTCGAACTGCTCCTCCTGCGGCGAGACGGGCCGCGCCGAGATCATGCGATCGGGTTCTACGCTCACAGCCTGATTCTGCCAGAGCGGCAGAATCGCCTCAGAACCGGTATTCCGCCCCGATCGAGAGCATCTCGACCTCCAGCTTGTCGGTGTTCTCCCATTCGCCGCGCAGCGCCCAGTTCCGGGTGAAGGCGTACTTCACGCCCAGGCCGTAGTGCAGCTCGGTTTCGTCGCGACTCACGGTACTCGGATTGGGCCGAAGGCGGCGGGTGTCCTGCTCGGTCTGCAGGAAGCCCGCCTTGCCGAAGAGCTGCAGACGCTCGCCTAAAGGGATGGTGCCGACGGCGGCGAGGCCGTAGCTGCGCTGGTCCGCCGCGACATCCACGGGTTGCGCACCGCCGAGAACGGTCGCGGTTACTTCACCCCAATCGATGTAGGTGGCTTCGGCGGCGAGGTAGCGGTTGAAGCGGTAGCCGCCCAGGATCTTCCAGCTGGTGTCGGTGTCCTCGCAGTTCGCCAGTCTGAGCGTGGTGACACCTCCGGTGTCGCACCATTCCTTGAATTGGGACTGGCCCAGGGCGCCGCCGATATAGGGCCCGGCCTGCGCAAGGACGCCCTGGGAGGCGAGAAGCACAGTTGCGGCAGAAAGCGCGCGGCCGGCCAGGATCACGCCCGTTGGACACGGGCGGCGCTAGCCGAGTTCGCCGCCGGCGGTCGGCGCCCTCCCTACCAAAACCGGAACAGGCCCCCGACGCTGAAGACGTCGACCTCGTCGGTACCGAGGCTGTTGGTGCCGATGTTGTCGTAGCGCTGCCACTCGGCGCGGAGGCCGAACCGGCCCAGGGTGTAGGCAACCCCGGCACCGTAGGTGAAGCCAGAATTCGTCTTCGCGTCGTGCGTGCTGGCGAAGCCGGTCCCTTCCTGGTCCACAGTCGTGCGGCCCATATAGACGCCCAGGCGGCCGAATACCGACAGGCCGCCCGCGATGCCGATGTGCCCGAGGCCGGTCGCGTCCCACGCGTACGAGCTCCACTCGAAGCTGCCGGTGCCCCCGCCGGCGAGGGCGCCCTGTCCGGTGGCGTCGCCGAAATCGCCGAAGCCCAGCTCGGCCGACCAATTGCGGTTGAACTGGTAGCCCACGAACAGGCGCAAGGCGTCGTCGGTATCGTCGCACGGCACCGCTGAGCGCTTGCAGACATCCTTGTATTGCGAATAGCCGACCGAGCCGCCGAGGTAGAGGCCGCTCGGGTCCCTGCCCTGCGCCGCCGCCGGGCCGGCGATCAGCGCCGCCGCCATCGCCACAATCGCCAGTGCTGCCTTGCCGTTCATCGCCATCCCCCGCTTGTTGTTGTTGGAGTTGATGGTCGCGAACACTACCACTAACCTTTTGCGGGCGCTTGCGACCAAGAAAAGGGCGGCCGACACCGCCCGTCTTGGTCACCGATTGCGGGATCGGCGATCAGAACCGGAAGATCACGCCGATGCTGATCACGTCCACATCGTCTTCGCCGATGTCTCCGCCGCCCACATCCTGATATCGCTGCCATTCGGCGCGTACGCCCACGCTCCTGGTGAAGTCATAGCGAGCGCCGATGCCGAAGGTCAGGTCCGTATTCGATTCTGATGAAGAGCTGAATCCCGGCACGTTGACGGTGGCGTCGGTTTCCGCACGATACAGGCCGATTTTCCCGTACGCAGAGAACCTGTCGGCGAGCGGCAGCATGCCGACTCCAACGAGCTCCCAAGCCGTGGTCTCGATAGTCACGTTCGCACCTGGGGCGCTCGCAGAAACCTCGCCGAGGTCGTTATAGCCAAACTCCAGCGCGAAGTTCCGGTTGAACTGGTAGCCACCCAGGATCCGCCAGGCCGTGTCCTTGTCGTCGCAGGAGACACCTCCACCCACCCCGGTGCACGAATCACCCGCTTCCGACTGCCCGATATGGGCCCCGACGTAGAAACCGACGTCCTGCGCGAGCACCGGGCTAGCGAACGCCGCTGCCAGACTGAGAATCGCTAATTGCGCTTTCATGTCGCTCCTCATTGGTTGAAAGACCGGGTCGGCGCTGACACTACAACGGTCTCGCGCCGGGAATCCTTCACCCCGCGCCTTTGGCGCTCCAAACCCGCCTTGGTGTTGCCGAATAGCAACGGCGCAGCCCTGAGTACGGCGCAGCAAAAACAAAAACGCCCCGGACCAGCCGGGGCGTCAAACCTCCCTGATTGCCTGTTTTTCTTGAATCAGAACTTGTAGAGGATGCCGACGCTCAACAGGTCGACTTCGTTGTCGGTGTCATAGCGCTGCCATTGCGCGCGGGCGCCGAGGTTGCGCGTGAAGTCGTATTGCACGCCGACACCGTAGGTGAGCTCGGTCTTGTCATCGCTTCCCGCGGTGGTGTCGACTTCGACATTGGCGAAGCCCAGCTTGCCGATCACCGAAAGCTTGTCCATCACCGGGAACATGCCCACGGCGACGATTTCAAGCGCGGTGACTTCGGCACCCTCCTTGTCGAACAGCATGCCGTAGCCGGCCTCGGCCGCGACATTGCGGTGGAACTGGTAGCCGCCGATGAGCTTGAATGCGGTGTCATCCTCGCTGCCGAAGTCCGCCTGCCCCACTTCGGCGCCGACATAGAAACCCGGCACAAACGTCTGCTGGGCGAGCGCGCCCGCGGACACGGTCAGCGCGGCGGAGCCGAGCATCGCTACTAGCCATTTCTTGGTCATGAGACTTCCTTTCGTTTTTGGCGTGGATCACGCGCAGCCAGCTTAGGAGGGCGCAGGGGCGCCCCTGGCCTACGCAAGTGCACTACGACCGCTCCGGCGCCAAATAGGCTGCGCCGCTGTTGCAGCAACGCAACGCTGGGAGGGCACCAGGTGACCTAGTTCCTGCTCAGGACTTCGCCAGGGCCTTGAGGGCGGCGCGGATGGCCTCGGCCACCGGCACCCCGGGCGCCAGTCCCTTGGTTGCGGACAGCGCTTCCTTGTCGCTATAGCCGAGCGCGACCAGGGCGTTCACCACGTCCGAGGCATGCTGGGCGCCGCCGCCCGCGGTGCTCGCTTCGGCGAGCTTGCCCTTCAGCTCGAGCAGCAGCCGCTCCGCGGTCTTCTTGCCGATGCCCGGGATGCGGGTCAGCGGCGCCGCCTCCTGCATGGTGATCGCGTGCGAGAGGTCCGCGACCGACATGCCCGACAGCACCGAGAGCGCGGTGCGCGCCCCGACGCCGGAGATGCGGATCAGCTGGCGGAACACGCTGCGCTCCTCGAGCGTGGCGAAGCCGTAGAGCGTATGCGCGTCTTCGCGCACCACCAGGTGGGTGTAGAGGCTGACCGCCTCGCCGCTCGCCGGCAGGCTGTAGAAGGTGCTCATCGGCACGTCGAGCTCGTAGGCCACGCCGCCGACGTCGATCAGCACCTGCGGCGGCTGCTTGCCCGCCAGCTTCCCCGTCAGTCGGCCGATCACACCAGCCGCCCTTTCTTCATCCGGAAACCGGAATGCATTCCCAGGCGATGGCCATGCGCATGGCAGATCGCGCAGGCGAGCGCGTCGGCGGCGTCCGGCGCCGGGTCGCCGGGCAGCGAAAGCAGGCGCTTCACCATGTGCTGGACTTGTTCCTTGGCGGCGTGGCCGTTGCCGACCACCGACTGCTTGACCTGCAGCGCGGTGTATTCGGAGACCGGCAGGCCGGCGATCACCGCGGCGCAGATCGCGGTGCCGCGCGCCTGCCCCAGCGCCAGGGTCGATTGCGGATTGGCGTTGACGAATACCTTTTCCACCGCCACTTCGCCCGGCGCGTGCGCGGCGATGACTTCGTTCAGCCCCTCGAGGATCGCCTTGAGGCGCGTGGCGAGGTCGCCGGCGCCGGATTTGACGCAACCGCTCGCCACGTAGAGAAGCTTGTTGTTGCTGAACTCGACGATGCCGAACCCGGTCACCTGCAGGCCGGGGTCGATACCCAGGATTTTCAGTCGACCACCGCGGTGGTGTAGACGTTCTGCACGTCGTCGAGGTTCTCCAGCGCCTCGAGCAGCTGGCGCATGCGCGCCGCATCGTCGCCCGCCAGCGCGGCCTCGGCGGTGGGCTTCATCGTGATCTCGGCCAGTTCCGGCTTGAGGCCGGCCTTGTCCAGCGCCTGCTTGACCGCGGTGAAGTCCGCCGGCGCGCAGATCACCTCGACCGAGCCATCCTCGTTGCGCACCACGTCCTCGGCGCCGGCGTCGATGGCGGCCTCCATCACCTGGTCCTCGCTGGTGCCCGGCGCGAACAGGAACTGCCCGCAGTGCTTGAAGAGGTACGCCACCGAGCCGTCGGAGCCGACGTTGCCGCCGTTCTTGGTGAAGGCGTGGCGCACTTCCGCCACGGTGCGCGTGCGGTTGTCGGTGAGGCAATCGACCATCACCGCGGCGCCGCCGGTGCCGTAGCCCTCGTAGCGCACCTCCTCGTAGGACACGCCGTCGAGCTGGCCGCTGCCGCGCTTGATCGCGTTCTGCACGCTGTCCTTCGTCATGTTGGCTTCGCGCGCCTTGTCCATCGCCAGGCGCAGCCGCGGGTTGGTGTTCGGATCGCCGCCGCCGAGCTTCGCGGCCACCGTGATCTCCTTGATCAGCCGCGTGAACACCTTGCCTTTCTTGGCGTCCGCCGCCGCCTTGCGGTGCTTGATGTTCGCCCACTTGCTATGGCCTGCCATGCAATAATTTTACGCATGCTTTTGGCCAGGAATGAAAAGACCGAGCTCTCGCTGCTGCCGGCGCTGGCCAATCGCCACGGCCTGATCACCGGCGCCACCGGCACCGGCAAGACCCTCACCATGCAGGCGATCGCGCAGCGCCTCTCGGCGCTCGGCGTGCCGGTGTTCATGGCCGACGTGAAGGGAGACTTCTCCGGCATCGCCAAGCCTGGCGGGGCAAACGCAAAGGTGGTTGAGAGACTTAAGTCGCTCGGTGTCAAAGCCGACTTCGCGGGCAGCCCGGTCGAGTTCTGGGACCTCTACGGCAAGAGCGGCCTGCCGGTGCGCGCCACCGTCTCCGACATGGGCCCGCTGCTCCTCGGCCGCATGCTCGGCCTGAACGAGACCCAGGCCGGCGTGCTCGGCCTGGTGTTCAGGATCGCCGACGACCAGGGCCTGCTGATCCTCGATCTCAAGGACCTGCGCGCGATGCTGCAGCACGTCGGCGACCATGCGGCGAAGTACAAGACCCAATACGGCAATGTGACCGGCTCGTCGATCGGCGCCATCCAGCGCGGCGTGCTCGCGCTGGAGGGCGAGGGCGCGGCGCAGTTCTTCGGCGAGCCGATGCTCGAGATCGCCGACCTGATGCGCGTGCGCGAAGGCAAGGGCATCGTCAACGTCCTCGCCGCCGAGCGCCTGATGAATGCGCCGAAGCTGTACTCGAGCTTTCTGCTGTGGCTGCTCTCCGAGCTGTTCGAGCAGCTGCCCGAGGTGGGCGATCCGGACCAGCCGAAGCTGGTGTTCTTTTTCGACGAGGCGCACCTCCTGTTCGACGAGGCGCCCAAGGCGCTCATCGACAAGGTCGAGCAGGTGGTGCGGCTGATCCGCTCCAAGGGCGTCGGCGTCTATTTCGTCACGCAGAATCCGCTCGACGTGCCCGAGAGCGTGCTCGGCCAGCTCGGTAACCGCGTGCAGCACGCCCTGCGCGCCTTCACCCCGCGCGACCAGAAAGCGGTGAAGACCGCCGCCGAGACCCTGCGGCCGAACCCGAAGCTGAAGGCCGAGAAGGTGATCACCGAGCTCGGCGTCGGCGAGGCGCTGGTGAGCCTGCTGGACGAGAAGGGCCGGCCCAGCATCGTCGAGCGCGCCTTCATCGTGCCGCCGGCGAGCCAGATCGGGCCGATCAGCGCGGAGGAGCGCGCTGCGGCGATGCGCGCTTCCGCGCTGTTGGCGAAGTACGAAAAGACCGTCGATCGCGAGTCGGCGCACGAGAAGCTGACGGCCCGAGTCGAAGAGAAGCCAGTCGTAGAACAAAAGCAGCCGGCCGGACGTCAACCGCAGAGCATCTTCGACGCCGCCACGAAAAGCGCGGCGCGGGCCATCGGCTCGGAAATCGGCCGCCAGATCATCCGCGGGGTCCTGGGCTCGATCCTCGGCAGCGGCCGGCGTCGTTGACAGCGGCGACGTACCGCGGCTGGGGAATCGCTTTTGCCGTCGTCGGCGTGCTGGCGTTCTCGCTGCGCCCGATCCTGATCAAGCTTTCCTACGCCGCGCACCCGGTCAGCCCGAACACCCTGCTCTTCCTGCGCATGACCTTGTCGCTGCCTTTTTTCCTCGCCGTGGGCTGGTGGCTGCGGCGCGACGAGCCGCGCCTCACCGGGCGCGAATGGGCCGCGGTGGCGGGGCTGGGCTTCCTCGGCTATTACGGCGCGAGCTTCCTCGACTTCGTCGGCCTGCAATGGGTCGGCGCCGGCGTCGGCCGGCTGATCCTGTTCCTGTTTCCGACGCTGGTGCTGCTGCTCTCGTTCGTGTTTCTGCACAAAACGCCCACCCGGCGCGAAATCGCCGCGCTGCTGCTGAGCTACGCGGGCATCGCGCTGGTGGTCTCCAACCAGGTCGGCGGCGGCGCCGAAGGGCGCCTGTTCCTCTTCGGTGTGCTGCTGGTGTTCGCCTCGGCGCTGCTCTATGCGGTGTATCTCGTCGCCGGCAGCCAGGTCGTGAAGCGCGTCGGCTCGATGCGCTTCACCGCCTATTCGATGGCCGTTGCCACGCTACCTGCGGTGGTTCAGTTCTTTCTCCTCGAGTCCACCGCGTCCCTGCAGTTGCCGGCGAACGTCTGGGTGTACGCCATCGTCCTGGCGACCTTGAGCACGGTGCTGCCGGTGTTCCTGCAGGCCGAGGCGCTCCGGCGCATCGGCGCCAACCATTTCGCGCTCATCGGCGCCGTCGGACCGGTGAGCGTGGCGATCACCAGCGCGCTCGGCCTGGACGAGCCGTTCACCTGGGTGCAGGCGGTGGGCGGCGCACTGGTGATCTTCGGAGTCCTCCTCGTCTCACTCAAGAAAGGCTGAATATGGATCTGGGCATCCGCGGCAGGACCGCGCTGGTTTGCGCGGCATCGAAGGGACTCGGCAAGGGCTGCGCGGTATCGCTCGCGCGCGAAGGCGTGAACCTGGTCATCACCGCGCGCGGGGCCGAGGCCTTGGAAGCTACGGCTGACGAGCTAAGACAGGCTTACAAAGTCAAAGTAACCGCTGTTTCGGGCGACATCACCACCGCCGAAGGCCGCGCGGCGGCGCTGAAGGCCTGCCCGTCGCCGGACATCCTGGTAAACAACGCCGGCGGGCCGCCGCCGGGCGACTTCCGCGAGTGGGAGCGCGAGGCCTGGGTCAAGGCGCTGGACGCGAACATGATCACGCCGATCCTGCTGATCCGCGCGGTGGTCGACGGGATGATCGCGCGCAAATTCGGCCGCGTCGTCAACATCACCTCCGCCGCGGTCAAGGCGCCGATTCCGGAGCTCGGCCTGTCCAACGGCGCGCGCACCGGCCTCACCGGGTTCATCGCCGGCCTGTCGCGCACCACCGCGCGCCACAACGTCACCATCAACAACCTGCTGCCCGGCCCGTTCGAGACCGACCGGCTGCGCTCGAACCTGGAATTCCACGCCAAGAAAAGCGGCAAGACCGCCGCCGAGCTCCGCAAGGTGCGTACCGATGCCAACCCGTCGGGCCGCTTCGGCAGCGCCGAGGAGTTCGGCGACGCCTGCGCGTATCTCTGCAGCGCCCAGGCCGGCTTCATTACCGGGCAGAATCTCCTGATGGACGGCGGCGCCTACCCGGGGACGTTCTAGGTGGAAGTACGGCGCATCGCCGGCGCGCTCGGCGCGGAGCTTCACGGGGTTGATTTAAGAAATAACCCCGCGTCTCAGGTTGCTGCTATACGGCGGGCATTTCTCGAGCACCAGGTCATCTTCTTCCGCAGCCAGCAGCTCGACCCGGCGCAGTTCATGGCGTTCGCGCGCACCATGGGCACGCCGGTCGAGTATCCGTTCGTCAAGGGCATCGAGGGATTTCCGCAAGTGATCGAGGTGAAGAAGCTCGAGCACGAGAAGCACAATTTCGGCGGCATCTGGCACTCCGACACGGCTTACCTGCAGCAGCCGCCGATGGGCTCGATGCTCCTCGCGCGCGAGATCCCGCCTTACGGTGGCGACACCGAGTTCGCCAGCCAGTACCTGGCGTATGAAGCGCTGTCGGACGGGATGAAGCGCCTGCTGGAGGGTCTTTTCGCCATCAACAGCTCTTCCAAAGCGGATGTGACGCGCACCCGCGAGGACATGGTGAAGGAATACGCGACGCAGTACGAGGCCGCGCATCCGGTGGTGCGCACGCATCCGGAAACCGGGCGCAAGGCGCTGTACGTGAATAGCGGCCACACGGTGCGCTTTCGCGGCATGAGCGAGTCCGAAAGCGCGCCGCTGCTGCAGTTCCTGTTCCGCCACCAGGTGAAGGCCGAGTTCACCTGCCGCTTCCAGTGGCAGGTCGGCTCGCTCGCCTTCTGGGACAACCGCTGCACCCAGCACAACCCGATCAACGACTACCACGGCCACCGGCGGGTGATGCATCGCATCACCCTGGCCGGGGACAAGCCGAAATAGAAAAACGTGGTCTGTCCCTGATTTTCCTTTTCTAGACCTTTAGCGTCGTGCTCTTGAGCGCCGCCTGCACCCGCTGCGGCGTGAATGGCATGTGGTAGAGCCGCTTGCCGGTGAGCGCGTAGAACGCATTCGCCACCGACGGCCCGGTGCCGGGCACGCCGAGCTCACCGACCATCGTCGGCGAGGCGCCGCTGGTCAGCACCTCGACCTTGATCTGCGGCACTTCGGCCATACGCATGATCTGATACTCGTGGAAATTGGACTGCTGCACCTGGCCCTTCGCCATGGTCACGCGCTCCTTCAGGCAGCAGCTCAAGCCCCACACCACCGCGCTTTCGACCTGCGCGGCGAACGCCGCGGGGTTGACGGCGAGCCCGGCATCCGCCGCCGCCCAATAGTTGTGCACGCGGATCACGCCGTTCTTGGCCACCGAAATTTCCGCCACCGAGGCGATGAGCGAGCCGAACTTCGGCGCGAACGCGCCGTACTCGGCGAAGGCGAGGCCGAGCGCGGTGTTGCCGGGGCGCTTCTGGCCCCAGCCCGACATCTCGGCCACCTTCTGCAGCACGCGCTTCGAGCGGCTGTCCTCGGTGAGCGAAAGGCGCAGCTCCAGCGGATCGACGTTGTTCAGCGCCGCCACCTCGTCGATCATCGCTTCGATCGCGAACTTGGTGTAGCCGGCGCCGATGCCGCGCCAGGCGGCGACCCGGGTGCGCTCGGGCGCCATCAGGTGCTCGGCGTGCCAGTTGGCGACCTTGTTGTAGTACGGCAGCTCGGCGCCCATCATAAAGATCACGTCGCGGTCCTTCGCCGCCTTGATGTAGCCGGGCTGGTAGACGAAATCGCCCACCGGCTCGCCGACCACGCGATGACGCCAGCCGACGATGTTGCCGCTCGCATCCAGGCCGGCCTCGATGCGCTGCGAGGTCATCGGCCGGAAGGTGCCCGCCGCCAGGTCATCCTCGCGGCTGAGGATCAGCTTCACCGGCCGGTTCACGGCCTTCGCCACCAGCGCCGCATCGACCGAGGCTTCGACCGTCGCGCGGCGGCCGAAGCCGCCGCCGAGGAACATCTGGTGCACGCGCACCTTGTCGGGCGTGGTGCCGAGCGCCTTGGCGACGTCGAGCTGCGTGCGCGTCGGCGCCTGGGTGCCGACCCAGATGTCGACGCCGTCACGGCGCACATGGGCGGTCGAGTTCATCGGCTCCATCTGCGCGTGGTAGACGTGGTCGCTCAGATACTCGCGGCTGATGGTGCGCGCCGCGCCGGCCAGCGCCTTGGTGGCATCGCCCTTCGACTTCCACTCGACGCCGACGCGCTTCGGATCGCGGCCGTCGCCCAGGTAGGTCTGCAGGTCCTTGTCGGTGTTGATGTCGTCGCCGGGAAGGCCGGCGCGCCAGCTCACCTTGAGGCTGCGGCGCGCCTTGCGCACCGCGTCGAAGGTCTCGCCCACCACCGCCACGCCGTGCTCGAGGGTCACGACGTCGACGATGCCCGGCATCTTCTTCAGCTCCTCGGCGTTTGAGGACGCCGGACCGCTGCCGCGCACCGGCGCGCGCACAAAGGTGGCGTAGGCCATGCCCGGCACGCGCGCATCGATGCCGTACTTCGCCGCGCCGCTCGACTTCGCCGGCACGTCGACGCGATCGGTGCCTTTGCCGAGGATGCGGTACTTGTCCGCGCTCTTCAGGTCCTTCGCCGGGTCGATCGCCGGCGGCGAGGCCGGCGCGGCGGCGAACGAGGCGATCTCGCCGTAGCTCATCTTGCGGCCCGAGGCACCGTGCACCACGGTGCTTGGCTCAGTGGTGAGCTCGGCGGCCGGTACGCCCCACTTCTCGGCGGCGGCGTTCACGAGCACGCGGCGCGCCTGCGCGCCGGCGATGCGAAGCGGCGTCCAGTAGCCCAGGGTGGAGATGCTCGCCACCACGTACTGCGCCTTGAAGATCGGGTGGTGATAGGCGGGCTCGACCGGCGACTGCTCGACCTTGACCTTGCTCCAGTCGGCGTCGAGCTCCTCGGCAACGATCATCGGCAGGCCGGTCATGATGCCCTGGCCCATTTCGGCGACCGGCGACTGGATGGTGATGGTGCCGTCGGGCGCGATCGAGACGTAGGCGTTCAGCCGGCCGCTCGCCGATTGCGCTTGAGCCGTTTTCGGAAATCCGATCGCAAAGCCAAAGGCAAGGCCGGCACTGCCGCCGAGGAAGGCGCGGCGCGTGACCTGAAAATTGAACAGCTCTAGGTCGCTCATGGCTAGACCTCCTTCGCGGCGCGCTGGATCGCGGCGACGATGCGGTTATAGGTGCCGCAGCGGCACAGGTTGCCGTTCATGTGCGTGACGATCTGCTCGCGCGTCGGCTTCTTGTTCTTCGCCAGCAGCGCGGCGGCCTGCATGATCTGGCCCGACTGGCAGTAGCCGCACTGCGGCACCTGCTCGGCCACCCAAGCCTTCTGCAGCGGATGGTCCGCCGCCGGCGACAGCCCCTCGATGGTGGTGACCTGCTTTCCCTGAATCGAAGAAACCGGCGTGATGCACGCACGCACCGGCTGCCCGTTGACGTGCACGGTGCAGGCGCCGCACTGCGCCACGCCGCAGCCGAACTTGGTGCCGGTGAGCCCGAGCTCGTCGCGGATCACCCAGAGCAGCGGCGTGTCGCCGGGCTGCTCGGAAAAAGCTTCCCTGCCATTGACGGCAAACTTGATCATCTTCCCTCCTCCTAGGATGCGGAATCGTACCGCGAGAAGGCCCGTTGCAGCCGCTCGACGCCGACCCGGATGCGCTCGGGCGACGACATCGAGAAGCAAAGCCGCAGGCTGCGCGGGTCGGGCGCATCGGCGTAGAACGGCGCGCCGGGGACATACATCACCTTCTCCTCGATCGCGGTGCGCACCAGGGCGCCGGCGTCGACGCCGGTGGGAAGGAACCCCCACACGAACATGCCGCCCTGCGGCGCTGCAAAGGCGAGCTTCCCCGCCAGGCGCTCGTGCAAGGCGTCGACCATCGCGTGGGCCTGCTCGCGGTAAGCCGCGCGGATGCGGGGCAGATGGCGCGCGAGCATTCCGTCTTTCAGGTAGTGCGTCGCCGCGCCCTGGATCCACGGCGAGGTCGAAAGGTCGATGGTCTGCTTGGCGATCACGCAGCGCTGCACGATTTCGGCCGGCGCCACCATCCATCCCGCGCGCAGGCCGGGGGCCACGATCTTCGACAGCGTGGCGAGATAAACCAGCCGGTCCTCGGCACCGGCCTCGCGCGCCAGGGCGGCGAGCGCGGGCACCTCCTCGCCGTCGAAGCGCAAGTCGCCGTAGGCGTCATCCTCGATGATCAGCAGCTGGTGGCGTACCGCGAGCTCGAGCAGGCGCTTGCGCCGGGCGAGCGACATCGTCGCGCCGGTCGGGTTGCCGAAGGTGGGGAGCGTATAGATCGCTTTTATCCCGGGACGGGCGAGCACCGACTCCAACTCGTCCACGAGCATGCCCTCGGCGTCGGTGCCGACCGTGATGACGCGCGCGCCCGCGTGGCGCAGCGCCTGCAGCGCGGTGGTGTAAGTCGGACGCTCGACCACCACGATGTCGCCGGGGTCGATCATCACCCGCAGGATCAGGTCGAAACCCTGCTGCGAGCCGGTGGTGACCAGCACCTGCTCGGCCTTCGCCGCGATGCCGCGCCGCGCCATCCACGCCACCAGCGCCTCGCGCAAGGGCAGCTCGCCTTGCGTGTTGGCGTACTGCAGCCACTCGGCCGGCGGCGCGCGCATCGCGTGCTCCATGGCGGCGTGCAGCCCTTCGGCGTCGAACAGCGCCGGGGAGGGATAGCCGCCGGCGAACGAGATCATGTCCGGCAGCGACAGATACGGGAACAGCTCGCGGATCGCCGAGCCGCGCGGCGCCTTATACGCGCCGGCAAATGGGTAAGACATCAGGGTACGGACATCAGTCCAGCTTGAAGCCGGCCTGCTGCACGATCGGCCGCCAGCGCGCGAAGTCCGCGGCGAGCGCCTCGGCCGTCGCCTTCGGGCCGGCGGGGGCGGGATCGAGGCCGAGCTTGATGAAGCGCTCGGTCATCTCCGGCAGGTTGACGATGGCCACCAGCTCGCGCCCCAGCAGCTCGGCGATCCCCGGCGGCGTGCCGGCCGGCGCGAACACGCCGTACCAGAGCGACAGTTCCATCGGCACGCCGAGCTCTTTGAAAGTCGGCACGTCCGGCAGCGCGCGCGAGCGCTCGGCGCCGGACACCGCGACGATGCGCAGCTTGCCGCTGCGGTGGAAATCGGACGCATCGGCCACGCCGCTGATCCCGGCGGACACCTGCCCGCCCATCAGCTCGGTGTTGTAATGGCCCGAGCCCTTGTAGGCGACATGCTCGAGGCGCAGGCCGCTGGTGTTGGCGAGCACCACGCCCACCAGGTGGCCCATGCTGCCGACACCCGAGCTCGCGAAGAACGCCTTGTCCGGATTGGCCTTCACCCACGCCACGTAGTCGGGCCAGGAGCGTGCGCCGGACATCGGTCCGAGCGCGAAGCCCTGCTGGCCGTTGACGAGGCGCGCGACCGAGACGAGGTCGCGCTGCGCGTCATAAGGCACTTTCACGTACGCATGCGGCGTCACGACGAGCGGCGTGCTGGAGGTCAGCAACAGCGTAGTGCCGTCCGGCGTCGCGCCGCGCACCGCGTCGATCGCCACGCGCACGAAGCCGCCCGGCCGGTTCTCCACCAGCACCGGCTGGCCGAGGCGCGGCGACAGGCGCTCGGCCATCATGCGCGCCACCAGGTCCACCGAGCCGCCGGCGGCGAAGCCGACGATCAGTCTCACCGGCTTGCCGATCTTCTCCTGCGCGGCCGCCGGCAGGGCGGCGAGCACTACGGCGAGGAGCGCGAGTCGCATCATGGGAACCTCCTGCGTTTCAGTATACCGAGCAGCGCCCAGACGAGGACCACGCCGACGGCGAGCGCGAGCCCGCCGGCGATCGGGCGGGAGACGAACTTGGCGAACTCGCCGTCGGCCTTGATCATCGAGCTGATGAAGTTCTCCTCCAGCATGGCGCCGAGCACGATGCCGAGGATCGCCGGCGCCACCGGGAAACCGTTCTCCTCCATCAGGTAGGCCACCAGCCCGAACGCCAGCATCAGGACCACGCCGAAGATCGAGTTGTTGATGGCGAACGAGCCGACCACGCAGAACAGCAGGATCACCGGCAGCAGCAGCTCGCGCGGCGCACGCAGGATCTGCTTCGCGCCCTTGATCGCGGCGATGCCGAGCGGAATCATCAGCAGGTTGGCGAGGATGAACACCAGGAAGATGGCGTACACCGCCGGCGCGTTGTTCATGAAGATGGTCGGGCCGGGATTGAGGCCCTTGATGTACAGCACGCCGATGATGATGGCGGTGATCGAGTCGCCGGGGATGCCGAACACCAGCGCCGGAATCCACGCGCCGGCGAGCGCGCTGTTGTTGGAGGCGCCCGCCTCGATGATGCCCTCGACGTGCCCGCTGCCGAATTTTTCGCGTTCCTTTGAAAATCGCTTGGAAACCGCATAGCTCATCCACGCGGCGATGTCGGCCCCTGCCCCCGGCAACGCGCCAATGGCGGTGCCCAATACGCTGCCGCGCATGACCGGTGCGGGATAGCGCTTCGCCAGGCCCCACATGCCGCGCAGGACATTGCCGATCTTCGCCTGCGCCATTTCCCACGGCCGGTCGATGGCCGCCACGTTGCGCAGGACTTCGGACACCGCAAACATGCCGATCATGATCGGGATCAGGGTCAGGCCGCCGGTGAGCTCGGCGTTGCCGAAGGTGAAGCGCGGAAACCCCGCCGGGTTGTCGAGCCCGACCGAGGCGACCAGCAAGCCGAGCAGCAGCGA
>DATFDV010000239.1:0-5043 GCA_035251855.1 Burkholderiales bacterium | reverse complement strand
CTGCCGCTCACCCAGACCGCGATCCGCTTCGCCGGCCATCTCGGTTATCACGACTACGAGGGGCCGGCGACCGATCTCGAGGAGCGCGAGCGCCTGGTGCGCGATCTGGGGCCGCACGACGCGATGATCCTGCGCTCGCATGGCCTGCTCACCTGCGGCCCCACCATCCCGCAGGCGTTCAACACCATGTACCAGCTCGAGATGTCGTGCCGCGCCCAGGTCGATGCCATGGCGGCGCGCACCGAGCTGGTAATCCCGCCGGCGCAAATCCTTGAAAAAACCGCGCACCTCTATCGGCCCGGCACGCGCCGGCCGTACGGAATTCTTGAATGGCCGGCGATGTTGCGCCTGCTAGCCGCCGAGAGCGGCAGCTCCGGATACCCGCCTTACTGGCAGTAGCCGGTACTCGGCCGACTGCATCTCGTGCAGGCGGCTGACGGTACGCTGGAAGTCCGCGGAATTCTCGCCTTCGGTGAACAGCTCTTCGGGCGCGGCCTCGGCCGAGAGCACCAGCTTGAGGTGCGCGTCGTAAAGAATGTCGATCAGCCAGGTGAAGCGCCGCGCAGCGTCGGATTGCTTGGCCGACATGCGCGGCACGCCGGACAGGATGATGGTGTGGAAGCGCTTGGTGAGATCGACATAGTCCGCATAGGAGCGCGGCCCGCCGCACAGCGCCTCGAAGTCGAACCACACCACGCCGCCGGAGCGCTTGCGGTAGGGAATCGTGCGGCCTTCGACGTCCAGCGGCTGCTTCTCCTCTTCCACATCCTTCAATTCGTCGAAGATTCGGGACAGTTCAGCATCGTTAGATCCCAGGTGATAGACCTGAACCTTTTCCATCTTCAATCGGCGGTAGTCGACGCCGCTGTCGACGCTCACCACGTCGAGCCGCGCCTTGATCAGCTCGATTGCCGGCAGGAAGCGCTCGCGCTGCAGACCGGATGAATAGAGCTGGTCCGGGTGGTAGTTGGAGGTCATCACGAACTCCACGCCGCGCTCCATCGTCTGCTCCAGAAAGCGGCCGAGGATCATGGCATCGGCGATGTCGGAAACGTGGAATTCGTCGAAGCAGATCAGCCGGTAACGCTTGGCGGTGCGCTCGGCCACCGCGGCGATCGGATCCTCGGTGCCTTTCAGCTCGTCAAGCTGGCGATGGATCTCGCGCATGAAGTGATGGAAGTGCACGCGCCGCTTGCGCACCAGCGGCACGCACAGATAGAAGGCGTCCATCAGGAAGCTCTTGCCGCGCCCGACCGGCCCCCAGAGGTAGACGCCCTTGGGCAACGGCGGCTTGACGAGCAGCCGCTTGAGCGCGCTATCACGGCGCTTCTTGTAGGCGCTCCATTCCTCGTGCAGCTGCTGCAGACGCTCCACCGCGCGCCATTGCGACGAGTCGGAGACAAAGCCGCGTCTCTGGAGGTTTTGCCGATAAACCTCGACTACGTCCACTCAGGAGCTTCTAGATGTTCAGCGAACGCTTGTCGACGCCGAGGGCGGCGTCCTTCATCGCCTCGGAGAGCGACGGGTGGGCGTGGGTGATCATGCCGATGTCCTCGGCCGAGCCGCGGAACTCCATCGCCACCACCGCCTCGGCGATCAGCTCGCCGGCGAACGGGCCGACGATGTGCACGCCGAGGATCTCGTCGGTCTTCGCGTCGGCGATGAACTTGACCAGCCCGCTAGTTTCGCCTAGCGCGCGCGCCCTGGCGTTTGCGGAGAAGGGAAAAACGCCAGTGCGGTACTCGACGCCAGCCGCCTTGAGCTGCTGTTCGGTCTTGCCGACCCAGGCGATCTCGGGACTGGTGTAGATCACCGAGGGGATGGTGTTGAAGTCGAGGTGCGGCTTCTGCCCCGCGATGCGCTCGGCCACCACCACGCCTTCTTCCTCGGCCTTGTGCGCCAGCATCGGGCCGCGCACCACGTCGCCGATCGCCCAGACATTCGGCAGGTTGGTCCGGCAAGCGTCGTCCACGGCGATGAAGCCCCGTTCATCCAGCTTCAGGCCGACGCCAGAAGCATTCAGCCCTTGCGTATTCGGCACCCGGCCGATCGAAACGATAAGCCGGTCGCATTCCAATGTTTTGGATGAACTATCGGATGCAGTATATTGAACCTTAACGGTTTTCTTAGACTCCACAGAGACGATTTTCACGCCCAGCTCGATCTTCAGACCCTGCTTGGCAAAAATCTTGGCGGCCTCCTTGGCGAGCGCCTCGTCGGCAATGCCGAGGAAAGCCGGAAGCGCTTCGAGGATCGTGACCTCGGCCCCGAGCCGGCGCCAGACGCTTCCCATCTCCAGGCCGATGATCCCGGCGCCGATCACCCCGAGGCGCTTGGGCACCTCGCCCATGGCCAGTGCCCCGGTGTTGCTCAGGATCAGCCTCTCGTCGAAGTCTGCGCCGGGCAACGCCCGCGGGTTCGAGCCGGTGGCGACGATGACGTGCTTCGCTTGCAGGGTTTCCCCCCCTACGGTCACCTGGGAAGGGGTGGTTCCAAAAGCACCCCGGCCGTGGAAGAAGGTGATCTTGTTCTTCTTGAACAGGTAGACGATGCCGTCGTTGTTCGACTTCACCACCTTGTCCTTGCGCTTCATCATCTGCGCCAGGTCGAGCTCCAGGCCCTTCACCTTCACGCCATGGTCGGCGAAATGGTGGCCGACCTGCTCGAAGTTCTCCGAGGACTGGAGCAGCGCCTTGGACGGAATGCAGCCGACGTTGGTGCAGGTGCCGCCGAGCGCCGGCTTGCCGTCGGCGCCGCGCCAGTCGTCGATGCAGGCGGTGCTGAGGCCGAGCTGGGCGGCGCGGATCGCGGCGATGTAGCCGCCCGGCCCGCCGCCGATCACCACCACGTCGAAGGACTTCATATCTCGAGGACTAGCCTGGCCGGATCTTCCAGGGCATCCTTAATACTGACTAAAAATAAAACGGCCTCGCGGCCATCGATGATGCGGTGGTCATAGGAGAGCGCGAGGTAGTTCATCGGCCGCACCACCACCTGCCCGTTCTCCGCCACCGGCCGCTCCTTGGTGGCGTGCACGCCGAGGATCGCCGACTGCGGCGGGTTGATGATCGGCGTCGACAGCATCGAGCCGAACACGCCGCCGTTCGAGATCGAGAAGGTGCCGCCGGTGAGCTCCTCCAGCGTGAGCTTGCCGTCCTGCGCGCGCTTGCCGAAGTCGCCGATCTTCTTCTCGATCTCGGCGAAGCTCATGCGGTCGGCGTCGCGCACGATCGGCACCACCAGCCCGCGCGGGCTGCCGACCGCGACGCCGATGTCGAAGTAGCCGTGATAGACGATGTCGGTGCCGTCGATCGACGCGTTGACCAGCGGAAAGCGCTTGAGCGCGTGCACCGCCGCCTTGATGAAGAACGACATGAAGCCCAGGCGCACGCCGTGCTCCTTCTCGAAGCGCTCCTGGTAGCGCTTGCGCATCTCGATGACCGGCGCCATGTTGACTTCGTTGAAGGTGGTGAGGATCGCCGCGGTGGATTGCGACTGCACCAGGCGCTCGGCCACCCGCTGGCGCAGGCGCGACATCGGCACGCGCTGCTCCGGGCGGCCGGAAGTGAGCTGGTCGACGTTGACCGGCGGTGGTGGTTGCTGCAGGGGTGATTTTGGTGCTTTTGTTTCTAGGACATCCCCTTTGGTCACGCGGCCGTCACGTCCAGTCCCCTGGATCTTCGACGTGTCGATGCCCTTCTCCGCTGCAATCTTGGCGGCAGCGGGCATCACCGCGGGTTTGGAAGCCTGCGCTGGCGCAGGCGCCGGAGTCGCAGGCTTAGCCTGAGCCTGAGCCGGAGCCGCTGCGGCAGCCTTGCCTTCGGTGTCGATCTGGGCGATGACGTCGCCGGAGCCGACCGATTCCTTGGCCTTCTTCAGAATTCGCACTAAAACGCCGTCCGCGGGGGCGGGCAGCTCGAGCACCACCTTGTCGGTCTCGATGTCGATCAGGTTCTCGTCGCGCGAGACCCGCTCGCCTTCCTTCTTGTGCCAGTCGAGCAGCGTCGCCTCGGCGACCGACTCCGACAATTGCGGCACCTTCACTTCGATAATCATCACTTCTCCCGTTCAGTTTTTCCCCGGCTTCGGCTGAGCTTCCACCGGGTATCGAAAAACCAGCGAGTAACTCGCCGGGACTGGGAAATCGGGCTCTGACCCCGATTTCCGGTTACTTGTATTTACCGAACGCCTGTTCGACCAGCGCCTTCTGCCTTGCGTTGTGCCTGGCCATGTAGCCGCCGGCGGGCGAGGCCGAGGGCGGCCGGCCGGCATAGTACAGCTTCTGGTCCTCGCGCATGTTCTCGCGGAAGTAGTGCGCCGTCTGGTACCACGCGCCCTGGTTCTGCGGCTCTTCCTGGCACCACACCACTTCGCTCGCGTTCGGGTAGCGGTTCATCTGCGCCTCGAACTGCTTGTGCGGGAACGGATAGAGCTGCTCGACGCGGATGACCGCGGTATCGGCCCTTTGCAGCTCGGTGCGCTTGAAAACCAGGTCGTAATACACCTTGCCGCTGCAGGCGATGATGCGCTTCACGCCCTTCTCGTCGACGGTCATGGTGTCCGGGATCACCGTCTGGAACGAGCCGTTGGCGAGCTCCTGGATCGACGAGGCCGCCTCCTTCTTGCGCAGCAGCGACTTCGGCGTCATCACGACCAGCGGCTTGCGGAACGGGCGCAGCATCTGGCGCCGCAGCAGGTGGAAGACCTGCGCCGCGTTGCTCGGCACGCAGACCTGCATGTTGTGCTCGGCGCAAAGCTGCAGGTAGCGCTCCAGGCGCGCCGACGAATGCTCCGGGCCCTGGCCTTCGTAGCCGTGCGGCAGGAGCTGCACCAGTCCGCACACCCGCCCCCACTTGGTCTCGCCGGAGCTGATGAACTGGTCCATCACCACCTGCGCGCCATTGGCGAAGTCGCCGAACTGCGCTTCCCAGATCACCAGCGCGTTGGGCTCGGCGGTGGAGAAGCCGTACTCGAAGCCGAGCACCGCCTCTTCCGACAGCACCGAGTCGATCACCACGAAGTCGCCCTGGTCCTTGCCGATGT
>DATFDV010000238.1:0-14586 GCA_035251855.1 Burkholderiales bacterium | reverse complement strand
GGCGTACAGCAGCCCCGATGAAGCGCCTGCGCGGCTTCACGTTGATCGAGCTCCTGGTGGTGGTCGCGATCGTCGCGATCCTCGCCTCGGCGGCGCGGCCGCTCTCCGAGCTCAACGTGAAGCGCGCCAAGGAGCTCGAGTTGCGCCGCGCCCTGCGCGAGATCCGCGAAGGCCTGGACGCGTACAAGCAGGCGGCCGAGGACGGCCGCCTCGAGCGGCGCGTCGGCGACTCGGGCTACCCGCGCCGGCTGGAAGACCTGGTGCAGGGCGTCGACGACCGCCGCGCGGCCAACAAGCAGCGCATCTATTTCCTGCGCCGCATCCCGCGCGACCCGATGACCCCCGACGGCCAGTGGGGCCTGCGCAGCTACGCCAGCCCGCCCGACGCGCCCGCCGAAGGCGACGACGTGTTCGATGTCTTCACGCGCGCGAGCGGCGTCGGCATCGACGGCCGGCCGTATCGGGACTGGTAATGCCGCGCGGCTTCACCCTGATCGAGCTGCTGGTGGTGATGGCGATCGTCGCGACCCTGCTTACCCTCGCCGTACCGCGCTACTTCATCAGCATCGACCGCTCGAAAGAAGCGGTGCTGAAGGAGAACCTGTTCCAAATGCGCGACGCGATCGGCAAATACCACGCCGACAAGGGCAGATATCCGGACTCTCTGCAGGCGCTCGCCACCGAGCAGTACCTGCGCAAGGTGCCGCTCGATCCGGTAACGCAGAGCGACGCGACCTGGGTCGTGGTGCCGGCTCCCGGAACCGAAACCGCTGGCATCTTCGACATCCGTAGCGGCGCACAGGGCAGAGCGACCGACGGCAGCGAGTTCTCCGCATGGTGAAGCACGATCGGGGTTTCACCTATATCGGCGTGCTGCTCGCCACCGCCATCCTCACCGCCGGCCTCGGCCTCGTCATCGAGGCCTGGCACACCACCCTGCGGCGCGAGAAAGAAGCCGACCTGCAGCACGTCGGCATCCAGTACCAGCGCGCGATCCTGCTCTACTACGAAGGCTCGCCCACGCGCCAACCGCGCTACCCGCGCGAGCTGAAGGACCTCGTGCAAGACGAACGCTACCCGACGGCTCGGCGCTACCTGCGCAAGCTCTATCCGGACCCGATCACCGGCGGCGAATGGGCAATCATGAAAGCGCCGGACGGCGGCATCATGGGCATCCATAGCACCTCGAGCGCCGTGCCGCTGAAGGTGCGCGGCGCGGCGGCGACGTACCAGGACTGGAAATTCGCCTATGTGCCGGCGACGGCCGGGTCGAAGAAACCCGCAGTGCCCGCAGGCTCCAGCACCGCGAAACCTACCGCGGGCGCGGCGGCGCCAGCGGCTCGATAGTCCCGCCCCGCGCCGCCGATGCCGCCGCCGTGGGCGCCGGTGTCTCGCCGAAAGCGAGCTTGATGGTGACCGGCGTGTCGGGGACCTGCTCGTAGATGAGCGTCACCACATCGGAGGTCACCGACTTCACGCGGAAGCCTTCCTCGAGGAGCTCGCCCTCCTTCGCTTCGACCACGCGGTTACCGGACACGAGGAACACCTTGCGCTTGCCGTCGTGCTGTACGGTGCCGGCGAAGCGGTAGGGATTGGGCGGCGGCTGCGGGGTGGCGGCCTGTTGCGCGTGCTGCTGCTGCGGCGGCGGCGCCCAGGAGCGCGGGGAGAAGGGGTCGCCGCGCTGGCGGCCGATGGGCTGTCGCGTAGGGAGCTGGGTGGCTAAGGGCTGTTGTTGCGCGCGCGCAGCGGCGGGCGGAGGCTGCGTGCGGTCGCGCTCGACCGGCGCGGCGATCTCGGCGACCTGGCGGTCGTTATCTTCCGGTCCGAGCCAGACGGCGATTGCGGTGGCCATCGCTGCGAGCGAGATCACCGTCCATCGCCTGCGCGGGGTCACGAGGCCTCGGGGTGCTCAGGTCGCCGCTTGCTGGCGCTGCGGGGCCTTCACCCAGAGCGCGTCGTACGCGGCGAGGAGCTTCGGCGCCTCGTAGCGCCACTCGAGCTGCTCCTGCACGCGCCGGCGGCCGAAGGCGCCCATCGCCTTGCGCTTCTCCGGGTTGTCGAGCAGGTCGGCGATCTTCACCGCGAAATGCACCGGGTCGTTCTTCTTCGCGTACAGCGACGCTTCCTGCGCCGAGAAGCGCCCCTCGGTGAGGTCGAACTGCACGATCGGCTTGCCGAGCGCCATGTACTCCATGATCTTGTTCATGGTCGAGATGTCGTTCATCTCGTTGGCGACGTCGGGGTTCACGCAGACCTCTGCCGTGTTCAGCATCGCCAGCAGCTCGGCGTCGGGCACGCGGCCGGTGAAGGTGACGTAGTCCGCCACGCCCATCTCGCGCGCGAGGTTCTGCATCTCCGGCAGCGAGGTGCCGCCGCCGACCAGGCCGAAGTGGATGTCGGTCCGCTTCAGCTTGTGGACCAGGTGGCGCACCGCCTGCAGCAGCAGGTCGATGCCCTCCTGCCGGCCCATCACGCCGACGTAGCCGACCAGATAGCGCTTTCCGCATTTTAATGATTCAACCGCGGGAACGACCTTGAGACGCTCCAGGCTAGGGCCGCTGCGCACCACGAACACGCGCTCGGGCGGCATGCCGCCGCGCTCGATGGCGATGCGGCGGTACGAATTGTTGGTGGCGATCGAGACGTCGGCGAAGCGGAAGGTCATGCGCTCCAGCAGGCACATGGCGCGCCAGAAAAGGTCGCGCCGGCCGAACTTGGCTTCGTAGAGCTCCGGGTTGGCGTCGTGGTGGTCGAAGACGAACTTCTTGCCGAACAGCTTGAAGAAGTTGCCGATCAGGAAAAAGAGATCCGGCGGGTTGCAGGCGTGGATCACGTCGAAGCCGCGCGTGAAAAATATTTTCAGGCTGAGGATGAAGGTCCACGACAGCGCCGCGAAGTATTCCACCGCGTAGCCCAGCGCGCCTTCGCCCTCGGCCGGCAGCGGGTAGCGCCAGATGTCGATGCCGTCGATCGCCTCGTACCTCTGCTCGTAGCCCTTGCCGGTCGGGCAGACGATCGAGACCTGGTAGCCCGCGTCGCGCAGGGTGGTCGCTTCCTGCCACACGCGCCGGTCGAACGGACTGGGCAGGTTCTCCACCAGGATGAGAACGCGGCGGCCCATTATTTGATGGCCGCGATGCGCACCGGTTTCAGCAGGAGGGAAAGCAGCGACACCCGCACTGCGGAGAACCCGGCGGCGAACAGGCGCTTGCGCACCTCCATCGCCGGCTGCTCCGTAGTGAAATGGTATTCGCCCGCCTCCACCAGGCCGCGGCACACGCTTGCCAGATGCTCGAGCGCGTCGGCGGCGTGAAGGTGGTCCATGAAGTCTCCGCCCCACGCGATATCGATCGCCGCCGCGGGCAGCGGGATGTGGATGCCGTCGCACAACACCACGCGCAGGTTGCACGGCGCGCGCAGGTTCTGCACCAGGTGGCCGGAGACGTCGATCGAGTACACGCGCTCGACATAGCTGGCGGCGCGCAGCGCCAGGGCCGCATCGGGGCTGCCGATCTCCATGAACACGGTGCGCGGCGTAAAGCGCGCCTCGAGCATGGCGTACGGGTCGGGGCTTTTTCTCTGCGTTCCGAGCCTGAGAGGCGCCCGGAGGGCAATACCGTTTACCAGCATAGCCCCTCGTAGACGCCGGCCACGGTGCGCGAGTCGCACACGCGCACGAAGTCGATGACCGTCTGGCCCTCGCCGACGCGCGTCGGCACGTCGCCGAACTCGGGCGCGCCGTTGCCGATGACGATGGTCTGCGCGTGGCCGAGCACTTCGTCGATGGTCGGCACCATCAGGCGCGAGAGGTGCGGGATCTTGTTGAGGATGTAGTCGCGGTTGGCGCCGTGGATGCACGCGAGGCTCACGTTGCGGTCGTAGACCTTGACCTCGTAGCCCTTGCCGATCAGGCGCTCGGTGAGCTCGACCATCGGGCTCTCGCGCAGGTCGTCGGTGCCGGCCTTGAAGCTGATGCCGAGGATGCCGATGCGGCGGTTGCCCTTGTCGATCACGGCCTGCACGCCGCGCGCGATTTGCAGTTCATTCGAAGGAAGGACTGAAGAAAGGATGGGTAAAACCACATCCAGGCTCTTCGCCTTGTAGAGCAGCGCGCGCAGGTCCTTCGGCAGGCACGAGCCGCCGAAGGCGAAGCCCGGCTTGAGGTAATAGGGCGACAGGTTGAGCTTCTGGTCCTTGCAGAAGATCTCCATCACGCGGTGCGCGTCGACGCCGATCGCCTTGCACAGGGCGCCGATCTCGTTGGCGAAGCCGACCTTGAGGCCGTGCCAGCAGTTGTCGGCGTACTTCACCATCTCGGCGGTATCGACATCGGTGCGGATCATCGGCCCCGGCGTCTTCGCATACAGGTTGGCGAGCAGCTCGCCGCTCGAGCGGCTGAGCTCGCCGATCACCGTCTTCGGCGGGTGGTAGTAGTCGTGCACCGCGGTGCCCTCGCGCAGGAACTCGGGGTTGATGCACAAGCCGAATTCCTCGCCGGCCTTCTTGCCGGAATATTTCTCCAGGATCGGAATCACCACCTCGCGCATGGTCCCCGGCAGCATGGTGCTGCGCATGACGATGACCGGCGCGCCCGGATGGATGGCGATGGTCTCGCCGATCTGCTGGCACACGCGCTTCACGTACGTGAGGTCGATGCCGCCGTTGGGCAGGCTCGGCGTGCCGACGCACACCAGCGCGAGGTCGGTATTGCGCACCGCGTCGCCGACCTCGGTGCTGGCGCGCAGCCTTCCCGCCGCCACCTGCTCGTGGATGATGTCGCCGATGTCCTTCTCGATGATCGGCGTCTTGCCGGCGTTGATCAAATCGACCTTGGTCCGCTCCGGATCCACGCCGATCACTTCGTGGCCGTCTTTCGCAAGGCATCCCGCGGATACGGCGCCGACGTATCCGAGCCCCAGCACGCAAATTTTCATCCGGCGAGGATGCGGGATTTCTCTTGAAGCAGTCGCCGGGCGGCGTCGCCCGCGCGTAGGCTGACCGGTAATGACGCGAATGGCCGACGCGCCGAACGGCGCAACGCCGATCGGACCATGGCGCCTTGCGCCTTGCCTTCCCCTGGGGTAGGCGCGTATGGTGATTCACCCCATGGCGCAGCCTCCCCTCAATGAGCACCTGCCGCTCGCGGTCGCCGCGGCCATCACCTATCACAATCTGACCGCGCCGCAGCGCCCGCAGTTCTACGACGGCGAGCACCTGAGCGAAGTCCTCACCCGCGTGGCGCAGGCGCTGGTCCAGGTGGCCCGGGTGTACGCGGTCGACGAGGCCACTCAGGAGCGGCGCGCGCTGACCGACGGCGAGCAGGCCCTGGTCCGGCGCGGCGCCACCGTGGTGCAGCTCGCCGACGGCCGCCGCCTGACCGACGTGACGATCCGGCGCCACGACCTGCGCGACGCCATCGCCGCACTGAAAGCCAAGGGCTTCGCCGTCACCCGGCCGTCGTGAGCGGCTTCGAGATCGTCGCCCTGGCCGCTTCGGCCGGCGGCCTGAAAGCCCTCACCGAAGTGCTCGCCGCGCTGCCGCGCGACTTTCCCGCCGCGCTGGTGGTGGTGCAGCACCTCGATCCGCGCCACCGCAGCCTGATGGCCGAGATCCTCGGCCGGCGCACCTCGCTGCTGATCAAGGAAGCGCGCGAGGGCGATGCGCTCGAGCGCGGGGTGGCGCTGATCGCCCCGCCGAACCGGCACCTGCTGGTGAATGCGGACCGCACGGTGTCGCTGTCCCAGACCGAGCTGGTGCACTTCGTGCGGCCCTCCGCCGACCTGCTGTTCGAATCGACCGCGGCGTCTTACAAGGAGCGCGCGATTGCGGTGGTGCTCACCGGCTCCGGACGCGACGGCGCGATGGGCGTGCAGGCGATCAAGAAGATGGGCGGCACGGTGATCGTGCAGGACGAGAAGACCGCAGAATTCTTCGGCATGCCGGGCGCCGCGCAGCAGACCGGTCTCGCCGACTTCGTCCTGCCGCTGGCCGAGATCGCGCCGGCGCTGCGTACGCTGCTCGAGGGCGCCGCCGCATGACCGGCGAAGCCGACGCCGGCTTCGAGGACCTGCTCGGGTTCCTGCAGCAGAGCCGCGGCTTCGACTTCGGCGGCTACAAGCGCCCCAGCCTGATGCGGCGCGTGAGCCGGCGCCTGCAGATGCTGGGCATCGGCGGCTTCGAGGACTACAAGGATTACCTCGAAGTCCACCCGGCGGAGTTCGCGCTGCTCTTCAACACCATCCTCATCAACGTGACGTCGTTCTTCCGCGATCCCGACACGTGGGATTACCTCGCGCGCGAGGTGGTGCCGCCCATGCTCGGGCGCAAGACGCCCGGCAGCGTGGTGCGCGTATGGTCGGCGGGCTGCGCCGCCGGACAGGAGGCCTACACCATCGCCATGATGCTCGCCGAGTCCCTGGGCTGGGAGGCGTTCCGCGAGCGCGTGAAGATCTACGCCACCGATGTCGACGAGGAAGCGCTCGCGCAGGCGCGGCAGGGGAGCTACTCGGTGAAGGAAGTGGAGATGCTCTCGCCCGAGCGGCTGGAGCGCTACTTCGACCTCGTCAGCGGCCGCTACGTATTCCGCGGCGACCTGCGGCGCGCGGTGATCTTCGGCCGCAACGACCTGATGGAGGACGCGCCGATCTCGCGCCTGGACCTGCTCTCCTGCCGCAATACGCTGATGTACTTCAATGCCGAGGCGCAGGCGAAGATCCTCGGCCGCTTCCATTTTGCCCTCAACGGCGACGGCAAGGGCAATGGCGCGCTGGTGCTCGGGCGCGCCGAGATGCTGCTTACCCACAACGCGCTGTTCACGCCGCTCGACCTGAAATTCCGCGTGTTCGCAAAGGTGCCGCCCGCGTACCGCCGCGCCGCGCCCCTGCCGGAGGTGGATAATGCAAGCGACATGAGCGAGAACCCGCGGCTGCGCGACCAGGCGCTCGAGGAATCACCCGTGGCGCGCATCGCGGTCGATGCGAACGGCCTGCTGGCGATCGCCAATGCGCGCGCGCGCGTGCTGTTCAGCATCAACGCCAAGGACCTCGGCCGGCCGCTGAAGGACCTGGAGATCTCCTACCGCCCGGCCGAGCTGCGCGCGCTCATCGAGCAGGCCCATGCCGAGCGGCGCACCGTCACGCTGACCAGCGTCGAGCGCCGCTTTGCCGACGGCGAAATGCAGTTCCTCGACGTGGTGGTGACGCCGCTGTTCGCCGACGGACACAAGCCGCTGGGCGCCGCCATCAGCTTCATCGACGTCACGCGCGCCACCCGGCTGCAGGAGGAGCTCAGGCGCTCGCACGAGGAGGTGCAGACCGCCAGCGAGGAGCTGCAGTCGTCCAACGAGGAGCTGCAGACCACCAACGAGGAGCTGCAGTCGTCGAACGAAGAGCTCGAGACCACCAACGAGGAGCTGCAGTCGACCAACGAAGAGCTCGAGACGATGAACGAGGAGCTGCAGTCGACCAACGAGGAGCTGCAGACGGTCAACGAGGAGCTGCGCACGCGCAGCGAGGAGCTGAACCACGTCAACGCCTTCCTCGGCTCGGTGCTGGGAAGCTTGAGCGCCGGCGCGGTGGTGGTGAACAGCAACCTCGACGTCATCATGTGGAACTACCGCGCCGAGGACCTGTGGGGCCTGCGCGCCGAGGAGGTGCAGGGCAAGGGCCTGCTCAACCTCGACATCGGCCTGCCGGTGGCCGAGCTGCGCACCGTGATCCGCCCCTGCCTGGCCGGCGAAATCGACCGCCAGGAAGTGCTGCTCGACGCGGTCAATCGCCGCGGCAAGAAAATCAAATGCCGCGTCACCTGCACCCCGCTGGTTGCCGGCAGCCGCAAGCGCGAAGGCGTGATCCTGATGATGGAAGAGATCTGATTCGGGGACGGAGCCCTAACTCATTCGGGGACGGAGCCCTAACTCCGCGAGGATGTCGACCGGCTCCGGCAGCGGTTGCGCGCTGGGCCCGGGGTGTTGACGGGCGAGCCGGCGCTGGCTTTTCGGAGGCAGCCCGGACTTGAAGGCGTTGCCGACCAGCGCGAACCCGCCATTGGTGGCATCGCGAATGGCGGCCAGGAACTCGGGGTCGTCTTCCGTGGCAAACAGTCCTCGATAGGCTGCGAACCGCACCGCCTCGTCCTGCCCGAGCGCCAGGTATTCGGCATGCGGCGTCAGCAATCCGTTCACCAACTCGCCCGCGTTGCCGCCGTGGCTTGACCAGCGATAGGTCAAAGCCGAGTCGACCATCCGCGCGCGCACCGGATTGCGCTCGACATAGCGATAGCAGGCGAGGACGTAGCGCGCCGAATCCACCAGACATGAACGGAATCGGCCCTCCCAGAGCGTGCCGCTGCGCGCGTAGCGCCGATTGAAGTACTGCACGTATCGCTGGCCCAGATTGCGCATCAATAGCGCGCAGGCCGCCGGGGTCGCCGGGGTCAGCAGCAAATGGACGTGATTCGTCATCAGGCAATACGCGTGCAAGGCGCAGCCGGCCTTTGGCAGCAGCTCGCGCAGCGTGGAGAGATAAACCAGGTAATCGGTCTCATGCCGAAAGCAATCCCGGCGATCGTGCCCGCGCTGAACGATGTGAAGCGCGATATCCGGCACGATCAGTCGGGCCTGCCTAGGCATATGGGCACAACGTTGACGATGAATTCGCGTTGACGGGAAAGGGCTTCGGCCCCGAAGAGTTAGGGCTCCGTCCCCGAATCCGATTCGGGGACGGGTCTGTAAATTGCTGGCCGTATTGCAATGGCCAACAAGGACATCGTCGTCGTCGGCGCCTCTGCCGGCGGCATGGAAGCGCTGCAGAAGCTGGTGTCGCGCCTGCCGCCCGACTTTCCGGGGTCGCTTTTCGTGGTGTGGCATCTCGCGCCGGGGACCAAGAGCATCCTTGCCGAGATCCTCACCAAAGCGGGCCCGCTGAAGGCGGGCCGTCCGGAGGACGGCGACCGCATCGAGCCCGGGCGGATCTACGTCGCGCCCAACGACCACCACCTGCTGCTCGAGAAGGACACCATCCGGGTGGCGCGCGGGCCGAAGGAGAACCGCTTCCGCCCGGCGATCGATCCGCTGTTCCGCTCGGCGGCCTACGTCTACGGGCCGCGCGCGGTCGGCGTGGTGCTCACCGGCGCGCTCGACGACGGCACCGCGGGCCTGTGGACCATCAAGCTGCGCGGCGGCACTGCGATCGTCCAGGAGCCCTCGGAAGCGCTGATCCGCTCGATGCCGCTCAACGCGCTCGACAACGTGGAGATCGACCACAAGCTGCCGGCGGCCGAGATCGGCGCGCTGCTTGGGCGCCTCGCCCGCGAGCCGGCGCGGCCAGTGCCGCGGGTGAGCGCCGCCGAGGACGAGAAGACGCTGCACGAGATCCGCATCGCCAGGGAGCGCGACGCGCTCGAGGAAGGCACCCTGCGCTTCGGCGAGCTCAGCCCCTTCACCTGTCCCGAATGCCACGGGGTGCTGGTCATGTTGCGTGAAGGCAAGCTGGTGCGCTTCCGCTGCCACACCGGGCATGCTTTCTCCGCCGATGCGCTGCTCACTTCGAACGGCGAGGAGCTCGAGGGTCGCCTGTGGGATGCGGTGCGCGCCGCCGACGAGAGCGTGATCATGCTCAACCGGCTGGGCGAGGAATTCGCCAAGGCCGGCAATACCGCCGCCGCCGAGCGGTGCTTCGACGAGGCGCGCGAGGCGCACGAGCGTTCGCGCCCGGTGCGCGAGGCCGCGATCGCCAGCGAGGAGCTCAGCGTGCAGAAGCTGCGGGAAGAAGCCGCCGGCTAGGGAAGGCGTTAATAGTCGCCCCCGCGAAGGCGGGGCCCCATTTAGGGCACTTCAAAAGCAACAGATGGGATCCCCGCCTTCGCGGGGACGACGATTCAGCGCTTGTTAGAGCTTCCCTAGCGGGGGCTGCCGGCGTTCTCGATGTCCTGCAGGGCGGCGCGCAGGCGCGCGAGCGCCATGCGGAAGCCGCCGGGGATCTCCTCGGTGCCGCGGGTCTCGTGCAGCGCGCTCATCAGCTGCATGGCGAGATTGGCCACGCGCCCGTGGGGTGCGTGGCGCGCGATCCACACCGCCGCAGCCTTCGCCTGCTCCACCTGCGCCGGCAAGAGCGGCGGCATGAGCAGGCGGTCGACTTCGGCGAAGCGCGCGTGCAGCGCGTCAATGCCGCCATTGCCGTTGCCGTTGGCGCCCGGCCTCGGCGCCGCTGCCGGGGCCGGTGCGAATTCCGGGATGCCGACCGCCTTGAGGATCGCGATCGCCTGGCGCAGGTCGCTGCGCCGGATCGAGACGCCGGTCAGCGTGCGGCCATCCTTGAGCACCAGCGTGGTCGCACCGCGCTTGGCCACTGCGCCTTCCAGGTCGAGGGCGCTGAGCGCGCGTTTCTCGCCGCTCGCGGCATCGGTGAGCTGCAGCGGCGCGGTACGGGCGAGCGCCTGCGCCACTACGTTGAGCATTTCGCTGAGATGCTGGCCGTCGTAGACCTTGAGCGGATCGGGCACGAGCTGCGTGCGCGCGAGATGCGCCGCGACCGCGAGGGACAGGTATTGACCGGCGATGCTGTCGGCCAAGCTATCGGTTTTCGATTTCCTTGCCATAGAAGGAGGAGCGGCTGAAGGAGGAGCGGCTCAGGTGATCAACGATACACTGTTCCCCCCCCCCCGGGTAGCAGGGAACTCCCCACACTCGGTGCCGGGAAAACCCTTAGGGCGAGATGAGGATCTCGGTGCGCAGAACGGCGCGGTTGGCAAGGCGAGCCCGCCAGGCGATGGTGGGCGCGGCGCGGCGCGAGTCGAAGGCGCGCGAAACCCAGCCGAGCAGCGGCGTCATGCTGCCGCGGTGGACCGCGGAAGCGGCGTTCTCGACCGCCGGCAGCAGCAGGCGAAGCGAAGTGCCCGCACGGACGATGAGATACCCGCCCGGAATCGCGTCGACGGTGCATTCCTCGTGGCAGTGGAAGAAAAGCTCGACGTCGTGCTCCTCGCCCATCTCCAGCGTGTCCTCGACCAGCACGTGCCGCGCGCGCTTGTCGAGCTCGATCAGGCGCCGGTGCTTCACCGGGTCGTCCAGGCGCATGTAGCCGTCGTGCCAGCCCTCGAAGCTGTCCTTCTCCGGCGAGGAGAGCCACAGGCTGCAGCCGGCGCGCGCCTTCGAGAGCCACATGAAGTTGCCGCCGGGCACCGACTGGTCGAGCCCGTCGAGGCGCACCGTGTTGTGCGCGGAAGTGCCGCGGAAGTAGTTCCGCCAGCGCTCCTGCGTGTGGTAAGCGTAGGTCCCCGGATCAATGAGGAATTCCAGGCCCGCCGCGGAGAGCGAGAAGCTGAGCGCGTCGGCGTGGCCGTGCGCCGCGATCGAGCGGTAGCCGAGCGGGCCGGCGTCGGCCACCACGCGGATCTCCTCCGGCGTGTCGAAGCCGCAGCCGAGCACGAAGTAGCCGCCCTCGGGGAAGGTCTGCCGGATCGGCAGGCGCGTCGCGCTGCCGTCGAGCGCGGCGAACTCGGCGTCGGCGGCGGCGCCGAACAGCCAGCGCGTCTTGTCGTCGAGGGTGCGCGCCTTCAGCTTGAAGTCGCCGCGGCGGAAGAGCAGCGCGCCGGTGGCGAGCAGCGACTTGTACGGGCAGAAGCCCTGCTGCGGCGACAGTCGCACCGCGAAGCCGTCGTCGGCGTCGCCGAACATCGGCACGTTGCCGCCGGCGTCCATGATCGAGGCGAGGTAGTCGAGCATCGATTCCAGGCGCGACTCGTAGTCGGCCGAGAACCACTGGCCGTTGGCCTTGCCGGCGAGCAGGCACAACAGCTGGAAATCGAGCACGAACTGCTGGTAGGCGACCGCCTGCTCGCGGTTCACGCCGTCGGGGGCGTTCTGCGCCAGCGCCTCGCGCTCGAGGATCGCCTTCGCCGTGTCGCGCCAGCCCTGCGCCTGCGGCCAGCACGGCCAGGTGAGCGCGGCGATGAACAGGCCCGCCGCCTCGCCGATGAGGTGGTTGTTGGCCGACGAGTGCAGCGAGAACCAGCCGCGGATGAACTGCGCGTGCTGGTAGATCGAGTCGAGCCAGCGCTCGCGGAAGGCCGGCTCGTTCTGCAGGATCTCGGGCCCGAGCAGCTGCCAGGCCGCCGACCAGTTGATCAGGCGCAGCGCGGCTTCCAGCGCGCTCGCCCAGTTGGGGCCGTAGCCGTACGGGCAGGCCAGGAACCAGCTGTCGAGGTGCTCGGCGATGGTGTCGAAGTACGCGCGCTTGCCGCAGAGCGCGTAGCCTTGCGCCAGGGTGACCAGATGCAGGTGGCGGTTGGGCTCCCACAGGTACTTGATGTCGCCCACCAGGTCCGGGTCGCGGTAGTCGAGCAGCTTGCCGAACGCGAGCGGCGCCTCGATGCCGGTCTTCGGGTCGCGGTTCCAGCGCGGCGGCGAGCCCAGGTTGACGTTGCGCAGCGCGAAGATGTCGATCCAGCCGTGCGCGATGCGATCGGCGGCTTCGAGGTACGCTTTTGCATCTACCTGTGCATCTGCTTTTATCCACGCATTGGGGCGCGTGGCGAGAGCCGCCGCCGGCGCCTCGCGCTCGAGCGCGAGGCCCGAGCGCTCGGCGCGCGCCTGGATCGCGCGCACCGCGCGATAGGCCACCTCCGCCGGCGTCATGCAGCGCAGGCGGTTGATGCGCCACTGCCACCGCTTCAGGCGCGCGGAAGGGCGCGCTGCCAGATTTCGAGGTTCAGAAGCGTCCACAGGGCCGTTTCATGGTTGCGCCGTCCCGCGAGGTGATCGTCGATCACGCGGTCGAGCGCTTTGGGTTCGTAATAGCTTCTTGTGACGGAGCCCTGCCCTCGCAGGTGCTCGAGCAGGTATTCGCGCAGCTCGCCGCGCAGCCACGCGCCCACCGGCACGCGCCAGCCGCCCTTGCGCGTGGGCAGGTTGCCGAGCAGCGGCTTGGCTGCCTGGTGCAGGATCCACTTCGTCTCCAGACCGCGCACGCGCACATCGTCCGGCAGCGCCGAGACCAGCTCGGCGAGCTTGTGGTCGAGGAACGGCGCGCGCGTCTCGAGCGATTCGGCCATCGTCATGCGGTCGCCGCGCTCGAGCACGTTGTCGGGCAGCCAGCTCGCCTGGTCGAAATACAGCGCGCGGCGCAGGCTGCTCGCGCGCGGGTCGGCGTCGAAGGGCGGCAGGTTGGTCCTGGGCGAATGCTTCGGCGCTTTCAGGAGCGCTCCGGTTTCCGCGCCGACCCATCGAGCGTAGCGCGCCTGCGAATCGCTGGTGCGCAGGCTGGCGAAAGCGGTCTGCAGCGCCGGGCGCCGGCGCGCGAGCGGGCCGGCGAGCATCAGCAGCGTCGGCAGGCTGCGGAAGCACCAGCCGAAGCGCTCGGCGACGTGGCGCCGGTAGCCGCCGAGCACCTCGTCGCTGCCGTCGCCGGTGAGCACCGCGCCGACCGTGCGCGCGGCTTCGCGCGCGATCAGGTGCAGCGCGATGTCGGAGGGGCGCGACACCGGTGCATCGCGCTGGATCACGGAATATTCGAGCGCCGCGACCACATCGTCGGGCGAGAGCACGATCTCGTGATGCTCGGCGCCGAAGTGCTTGGCGAGCGCGGCGGCGCGCGGCAGCTCGCTGTCCGGATCGTCGGCGAAGCCGGCGGAGAACGTCTGCGGCGTCTCGTGGCGGGCGGCGAGCGCGAGCAGCGCGGCGGAATCGACGCCGCCCGAGAGCAGCACGCCGGCGCCGGGGGCGCGCAAGCGCACCGCTTCGTCGAGCTTTTCCGTGAACGCGGCGATGGGCTCGCCCACCGGCTGGCCGCGGCAGGCGACCCGGTCGGGCGGGAACCAATAGCGCACCTCCCGCAGGCGGCCGAACTGCCACAGGGCGTAGGTGCCCGGCATCAGCTTGCGCACGCCGCTGATCAGCGTGCGCGGCGCCGGCACGTAACGGTAGGCGAGATAGTCGTGCACCGCCCCCGGGTCGGGCTGCGCGGCGATGCCCGGCATCCTCAGCAGCGCCTTCAGCTCGGAGGCGAAGTACAGCGCCCCGGCGCGCTCGCAGAGGTACAGCGGCTTCTCGCCGAAGCGGTCGCGCGCGAGGAGCAGCCGCTCGCGGTTGGCGTCCCAGAGCGCGAAGGCGAAGGCGCCGCGCAGGTGGTGCACCACGTCCTTGTCCCACTGCTGATACGCCTTGGCAAGCACCTCGGCAGAGGAAGGATCTTCGAAAACAAACCCGCGCAAGCCGAGCTCGGCCCTGAGCTCGCCGCCGTTGGCGAGCGTGCCGTCGAGCATCAGCGCGCTGCCGCTGGCCTCGTCGCAATCGGGCTGCGACAGCGCGAGCTGGTGGCCGCTCTCGGTGCGCGCGGCGTAGATGCCCTCGCCCGAGGCGCCGCGGTGCGCGAGCGACTCGAGCGCCGGCAGCAGCGCGCCCGCGTCGGGTGCGCTGCGCCCGGGGATGATCCAGCCGGCGATGCCGCCCATCAGGAAGCGGTCCGCGGCGACGCCGTGGCGCCCAGGCTGTTGTAAAGGGCGGTGAAGTCCTCGGCCAGGCGCTCGATCGAGTAGCAGGCCAGCGCGCGCTCGCGGCTCGCCGCGCCCATGCGCGCGAGGCCGGCGCGG
>DATFDV010000237.1:0-8876 GCA_035251855.1 Burkholderiales bacterium | reverse complement strand
GTTCACCGGCCGCATCTGCCCGGCGCCGTGCGAGGAAGCCTGCGTGCTGCGCATCAACGCCGACCCGGTCGGCATCAAGTCGATCGAGCACGCGATCATCGACAAGGCGTGGGAAGAAGGCTGGGTGCGCGCGCAGCCGGCCGCGCACCAGACCGGCAAGAAGGTGGCGGTGGTCGGCTCGGGCGGCGCGGGCCTCGCCTGCGCGCAGCAGCTCGCGCGCGTCGGCCATGAAGTCACCGTGTTCGAGAAGAGCGACCGCATCGGCGGCCTGCTGCGCTACGGCATCCCGGACTTCAAGCTCGAGAAGGCGGTCATCGACCGGCGCCTGGAGCAGCTGCGCGCCGAGGGCGTCAAGTTCCGCACCCGGGTTTTCGTCGGCGACAAGGCGCCCGGCAAGGAGATCATCAGCGATGCGCGCGAAAGCGTTTCACCCAAAAAATTGCTGACCGATTTCGACGCCGTGGTTCTCGCCGGCGGCGCCGAGCAGCCGCGCGACCTGCCGATTCCGGGACGCGAGCTGAACGGCGTTCATTTCGCCATGGAATTCCTGCCGTTGCAGAACAAGCGGGTGGCCGGCGACGCCGGCGTCGCCGAGCTGTCGGCCAGCGGCAAGCACGTGGTCATCATCGGCGGCGGCGACACCGGCTCGGACTGCGTCGGCACGTCGAACCGCCACGGCGCGAAATCGGTCACCCAGTTCGAGCTGTTGCCGATGCCGCCCGATGTGGAGCGCAATCCGGTCTGGCCCTACTGGCCGACGCGCCTGCGCACCTCGTCGTCGCACGAGGAGGGCGTGAACCGCGACTGGTCGGTCGCCACCAAGGAATTCACCGGCGAGAACGGCACGGTGAAAGCCTTGAAGACCGTGCGGCTGGAATGGAAAGACGGCAAGCCGCACGAGGTCGCGGCGAGCGAGAAGATGATTCCCGCGGACCTGGTGCTGCTCGCGATGGGCTTCGTCTCGCCGCTGCAGTCGCTGCTGGAGGAATTCGGCGTGACGCGCGACAACCGCGGCAACGCCAGGGCCGCGACCGATGGCCCGGATGCCTATGCCACCTCGGTGGCCAAGGTCTTCGCCGCCGGCGACATGCGTCGCGGCCAGTCACTGGTCGTCTGGGCAATCCGCGAAGGCCGCCAGTGCGCCCGCGCAGTGGACGAATTTCTCATGGGGTTTTCAGAGCTTCCTCGCTGAGGGCCAGCGTAGCGAAGGAGGCGAGCCAATGCTCGCCCGCGTAGTGTCCACCCACCACGTGGGGCAACGCCGCGGCAAGATGGCGTTGCGCGGCCTTCTGATAGCCCAGCTTCATGAAGCACCACGCGCGCGACAGCGCCAGCCCATCGAGGTGGCTCTGCTTCGCGTCAGTACGATCCCCGACGCGCGGGGGTTCGAGATTTTCGGTGTTCGAAGGGAGGAACGCTTTGAACCAGTCGCGGAATTCCAAAGGTGGCAGGACCTCGCGCATGAGGGCGGCTTCGACCAGCGCCGGCGAAAGGAAATCGTCGAGCGAAGGCTCGTAGGCGAGCGGAGCATCGCGGTCGGCGCCGTACCACGCCTGGGCTTTTTCAATAATCGAAGAACTCAAGCGGGAATCCGCCGCGGCGCGCGCATAGTCCAGCGACAGGAGGCACGCGAACGCCGTGTTGCCATGGCTACCGGCGCGGATCGGGTAGGGCGCGCCCTTCACGAAGGCGACCATGCGCTGCGCCAGCTCCGCCGCCAGGGGACGCACGGCGTCGGACCAGCGAGCGTTGCCCAGGCGCAGCAGCTCGGCCTGCAGCTCGAGCAGCCAGGCCCAGCCGTACGGCCGCTCGAAGGTCCTGCCCGCGGGGGATTGGAAATAGCGCAGCTCTGCGTCGATCGCGGCTGGTGCGAGATGCTGGTCCAGCAGGGTACTGATCTCCTGCTTCTGAGGAAACAACCGGAGCACGCGCACCAGCGTCCAGTGCATGTGGACCGCGGAGTGCCAGTCGTAGCTGCCGTAGAACGCCGGGTGAAGCTTGCGCGGGTCGAGGGCCTCCCCGCGACCGGTAAGCAGGTGGCTGACGTGGCGGGGGAACTCGCGGGTCACGTTCGCCAGCGCGGCGGCGGCGAACGCACCGGCCTGCTCTTCAGTCACTGGTGGGCGCGATGCGGAAGTCGAGCACCGCGGGATCCGACTTCAACTTTTCGGCGAGCGAGCGCGCGTTTCCGGCGTCCATCGTGCGCAGCACCATGCGGTACTCGAGCTGGTCGGCATCACCGTGCAGCCGGTAGCTGAGGTTGTGCAGCGAAAAGCCGTGCGCCCGCACCAGGTCGCGCAGCGCCGGCTCCGCCATCGCCGCCTCGCGCGCGAAGCGCACCATGAAGATGGCATAGGTCTCGGTCGGCAGGCGCGCTTCGATCCAGCGGAAAGTCGACAGCGTGCCGATGGCGAGCACGGTGCCGACCAAGGCGGCGAAGTAGAAGCCGACGCCCGTCAGGATGCCGATCGCGGCGGTGATCCAGATGGAGGCGGCGGTGGTCAGCCCGCGCACGGTGAAGCCCTCCTTGATGATGGCACCGGCGCCGACGAAGCCGATGCCGGTCATGATGCCCTGCGCCATGCGCGTCGGATCGAGCACCACGCGCGCCGCTGCATCGCGTGGGAACCAGTGGCTTTCATAGGCGGTGACGAACATCAGCAACGTCGAGGCAAGGCAGACGAGCGCGTGGGTTCGGAATCCCGCCGGCCGGCCGCGATGGCTGCGCTCCAGGCCGATCAGCCCACCCGCGGCGAGCGCCGCGGCCATGCGGAACCCCATCTCGAGATAGTCGTCCGTCATCGCTGCCTGAGTCTAGGTTAAAACGCTAGAATCGGCACGGAATCAACCGGATGGCGCTCGAAATCCTCGTTCTCGCGGCAGGCGCAGGCAAGCGCATGCGCTCCAGCCTGCCCAAGGTGCTGCAACCGCTCGCCGGCCGGCCGCTGCTTGCCCACGTGCTTGCCACCGCGCGCGAGCTTGCGCCGCGCAAGGTCATCGTAGTGCACGGCCACGGCGCGGAAGCGGTGCGCGAAGCGTTCAACGGCGAGAAGGTGGAGTGGGTGCTGCAGGCCGAGCAGCTCGGCACCGCGCACGCCGTCATGCAGGCCATGTCGCACATCGGCGCCGATGCCGAGGTGCTGATTCTCTACGGCGACGTGCCGCTGACGCGCGCCGCCACGCTCAAGCGCCTGCTCGAAGCCGCGGACGACGGACTCGCCGTGCTCACCGCCGAGCCCGCCGACCCGGCCGCCTACGGCCGCATCGTGCGCGACGGCAGCGGACGCGTGGCGAAGATCGTCGAGCAGCGCGACGCTTCCGCCGCCGAGCGCGCGATCCGCGAGATCAACGCCGGCTTCTATGCGCTCAGCGCGCGGCGGCTCTCGGCCTGGCTGAAGAAGATCGACAACCGCAACGCGCAAAAAGAGTATTACCTCACCGACCTGGTTTCTCTCGCGGTGGGGGAAGGCGTGGCGGTCCATGGGGTCAAGACTCCCGACGCCTGGGAGGCTGCGGGGGTGAATACACTGAGCGAGCTTGCCCTGCTCGAGCGGCAGTATCAAAAAAATTATTCGGAAAGACTGCTGGAGAGCGGCGTAAGGCTCGCCGATCCGGCGCGCATCGACGTACGCGGCTCGCTCGAGTGCGCACGCGACGTGGCAATCGACGTGAACTGCGTGTTCGAGGGCCGCGTGGTCCTGGGCGACGGCGTGCGCATCGGGCCGAACTGCGTGTTGCGCAATATTTCGATCGCGGCGGGCACCGAGGTGCTGCCGTTCTGCCACCTGGAAGACTCCACGGTGGGCGCCCGCTGCCGCCTCGGGCCTTTTGCGCGGCTGCGCCCGGGCGCCACGCTCGACGAGGAGGTCCACGTCGGCAACTTCGTCGAGGTCAAGGCGAGCCGCCTGGGCGCCGGCTCCAAGGCCAACCATCTTTCCTATCTCGGCGACAGCGAGATCGGCGCGCGCGTCAACGTCGGCGCGGGCACCATCACCTGCAACTACGACGGCGCCGCCAAGCATCGCACGGTCATCGAGGACGACTGCTTCATCGGCTCGGACGCCACCCTGGTGGCCCCGGTGCGTATCGCGCGCGGCTCCTACATCGGCGCCGGCTCGACCATCAACAAGGACACGCCGGCGGGCCAGCTCACCGTGGCGCGCGCCAAGCAGACTTCCATTCCGGGCTGGAAACCGCCCCGGAAAAAGGCCTAGGCGATGTGCGGCATCGTCGGCGCCGCGGCGCGCCGTGACATCGTCCCGGTCCTGATCGAGGGCCTGCGGCGCCTCGAGTACCGCGGCTACGACTCCTGCGGCATTGCCCTGGTCGACAAGGGCAGCATCGACCTGGTCAGGACCGTCTCGCGCGTGAACGACCTTGCGGCGAAGGCAAAGGGAACGCACGGCGCGACCGGCCTCGCGCACACGCGCTGGGCGACGCACGGCGCTCCGCTCACCGAGAACGCGCACCCGATCGTCTCGCGCGGCGAGGTCGCGGTGGTCCATAACGGCATTATCGAAAACCACGACGAGCTGCGCGCCGAGCTGCAGAAAAGCGGTTACCGCTTCGAGAGCCAGACCGATACCGAGGTGGTCGCGCACCTCGTGCACAGCCTGTATGGGGGTGAAAGTCACGGCGACCTGCTCGACGCGGTGCGGCGCGCCGCGAAGCGGCTGGTGGGCGCCTATGCCATCGCGGTGGTTGCGAAGAACGACCCGGGCACCGTGGTTGGCGCGCGCGCCGGCAGCCCGCTGGTCGTCGGCGTGGGCAAGGCCGAGCATTTCCTCGCCTCCGACGCGCTTGCGCTCGCCGGCACCACCGACCGCATCGCGTACCTGGAGGAAGGCGACGTCGCCGCCATCGACCACGCCGGCTGGCGGGTGCTGGACGCCGACGGACGCGCGGTGACGCGCGAGGTGCGCACCGTGAACACCAGCGGCGCTGCGGCCGAGCTCGGGCCGTACCGGCATTTCATGCAGAAGGAAATCTTCGAGCAGCCGCGCGCGGTGGCGGATACGCTGGAGAGCGTCGGCAGCGTTGGGCCGGAATTGTTCGGCGCAAATGCTCAGGCGATTCTCCAGGAAAGGACCTCGGTCCTCATCCTCGCCTGCGGCACGAGCTATTACGCCGGCCTGGTCGCCCGCCAGTGGATCGAGCAGCTCGCCGGCATCCGCTGCAACGTCGAAATCGCGAGCGAATACCGCTATCGCACCAGCGTGCCGGATCCGAAGGCGCTGGTGGTGGTGATCTCCCAGTCGGGCGAGACCGCGGACACGCTTTCGGCGCTCAAGCACGCGCAGTTGCTCGGCCAGGCGGCGAGCCTGGCGATCTGCAACGTGGCCTCGAGCGCGCTGATGCGCATGACACGGCTGCAGTTCCTGACGCACGCCGGCGTCGAGATCGGCGTGGCCTCGACCAAGGCGTTTACGACCCAGCTCACCGCGCTTTTCCTGCTCGCGCTGACCCTGGCGAAGCTTCGCGGCCGGCTAACCGAAGAACAGAAGCATATGAAGGACCTGCGCCACCTGCCGACTGCGCTCGGCGCCGCGCTGGCCCTCGAGCCGCAGATCATCGCCTGGGCGGAGCGCTTCGCGAAGAAGGAGCACGCCCTGTTCCTTGGCCGCGGCCTGCACTACCCGATCGCGCTCGAAGGCGCGCTCAAGCTGAAGGAAATTTCCTATATCCACGCCGAGGCCTACCCGGCGGGGGAGCTCAAGCACGGGCCGCTCGCGCTGGTGACCGCACAGATGCCGGTGGTGACCGTAGCGCCGAACGACGCCCTGCTGGAGAAGCTCAAGTCCAACATGCAGGAAGTGCGCGCCCGCGGGGGCGAGCTGTACGTCTTTGCCGACGCGGATACCAGGATTCCCTCTTCTGAAGGAACCCAGGTCATCCGCCTGCCCGAGCACTATGGGCTGCTGTCACCCATTCTTCACGTCGTCCCGCTACAGTTGCTCGCCTATCACACCGCGCTGGCGCGTAACACGGATGTCGACAAGCCAAGAAACTTGGCGAAATCGGTCACCGTGGAATAACCTTAGGCCTTAAGAGGAGGGGTCAAATGAACGTCACGAAACTCGCCGCCACCCTGGCGGCCGCAATGCTGTGCGCTGCGCAGGCGCAGGCGCAAACCGAGATCCAGTGGTGGCACTCGATGACCGGGGCGAACAACACCGGGGTCAACGAGCTCGCGAACCGCTTCAACGCCAGCCAGAAGGAATACAAGGTGGTGCCGGTGTTCAAGGGCAGCTACCCAGAGTCCATGACGGCGGCGATCGCCGCCTTCCGCGCCGGCAACCCGCCGCACATCCTGCAGGTGTTCGAGGTCGGCACGGCGACCATGATGAGCGCCAAGGGCGCCATCGTTCCGGTGGCCAAAGTCATGTCCGACGCGAAGGAGAAGTTCAACCCGAAGGAGTACCTGCCGACCGTGACCGGCTACTACTCCGACAGCAAGGGCCGGATGCTCTCCTACCCCTTCAACAGCTCTACGGTGGTGTTCTACATCAATCGGGACGCCTTCAAGAAGGCGGGGCTCGACCCCGACAAGGCGCCCAAGACCTGGAAGGAGTTCAACGCCGCGGCCGAGAAGCTCAAGGCGGCGGGCCAGGAATGCGTCTACACCACCGGCTGGCCGGCGTGGATGCACATCGAGAACTTCAGCGCCTGGCACAACGTGCCGATCGGCACCAAGCAGAACGGCATGGCCGGGCTGGACACGCAGTTCCGCATCAATTCGCCGCTGCACGTGCGCCACGTCGCCATGCTCGGCGACATGGCGAAGAAGGGCCTGTTCAGCTACAGCGGCCGGCGCAACGAGGGCGAGGCGCGCTTCGCCAGCGGCGAATGCGCGATGATGACCTCCAGCACCGGCGCGCAGGGCACGCTTCGGCGCAGCGCTAAGTTCGACTGGTCGGTGAATTTCATTCCCTACCACGACGACGTCAAGGGCGCGCCGCAGAACTCGATCATCGGCGGCGCCTCGCTCTGGGTGATGGCAAAAAAGCCCGCCGCCGACTACAAGGGGGTGGCCAAGTTCTTCAGCTTCCTGTCCACGCCCGAGATCCAGATGTACTGGCACACCTTCACCGGCTATGTGCCGATCACCCAGGCGGCGTACGAGCTGACCAAGAAGTCCGGCTTCTACGAGAAGAACCCGGGCGCCGAGCTGGCGGTGAAGCAGCTCACCAACAAGGCGCCGACGGAGAACTCCAAGGGGCTGCGCTTCGGCAACTACGTGCAGGGTCGCGAGGTGATCGAGGAGGAGATGGAGGCGGTGTTCGCGGGCAAGAAGGACGCCAAGGCGGCGATGGACGACGCGGTGCGCCGGGGCAATGAAATCCTCCGCAAGTTCGAGGCTGCGAACAAGTAAGTAAAGTAGTAGTAGATGGAAAAGCGTGTCGTCTTCCGGTCTGCGTGGCTGCCGTACGCTTTGGTGGCCCCGCAGATCGCGATCACGATCGTGTTCTTCTTCTGGCCGGCGGTGCAGGCCGGCTGGTACTCGTTCCAGCTGCAGGATGCGTTCGGCGAGCGCACGCAGTTCGTCGGCCTGGCGAATTTCTCCGCGCTGCTGCACGACGCGAACTACCTCTACTCGTTCAAGATCACCGCGTTCTTCAGCCTGATGGTCGCCGGTTCGGGCCTGGCGATCTCGCTGCTGCTCGCCACCATGGCCAACCGCGTGATCCGCGGCGCACTCGCCTACCGCACGCTGCTCATCTGGCCTTACGCGGTCGCCTCGGCGGTGGCCGGCGTGCTGTGGCTGTTCCTGTTCGCGCCCTCGATCGGCATCATTACCTTCGCCCTGCGCAGCCTCGGCATCCAGTGGGACTGGGTGCTGCAGGGCGACCAGGCGATGCTGCTGGTGGTCATCGCCGCCACCTGGAAGCAGATCAGCTACAACTTCCTGTTCTTCCTCGCCGGGCTGCAGTCGATCCCGCGCTCGCTGATCGAGGCGGCGGCCATCGACGGCGCCGGCCCGGCGCGGCGCTTCTGGACCATCGTGTTTCCGCTGCTCTCGCCCACTGCGTTCTTCCTGCTGGTGGTCAACATCGTCTATGCGTTCTTCGACACCTTCGGCGTGATCGATGCGACCACCCAGGGCGGCCCGGCCGGCGCCACCCAGATCCTGGTGTACAAGGTCTACTACGACGGCGTGAAGGCGGCCGACCTGGGCGGCTCCTCGGCGCAGTCGGTGATCCTGATGGCGATCGTCATTGCGCTCACCGTGGTGCAGTTCCGCTATGTCGAGCGCCGGGTGCAATACTGATGGTCGAGAACCGTCCCTGGCTTACCGTGTTTGCGCACGCGATGCTGATCGCAGGGATCCTGGTCATCGCCTTCCCGCTGTACGTCACCTTCGTCGCCTCGACGCGCACGCTCGACGACATCCTCACCGTGCCGATGCCCCTCATTCCGGGCGACCAGCTGTGGGAGAACTACACGCAGGTGCTGCTTGCCGGCACGACCAAGGGCGTGACCGCACCGGTGGGCCGCATGATGTTCAACAGCCTGGTGATGGCGCTCGCCATCGCGCTGGGCAAGATCGCCATCTCGATCATCGCCTCCTTCGCGATCGTGTTCTTCCGCTTCCCGCTGCGCAACTTCTTCTTCTGGATGATCTTCGTCACCCTGATGCTGCCGGTGGAGGTGCGCATCATCCCCACCTTCAAGGTGGTCTCGGACCTGGGGATGATCAACTCCTACGTCGGGCTCACGCTGCCCCTCATCGCCTCGGCGACCGCCACCTTCCTGTTCCGCCAGTTCTTCCTCACGGTGCCCGACGAGCTCGCCGAGGCGGCGCGCATCGACGGCGCCGGCCCGATGCGCTTCTTCTGGGACGTGGTGCTGCCGCTCTCCAAGACCAGCATCGCGGC
>DATFDV010000236.1:0-17740 GCA_035251855.1 Burkholderiales bacterium | reverse complement strand
TATAAGCCGTTGACATCACAGGCATTGATGGGCAGAATCCCACACGCCGCGCCGATTTGATGCTCAGCTTGCGGGCGCGTTATAAATGCCGCTAAAGAGACGCGCCAAAAGCCCGTTTCTGCGAAAGCCGAGCGGGCTTTTTCTTTTGAACTGATGAAACTCGAAGCGCTGCTGCGCGAACGCATTCTGCTGCTGGATGGCGCCATGGGCACCATGATCCAGCGCGCGCGGCTGGCGGAAGAAGACTACCGCGGCGAGCGCTTCCGCGATTGGCGGCGCGAGCTGCGCGGCAACAACGACCTGCTCTCGCTGACGCAGCCGCGCCTGGTGCGCGACATCCATACGCAGTACCTCGCGGCCGGCGCCGACATCATCGAGACCAACACCTTCAACTCCACCTCGATCGCGATGGCCGATTACGGCATGGAGGCGCTGGCGCGCGAGCTGAACCGCGCCGCCGCGCGTCTCGCGACCGAAGCCGCGCGCGAGTGGCAGGAGCGCACCGGGCAGGCGCGCTTCGTCGCCGGCGTGCTCGGCCCGACCAACAAGACCGCGTCGATCTCGCCCGACGTCAACGATCCGGGGTTCCGCGCCATCGCCTTCGAGGAACTGGTCGCCGCCTATGGCGAGGCGCTCGGCGGGCTGCTCGAAGGCGGCATCGATCTGGTCCTGGTCGAGACGATATTCGATACGCTCAACGCCAAGGCCGCGCTGTTCGCCATCGAGCAGACCTTTGCGCAGCGCGGCGCGCGCCTGCCGGTGATCATCTCCGGAACCATTACCGACGCCTCGGGACGCACGCTGTCGGGACAGACCGCGGAAGCGTTCTACAACTCGGTGCGCCACACGCGGCCGCTGGCCGTCGGACTGAACTGCGCGCTCGGCGCCAAAGAGCTGCGGCCTTACGTCGAAGAGCTTGCCCGGCTGGCCGAGAGCTACGTCTCCTGCCATCCAAACGCCGGGCTGCCGAACGCGTTCGGCGAATACGAGGACACCCCCGAATCGATGGCGGCGCAGGCCGCGGAATGGGCGCGGTCGGGCTGGCTCAACATCGCCGGCGGCTGCTGCGGCACCACGCCGGAGCACATCCGCGCCATCGGCGACGCGTTGCAAAGCATCGCGCCGCGCCGCCTGCCGAAGCGCCCCGACGCGCTGCGCCTTGCCGGCCTGGAGCCGCTCAACATCGACAGCCAGTCGCTGTTCGTCAACATCGGCGAGCGCACGAACGTCACCGGGTCGAAGGCATTCGCGCGCCTGATTTTGGCCGGCGACTATTCCGGCGCGCTGGCGGTCGCGCGCCAGCAGGTCGAGAACGGCGCCCAGGTGATCGACGTCAACATGGACGAGGCGATGCTCGACTCGGAAAAGGCGATGGGCACCTTCCTACGCCTGGTGGCCGCCGAGCCCGACATCGCACGCGTGCCGGTGATGATCGACAGCTCGAAATGGAGCGTGATCGAAGCCGGGCTGAAATGCGTGCAGGGCAAGCCGATCGTCAATTCGATCTCGATGAAGGAGGGCGAGGCCGAGTTCCTGCGGCAGGCGCGCCTGTGCCGGCAGTACGGCGCCGCGGTGGTGGTGATGGCGTTCGACGAGAAGGGTCAGGCTGACACCCTCGAGCGGCGCATCGCCGTATGCCAGCGCGCCTACCAGCTGCTGGTGCGCGAGGCCGGGTTTCCGCCCGAGGACATCATCTTCGACCCGAATATCTTCGCCGTTGCCACCGGCCTGGAGGAGCACGCGCGCTATGCCATCGATTTCCTCGAGGCGGTGCGCTGGATCCGCAAGGAGTTGCCGCAGGCGCGCGTCTCGGGCGGCGTCTCGAACCTGTCGTTCTCGTTCCGCGGCAACGACGCGGTGCGCGAAGCGATGCACACCGCGTTTCTCTACCACGCGGTGCGCGCCGGCCTGTCGATGGGGATCGTCAACGCCGGCCAGCTCGGCGTCTACGAACAGCTCGCTCCCGAGCTGCTGGCGCGCGTCGAGGACGTGCTCTTCGATCGCCGGCCCGACGCCACCGAGCGCCTGGTCGAATTCGCCGCCACGGTAAAAACCGGCGCGCGGGAAACCGCCAAGGACGAAGCCTGGCGCGCCGCCAGCGTCGAGCAGCGCCTGACCCACGCGCTGGTGAATGGCATTGCCAGCCACATCGTCGCCGACACCGAGGAGGCGCGGCGCAAGTTTCCGCGGCCCATCGAAGTGATCGAGGGCCCGCTGATGGACGGCATGAACGTGGTCGGCGACCTGTTCGGCGCCGGCAAGATGTTCCTGCCGCAGGTCGTCAAGTCCGCGCGCGTGATGAAGCAGGCGGTCGCGCACCTCATTCCCTACATCGAAGCGGAGAAGGCAAAGAGCGGCCAGGCCGGCCGCGCCAAGGGCAAGCTGGTTCTCGCCACGGTGAAGGGCGACGTTCACGACATCGGCAAGAACATCGTCGCGGTGGTCCTCCAGTGCAACAACTACGACGTGGTCAACCTCGGCGTGATGGTGCCGGCCGAGACCATCCTGGAGACGGCGCGCAAAGAGAAGGCCGACGCGATCGGGCTGTCGGGCCTGATCACCCCCTCCCTCGAGGAGATGACGCACGTGGCGCGAGAAATGGAGCGCGCGCGCCTCAAGCTGCCGTTGCTCATCGGCGGCGCAACCACGTCGCGCGCGCATACCGCGGTGAAGATCGCGCCGAACTATTCGGGTCCGGTGGTGTACGTGCCGGACGCTTCGCGCAGCGTTCCCGCGGTGCAGAGCCTGCTCGCCGAAAATGCCGATGCCTACGTCGCCGGCGTGCGCGCCGACTACGAGCGCGTGCGGGCGCAGCACCGCGACAAGAAGGGGCCCGGGCCCTTGCACGCGATCAGCCGCGCCCGCGAGCTCGGTCACAAGACGGACTGGCAGCGTTACGTGCCGCCGGCGCCCGCCAAGCCGGGCATCACGGTCCTCAGACGCTACCCGCTCGCCGAGCTGGTGGATTACATTGACTGGGGGCCGTTTTTCCAGGCCTGGGAGCTTTCCGGCCCCTATCCCAGAATCCTCGAAGACCCGGTGGTGGGGGAGACGGCGCGCAAGCTGTTCGCCGAGGCGCAGGAAACGCTGGCGCTCATCGTGCGCGAGAACCTGGTGGTTGCGAACGGCGTGCTCGCGCTGCACGCCGCCGCGCAGGTGAATGGCGACGACATCGAGATCTATGCCGACGAGGGCCGCCGCGACGTGCGGATGACCTGGCGCAACCTGCGCCAGCAGAACCACAAGCCCGAGGGCCGCGCCAACCTGTGCCTCGCCGACTTCGTCGCGCCCAAGGCGAGCGGCGTGCGCGACTGGATCGGCGCCTTTGCCGTCAGCGCGGGCGGCTTCGATGCGCGCGTGGCCGAGCTCGAGGCGCGCGGCGACGACTACAACGCCATCATGCTGAAGGTACTCGCCGACCGGCTGGCGGAAGCCTTCGCCGAGCGCCTGCACGAGCGGGTGCGGCGCGAGTTCTGGGGCTACGCGTCCGACGAGCGCCTGGCCAGGGTCGAGCTGATCGCCGAGCGCTACCGCGGCATCAGGCCGGCGCCGGGCTATCCGGCGTGTCCGGATCACACCGCGAAGGGCCCGCTTTTCCACCTGCTCGGCGCCGAGCAGAACGCCGCCATGCGCCTGACCGAGTCGTTCGCCATGCTGCCGGCGTCGTCGGTGTCGGGTTTCTACCTCGCGCATCCCGAGTCGAGCTATTTCGCCGTCGGCAAGATCGGCCGCGACCAGGTCGAGGATTACGCGCGACGCGCCGGGATCAGCATGGCCGAGGCGGAAAAATGGCTGGCGCCGAACCTCGCCTACGAAGTCGAGACGGCGCCGCTATAATCCGTTCATGGGAAAAGGCGATAAACGTACGCGGCGCGGCAAGATCTACAAGGCGAGCTACGGCAAGAAGCGGCCGCAGCGCCAGAAGAAGCAGAAGAAAACCTAGCTCTCCTCCCGCCGGCCGACGGGCAGTCCGAGCGCTTTTAGCTTGCGATACAGGTGCGTGCGCTCGAGGCCCGAGCGCTCGGCGACCCGCGACATGCTGCCGTGCTCGCGCGCCAGCAAGTGCTCGAAATACACCCGCTCGAAAGCCTCGCGCGCCTCGCGGTAGGGGCGGTCGAACGCGACTTCCGGCAGCGCGCCGGGCGACGCGCGCGCGGCCAGTACCCGCTCCACATCCTCCAGCCGGATCTCCTCCTCGAGAGTGCTCAGCGCCAGGTCCTTCACCACGCTCTCGAGCTCGGCGAGGTTTCCCGGCCAGCCGTAGTGCCGCAGCGCATTCAGCGCTGCAATGGCGAAGCGCCGGGCAGGACACGCGCGCGCCTCGACCAGTTGTGCCAGCATCAGCGAGGCGAGGTCCGGAACGTCCTCGGCAAAATCGCGCACCGAGGGCAGGCGGAAGGTGAGCTCGCCCAGGCGCGCCGCGAGCTCCGCGTCGAAGTCGCATTTCTCGGCCAGGCCGCGCGCGTCGAGCGGCGAGAATGACACCAGCCGCACGCGGTGCTTTTCGGCGCGCGGCAGCAGGAACTCGAGATTGCGCTGCTCGGCGTGGCCGAGGCGCGACAGGTCGGCAATGAACAGGATGCCGCCCGCCGCCTTGCCAAGCAGCTCCGACGGCGGCTGGGACAGCATTTCGCCCCCGGCGAGAAACGGCGCGCCCGGCGCCGTCAGCAGCCGCGCGAAAAGCTCGGCGCGCATGCCGCGCTCGCCGCGCAACAGCAGCGGCGCGCCGGCGCCGGCGAGCTGCGCCAGGCGCTTTTTGGCGTCGGCCAGGCTGCTCGAGCGGCCAAGCGCGGCGATCGACAGCTGCGGCGCGGCCGCGGTCTCGGGGTTGCGCAGCGCGCGCTTCACCGTCGCCAGCAGCCGCTGCAGGGCGATCGGCTTCTCCAGGAAATCGAGCGCGCCGATGCGCGTCGCCTCGACCGCGGTCTCGATGGTGGCGTGTCCCGACATCATCACCACCGGCATGGTGAGCTGACCGCTGGCCGCCCATTCCTTCAGCAGCGTGATGCCGTCGGCATCGGGCATCCAGATGTCGAGCAGCACGAGGTCGGGCCGTGCACGCTCGCGCAGGCGGCGCGCGTCGCCGGCGCTCTCCGCGAGCATCACCTGATGACCCTCGTCGGCGAGGATCTCGGACAGCAGCTCGCGAATTCCCACCTCATCGTCGACCACCAGGATCTGCGCCATGGCTAGGCCGCCTTCGCGAGCGGCAGCAGCACGCTCACCGAGGCGCCGCGGCTTGGCCGGTTCTCGATGGTGACTGCGCCGTGGTGCTCATCGACGATCTTTTTCACCATCGCCAGGCCGAGGCCGGTGCCGCGCGGCTTGGTGGTGACGTAGGGCTCGAAAATGCGTGCCATCAATTCCTCGGGGAAACCGCCGCCGTTGTCCGACACCGCGAGCCGGACCCGATCGCCCGCCAGCTCGGTGCGCACCTCGATCGCCGGGCTCGCGCCGCGCCCGGCGAGGCTCTCGAGGGCATCCTGCGCGTTCTGCACCAGATTGTGGATCACTTGGCGGATCTGTGCGCCGTCGGCCCATACCGGCGGCAGCGGCTCGGCCAGCTGCTTGGCGATCGGCACCGTCGAATTCTCGTACAGCGCGAGCACCTGCCGCACCAGACGGTTCAGGTCGAGGGGCGCCGGCTCGGGGGCCGGCAGGCGCGCGTAGTCGCGGAAGTCGTCCACCATCGCCTTTAGCGCGGCGACCTGGTTGACGATGGTCTCGGTGGCGCGCCGCAGCGTCTCGGCGTCCTCGGGCGCCAGGCGCTCGCCCAGCTTCATCGCCAGGCGCTCGGCGGAAAGCTGGATCGGCGTGAGCGGATTCTTGATCTCGTGCGCGAGGCGCCGCGCCACCTCGGCCCAGGCCGTGGCGCGCTGCGCCTGGATCAGCTGCGTGATGTCGTCGAACACCACCACCGCGCCGCCGCCGGTGGCCTGCGGCAGCCGCGCGCCGCGCGCATGCACGGTCTTACCGGTGCCCTTGAGCGGCAGCTCGAGCTGCCAGTTGCGCTCGCCGTGCTCGGCAAATTGCGCGGCGAACTGCGCGCGCATGCGCGCCGCGAAGTCGTCGACCTCCGCGCCGAGGATCGCCGCCGCGCCGTGATTGGAGATCGAGAGATTGTGCTCATGGTCGAACACCAGCACCCCGGCTGAAAGGTTGGCAAGGATGTTCTCCAGCCGCGCCTTGGCGGCCTCGAGGGCGAGCCGGTTCGATTCCACGCCGCGCTGCGCCTCCTCAAGCTGGGCGGTCATCGAGTTGAACGACTCGGTGAGCACGCCGAGCTCGTCGCGGCTGGTGACCGGCGCGCGCCGCGAGAAATCGCCGCGCGCCACGGCCTGCGTGGCCTGGGCAAGGTTGGCCAGCGGCTCGGCCAGCAGGCCCGACTGCGTCGCGGCCACCGCCACCGCGACGAACAGGGCCATCAGCAGGGCGAAGCTCAACGAGACGATATACACGCGCTTCAGGCCGTCGCGCGAAATCGCAAGCTCGCGGTAATCCCGGTACGCCGCCTCGACCGCCTCGGCGCTGCGCGCGAGCGAAGCCGGCACGCTCTGCCGCAGCTGCAGGAAGCGGGACTCGGCCGCCGACATGTCGACCGGCACCACTACGCGCAGGGCGAGGGGCGTTCCGCCGCTTGCCTCGACCGAGGTGTAGACGCGCTTGCTGCGGGCCTGACGCAGCGCATGGCTGGCGGGCAGCTCGGGGACCAGCCGCGTAACATCCTGCGCCGCGCTCGCCAGGAGTCGTCCGCTGCCCGCCACCATCACCGCTTCCTCGATGCCGAGCTGCGCGCGCAGCCGCTCCAGCTGCGGGGCGAGCTGGGGTTGCGGGCGGTCGGCAAGCTCAAGGGCCATCGCGTTCGCCTTGGCCTGCAGCTCCCCGGTCATCTGCTCGATCACCTGCTGGCCCAGCCTGATGCCGCCGTCGAGCGCGGCGTCGACCTTCACGTCGAACCACGACTCGATGGACCGGGTCAGGAACATCACCGACACCGCGTAGACGATCAGGCCGGGCAGCACGGCGAGCGCGGCGAAGCGCACCAGCAGCCGCAGCGTAAGCCGCGCGCCGAACACGCGCGCGCGGTGACGGCGCGCGAGCATGATCAGCTGGGCCAGCACCAGCGCGGCGAGCAGCGCGGCGAGCGCCGCGTTCAGCCCGAGCAGCAGCGGGTAATGTCGCGCGAGACCGGCGGTGTCGCCGCTCGCCGTGGCGAGCAGGAACAGGCCCACCGCGGCGACCACGCCCCCGATGATCACGAGCCACTTCATCGCGGCTTCCGTTGCGGCGCGCGCACGATGAATTTCTTCCACGCCGACTCGAGCTGCAGGTCGCGCCCGGTCAGCGCCGAGAGCTGGAACGGCTTCGGCAGCATCGCGGTGTCCAGGCGCATGCGCACCGCGGCCTCGTAGTCCGCGTCTGCCAGGCGCACGCTGCGTTCAACCACCAGCCAGTTGCGCACCCGCTTGAGCACGTCGAGCGCCTCCTCGAGGGTCGGAAAGCTCTGTTGCAGCGCCCCGCCGGCCGAAAGCCGGTATTGCCGGGACAGCGCATGATAGGACAGCCGCAACTGCAGGCGGCGCGAGACGGCCGTCTCGTCGAACCAGTACCAGCGACTGCGCGTGAGCTCGAAATCGACGCGGAAGTACAGCGGCACGCCGTTGGCCACCACCTCGACCAGCCGCGGCGTGAGCTCGAAGGCAAAATCGACATCGAGGGCCAGCCCCGCGTCCACGCTGCGCAGCGCGATGTCGCGCACCTCGATGTCGTCGGCGCGCGCGGATCCCAACGGCGCGGCGGCGAGCATCGCGGCGACGAGGATGGCGATGCCGCGCATAGCGCGTGGCGTCAGGCTGGCTTGCGGATCAGCGCGTAATAGAAGCCGTCGCGCTCGGCGCCGGGCAGCTCCTGCGCACTGCCGCCGTCGGGCAGCGGCAGGCGCTCGGCGCCCCCGCCGGAGCGGCGCCGGCGCGCGAGGAATGCCTCGATCACTTCGTCGTTCTCCTGGGGGAAGACGGAGCACGTGGCATACAGCAATCTACCATCGGGGCCGAGCACCTGCCACAGCGCGTCGAGAATCTCGCCCTGGCGCGCGGCGAAGGCGGCGACGTCGTTGGCGCGGCGCAACCATTTGATGTCGGGATGGCGCCGCGCGATGCCGGAGGCCGAGCAGGGCACGTCCGCAAGGATGCGGTCGAATGGCGTGCCGTCCCACCAGTCGCCCGGGCGCGTGCAATCGGCATTCACTACGCGTGCGCTGAGACCGAGGCGCGCCAGATTGCGCTCGAGGCGCGCGCAGCGCGCTGCGTCGGCATCGAGCGCGGTCAAGGCAATTTGCGCACACTCCAGCAAATGGCCGCTCTTGCCGCCGGGGGCGGCGCAGGCATCGAGCACGCGCTGGCCATCGACGACGTCGAGACTTGGCGCCGCGCGCTGCGCGCCCACGTCCTGCACCGATACCTCGCCGGCGTCGAATCCCGGCAGCCGCTCGAGCGGCACCGGCCGCTCGAGGAGCAGCGCCTCCCCGCCCAGCGCGCGGCAGCCGATGCCGGCCTGCTGCAACCGGTCGGCATACGCGGCAACGTCAGTACGCCGCCGGTTCACACGCAGGCACATCGGCGGATGCGAGTTGCCGGCTGCCAGGATGGCGTCCGCGCCGGCGGGATACGCGCGGCGCAGAATCCCGATCCACCAGCGCGGGTGCTGATGGCGCGCTTCGTCATCTGCCTGGATGCGGGCTTCGAGCGAGCCGCGCTCGCGCAGATAGCCGCGCAGCAGCGCGTTGACGTAGCCTTTCGCGTTCCAGCGCTCGAGCAGGCCACAGGCACGCACCGCCTGGTCGACCACCGTGTACTCGGCGTAGCGGCCCGACTCCAGCGCATACAGCGAGCACCAGAGCAGCGCTTCCACCAGGGAATCGCCGCGCTCGCGGCGCGAAAGCTGCCGCACGATTGCCTGCACCCGGCCATAGCGCCGCAATGTGCCGTGCGTGAGATCGATGAGCGCCGCACGCGGCGTTTCGACGCCTTGCTCGGCCAGGCGGTCGAACTCCGCGGCGAGGCTTACCCCCGCGGCGACGCGCTCGACCATCGGCGCCGCGTGGCGCAACGCCGCCGCCAGCGCACTCACGCGAAGCGCGCGCCTGCGGGCAGGCGATGGCCGCGGACAAATTCCGGCGCACTCAACCGCCGCCCGCCGGCACGCTGCAATTCCAACACCGCGAGCGCGCGCTCCCCGCAGGCGACGACCAGCTCGTCGCCGGCTTGCTGCACCATGCCTGGCTCGCCCGAGCGCTCGACGACCCGGGCCCGCCAGATCTTGACCGGCTGGTTGTCGAGCATGGCAAAAGCGCCCGGCGCCGGGCGAAACGCCCGCACTGCACGCTCGAGCCTCGAGGCGGGCTGCGTCCAGTCGAGGCGCGCGTCGGCCTTTTCGATCTTGGCGGCATACGTAACGCCGCCGGCCGGCTGCGGCACGGCGCGCGCCCGCCCCGCCTCGAGCTCGGCGAGCGCGGTCACGATCGCCGCAGCGCCAAGCGCGGCAAGCTTGTCGTGCAAAGTGCCGGCATCTTCATCCGCAGCGATCGGCGTCGGATGCCGGGAGAGCACCGGACCGGTATCGAGACCGCTGTCCATCTGCATGATCGAGACGCCGGTCTCGCGGTCCCCGGCCAGAAGAGCGCGCTGAATCGGCGCGGCGCCGCGCCAGCGGGGCAATAGCGATGCATGGATGTTCAACGCGCCGTAACGCGCCGCTTCGAGGAGCGGCTGCGGAAGGAGCAGGCCGTAAGCCGCCACGACGAGGGCGTCGGCGCCAAGCGAGCGTACTTGTTGCACTTCGGGCGCAGATTTCAGGCTTGCCGGTTGGCGGATTTCGAGGCCTCGCGCAGCCGCGAAGCGTTTCACCGGACTGGCCACCGGTCGCAGGCCTCGACCGGCGGGTCGATCGGGCTGCGTCAGCACCAGGTCGATCTGGTGACCCGCCGCCAGCAGGGACGCCAGAGCCCGTTCAGCGAACTCGGGCGTACCGGCGAAGACTAGGCGCAGGAAAGCGGGTGATCAGGCCGTCTTGCGCAGCTGCTTGGCCAGCTTGGCGCGGATGCGCTGCTGCTTGAGCTGCGACAGGTGCTCGACGAAGACCTTCCCTTTCAGGTGATCCATCTCGTGCTGAATGCACACCGCGAGCAGGCCTTGGGCTTCGAGCGTGAACGCGTTGCCGTTCTGGTCGTGCGCGCGCACCTTGACGCGCTCGGCGCGCTCGACCAGCTCGTAGATTCCCGGCACCGACAGGCAGCCTTCCTCGATATCGGAAACCCCGGTTGCCTCGACGATCTCCGGGTTGACGAGCACCACCAGCGAATCGCGGCGCTCGGAGACATCGACGACGATGACCTGCTTCGGCGTGTCGACCTGGATGGCGGCTAGGCCAATGCCGGGCGCGGCGTACATCGTCTCGGCCATTTCGGCGACGAGCCTTTTCAAGGACTCATCGAAGACGGTTACAGGCGCGGCGACCTTGTGCAGGCGGGCGTCGGGGTAGCGAAGGATGTTCAGGATGGCCATTGCTCGATCGGCGGGGACAATTTCACTTGCAAATTGAATGGATTATATGGAGAATCTCACGCAACCCTTAAGAAGAACCACTTTGTGCTAAATTGGGGCGAAAGAACCGTTTTCCAACCGGTCCAGGAACCAAAAAAAGGGACGGGCGCCATGGTCCAGCAAGTTTGTAAGTCTATCATAGCGCTCGCTTTCTTACTGTCGGGGGCCGCTCTCGGGCAGGCGCCCAGCGCGCCGCTGACGATCAAGCCCGATGCGCCGGACCGCTACACCGTGGTGCCTGGCGACACGCTTTGGGGAATCTCGCAGCGCTACACCGACTCGCCGTGGCGCTGGCCCGAATTGTGGAATCTCAATCGCGAGCAGATCCGCAACCCGCACCTCATCTACCCGGGGTACGTCATCGTGCTCGACCGCGAGCGCGGACAGTTGACGATCGGCGGCGCCGATCGCCCGACGCCCGGCGATCGCCCGGCACCGACTGCGCCGGGGGCGGATACGCCGCCGACCGCTACCGCGCCAGGCAGCGCCGCCGGCGCACCAGGCACGGTCAAGATCGGACCGCGCGTGCGCGCCGAGTCGCTCGCCAAGCAGGAAATTCCGAGCATCCCGTCCGCCGCCATCGAGCCTTTCCTGTCGCGCCCGCTGGTGATCGAGCCCGACGGGCTCGAAAAGGGACCGACCATCATCGCCACGCAATCCGACCGCGTGCTGTTGGCCGCCGGCAATTCGGCCTACGTCCGCGGCATCGGCAAGTCCAAGGACGACGTCTGGTACGTCTATCGCAAGGGAAATCCGCTGGTCGATCCCGACACCAACCAGACGCTCGGCTATGAAGCGGTGTATCTGGGCACCGCGCAGGTCACGCGACCCGGCGAGCCGGCGACGGTGACGCTCACCGAAACGGTGGTCGAGATCGGCGCCGGCGACAAGCTGGTCGCCGCCGGCCGCCCGCAATCCGTCAATTACGCGCCGCATGCGCCCAGATCACAGATCAAGGGTCGCGTGATGGCGATCTACGGCGGCGTCGGCAAGGTCGGCGAGGCCGGTCCGCAGCAAATCGTCAGCATCAACCGCGGCAAGGCCGACGGGGTCGAAGTCGGACATGTCCTGGCGGTCTACAACCTCGGCGGCACGGTGCGGGACACGACCAAAAAGCAGGACGATCCGGCGGCGCGGATCCAGTTGCCCGACGAGCGTGCCGGCCTCGCGTTTGTGTTTCGCGTTTTCGACCGGGTATCCTACGCGCTCATCATGCAAGTCACGAGGCCGGTTGCCGCGCTCGATGTGGTGCAGACACCGTAAGAAGAACAAGAAGTGAGCCACGACCCGGGGCTCGCGAGCTGGCTGCAGCTCTCGCTCACCCCCGGGCTCGGACCCGCAACGCTGCGCAAGCTGCTGCAGCAGTTCGGCCTGCCCCAGGCCGTGCTCGCCCGCAAACGCTCGGAACTTTCCGCGCTGGCGCCGGCAGCAGCGCTAGCCGCGCTCGACTCGGAGCCGGTGGCGAACGCCGTGGCGCGAGCCCTCGCCTGGGTCGCGCAGCCTGGCCATGCGGTGATCACCCTCGCGGACGAGACCTATCCTCGGCTTTTGCTGGAAATCGCCGATCCGCCGCCGCTCCTCTACGCGCGCGGCCGCGCTGAGCTGCTGCAGCGCTCCGCCCTCGCCATCGTCGGCAGCCGCAACGCCACCCAGCAGGGAATCGCCAACGCCGAAGCTTTCGCCCGTACGCTGAGCGAAGCGGGCCTCACCATCGTTTCGGGCCTTGCCCTGGGCATCGATGCCGCGGCGCACCGCGGCGGTCTGCAGGGCGCCGGCTCCACCATCGCCGTGCTCGGCACCGGAATCGACGTCATCTACCCGCAGCGCAATGCGGCGCTGGCGGCCGAAATCGCGGCGCGCGGGCTAATCGTCTCGGAGTTTGCGCTCGGCAGCGCGCCTGCGGCGCAAAACTTCCCGCGGCGCAACCGCCTGATCAGCGGGCTCGCGCGCGGCTGCCTGGTGGTGGAAGCCGCGGTCGCCTCCGGATCGCTCATCACCGCGCGGGCTGCTGCCGACCAGGGGCGCGACGTTTTCGCAGTGCCCGGTTCGATCCACTCACCGCTCGCCAAGGGCTGCCACGTGCTGATCAAGTCGGGCGCAAAGCTGGTCGAATCCGCGGAGGATGTGCTGACCGAGCTCGCCGGCTTCCGGCCGAGCGGCTTCGCGTCGACGCGCGAGCCGTCGCGCGCGGCGGGCGCACAGGCGGAAAGCGGCCTGCTCGCCCACATGGGCCATGACCCGGTCGACGTCGACTCGCTTTGCTCTCGCGCCGGCCTGTCGGCCGAGCAGGTTTCCTCCGAGCTGCTGCGCCTGGAACTCGACGGGCGCGTGGCCGCGCTGCCGGGCGGGCTGTACCAGCGGCTGGAGAAGGAAGGACGCAGGTAAACCCAATCCCCATCGTCGCGTTATAAGAAGGGAGACCCTATGTACGATATCCTCGTTTTCCTGTTCGAGAATTGCCAGCAGGCCGAGCTCGCCTACGACAGCGACCGCGTGGCGAAAAAGCTGTCGGCGGCGGGCTTCGAGGATTCCGACATCAGCGAGGCGATGCACTGGCTGGCCGGTGTGCTGCAAGCGCCGCAAGGCGTGCGCGATCCGCTGCCCGACGTGCGCGCGAGCTTCCGCGCCTACGCGCCGCGCGAGCTGGCGAAGCTCGATGCGGCCTGCCGCGGCTTCCTGCTCACGCTCGAGCAGTCGGGCATCCTGACGGCGGAGACGCGTGAGCTGGTGATCGAGCGCGCCCTCGCCGCCGCGGGCGACACGCTGAGCCTCGAGCAGCTCAAGCTGGTGGTCCTGATGGTGGTATGGAACCAGCAGACGCCGACCAGCCGCCTGCTCGCCGAGGACCTGTTCAGCGCACCGTACACGCGCTTGCCGAGCTAGCGGCGTTTTTGACCGCAGGCGCATGCGGGTTGAACCGCGTGCGCCTTTGCACTTATCATCTGCGGCCTTTCGCGCCGCATGGCCAAGAAACTCATCATCGCAGAAAAACCGTCGGTCGCGGCCGACATCGCGCGCGCGCTCGGCGGCTTCGTGCGCAAGGGCGACTACTTCGAGAGCGACAACTACGTGCTTTCGTCTGCGGTCGGCCACCTGCTGGAATTGACGCTGCCCGAGAAATACGACGCCAAGCGCGGCAAGTGGTCGTTCACCCGGCTGCCGGTGATCCCGCCGCACTTCGACCTCGCGCCCATCGAGAAGAGCGAAACGCGCCTGAACCTGCTGCTGCGCCTGATGAAGCGCAAGGACGTCACCGGGCTGATCAACGCCTGCGACGCGGGCCGCGAGGGCGAGCTCATTTTCCGCTACATCGTGCAGCACGCGCACAACAAGAAGCCGATCGAGCGCCTGTGGCTGCAGTCGATGACGCCGCAGTCGATCCGCGAGGGTTTCTCCTCGCTGCGCGCCGACAAAGAGCTGCTGCCGCTCGCCGACGCGGCGAAGAGCCGCTCGGAGGCCGACTGGCTGATCGGCATCAACGGCACGCGCGCCATGACGGCCTTCAATTCGAAGGAGGGGGGCTTCTACCTGACCACCGTCGGCCGTGTGCAGACCCCGACCCTCGCCATCCTGGTCGAGCGCGAGGAGCGCATTCGCGCCTTCACTTCGCGCGACTACTGGGAAGTGCACGCGCGTTTTGGCGCCAAGGCCGGCGATTATCCCGGCCGGTGGTTCGATGCCGCATTCAAGAAGGACGACGACGGCGAGCGCAAGTCCGAGCGCTTGTGGCAGCAGGCACAGGCCGAAGCCATCGTCGCCGGCTGCCGCGGCAAGAGCGGCATCGCCAGCGAGGAAACCAAGCCGACCACGCAGCTCTCGCCGCTGCTCTATGACCTCACCAGCTTGCAGCGCGAAGCGAACGGGCGCTTCGGCTTCCCGGCGCGCATGACGCTGTCGCTCGCCCAGGCGCTCTACGAGCGGCACAAGGTGCTGACCTATCCGCGCACCGATTCGCGCGCGCTGCCCGAGGATTATCTCGGCACGGTCAAGAAAACGCTCGAGGCGCTGGGCGAGACGCGCGACTTCGCGCCGTTCGCCAGGCAGATCCTCAAGCAGGGCTGGGTCAAGCCGAACAAGCGCATCTTCGACAACAGCAAGATCTCGGATCACTTCGCGATCATCCCGACGCTGCAGACGCCGCGCAGCCTGAATGAAGCCGAACAGAAGCTCTACGACCTGGTGGTGCGCCGCTTCCTTTCGGTGTTTTATCCGGCCGCGGAGTCGATGCAGACCACGCGCATCACCCGCGTCGGTGAGCACCAGTTCAAGACCGAAGGCAAAGTGCTGGTGAACCCGGGCTGGCTGGCGGTCTACGGGCGCGTGGGCGGCGAGGAAAACGACAACCTGCCGGCGATCGCGGCGGATGAGAAGGTCGCGGTGCGCGACGTGGCGGTGCACGCCAACCAGACCAAGCCGCCGCCGCGCTATACGGAAGCCACGCTGCTCTCGGCGATGGAGGGCGCGGGCAAGCTGGTCGAGGACGACGAGCTGCGCGCGGCGATGGCGGCGAAAGGGCTGGGCACGCCGGCCACCCGCGCGGCGACCATCGAGGGGCTGATCCGCGAGGAGTACGTCCACCGCGAGGGCCGCGAGCTGGTGCCGACGCCGAAGGCCTTCTCGCTCATGTTCGCCCTGCACATGCTGCATATCGTCGAGCTCGGCTCGCCCGAGCTGACCGGCGAATGGGAGCACAAGCTCAAGCTGATCGAGGCGGGCAAGCTCACGCGTGAAGAATTCATGCGCGGCATCAACGACCTGGTGAGGAACGTGGTCGGGGTGATCAAGAACGGCGAGATCCCGGACGTGGCGTACGCCACGGTGCCGGCGCCGTGCCCGAAGTGCGGCGGCGTAGTGCAGGAGAATTACCGCAAGGTGCAATGCCAGAAATGCGACTTCACCCTGTGGCGCGTGGTCTCCGGGCGCGAGTGGGCGCCCGAGGAGCTGGCGGAGCTGTTCACCAAGCGCTTCGTCGGGCCGTTGACCGGCTTTCGGAGCAAGCAGGGGCGCCCCTTCAGCGCCGGCATGCGCCTCAATGACGAGATGCGACTGGAATTCGACTTCGGCCAGGGCGCCGGCGACGGCGACGAGGCGCCGGACTTCTCAGGCCAGGAGCCCCTCGGCGCGTGCCCGAAATGCGCTGCGCGCGTATTCGAGCACGGCGTAGCTTACGTGTGCGAGAAGGCCGTCGGCCCCGAGCGCAAGTGCGATTTCCGTTCAGGTCGCCTGATCCTGCAGCAGCCGATCGAGCGCGAGCAGATGAAGAAGCTGCTGGAGACCGGACGCACCGACCTCCTCACCAGCTTCGTCTCCAAGAAGAACCGCAAGTTCAAGGCCTTCCTCGTCAAGCAGCCGGACGGAAAAATCGGTTTCGAATTTCAACCGCGCGCACCCAAAGAGCCCAAAAACAAGGCGCCGGAAGAGAAGACTACACGTCCAGGTTCCGCACGCCGAGCGCGTTAGATTCGATGAAGGCGCGGCGCGGCTCGACCTCGTCGCCCATCAGCTTGGTGAAGATCTCGTCGGCCGCGATGCCGTCTTCGATCTGCACCCTCAGCAGCCGCCGGCTCGCCGGATCCATCGTCGTTTCCCACAGCTGCGACGGGTTCATCTCGCCCAACCCCTTGTAGCGCTGCAGGGTCATCGAGCGCTCGACCTCGCCGAGCAGCCACTTCATCGCCTCGGCGAAATCGCGCACCGGCTGGCGCTTGTCGCCGCGCTGCATGCTCGCGCCCGCGCCGACCAGGCCGCGCAGCAGCTCGGCCGTGCTGCGGATCTGCGCATAGTCGCCCGAATGCACGAACTCGGTGTCGATGGTGCTCAGGCGCACGTTGCCGTGGCGCGTGCGCTCCACGCGCACCTGGTGGCGCTCGGTCTTCTGGTCGAAGTGCGGCGCCACGGCGAAGCCTTGCGGCGCCAGCGCCGTCTCCAAAGCCTCGGCGGAAGCTTCCGCGGTGTCGCGGCGCGACAGATCGACCTGCACGCCGCGCAGCATTGCCTGCAGCACCTCGCGGTCGACCAGGCGCGCCACGCGCTCGATCACCGCCTCGGACAGGAGGTAGGACTTGGCGAGCTCGGCGAGCGCCTCGCCGCTGATCGGCTCGCGCCCCTCGCCCGGGTGCAGCGCGGCGTCGACCAGCGCCTGCTTCAGCATGAAGGCATTGAGCTCGTGCTCGTCCTTGAGGTAGCGCTCCTCCTTGCCGAGCTTGGCCTTGTAGAGCGGCGGCTGGGCGATGTAGATGTGCCCGCGCTCCACCAGCTCGCGCATCTGCCGGTAGAAGAAGGTCAGCAGCAGGGTGCGGATGTGCGAGCCGTCGACGTCGGCGTCGGTCATCACGATGATGCGGTGATAGCGCAGCTTGTCCGGGTTGTATTCCTCGGTGCCGATTCCGCAGCCCAATGCCGTGATCAGGGTGGCGATTTCCGCCGAGCCCAGCAGCTTCTCGAAGCGCGCGCGCTCCACGTTCAGGATCTTGCCCTTGAGCGGCAGGATCGCCTGGAACTTGCGATCGCGTCCCTGCTTGGCCGAGCCGCCGGCCGAGTCGCCCTCGACGAGGTAGAGCTCGCTCTTGGCGGGGTCGCGCTCCTGGCAGTCGGCAAGCTTGCCCGGCAGGCCCATCGAGTCGAGCACGCCCTTGCGCCGCGTCATTTCGCGCGCCTTGCGCGCAGCCTCTCGCGCCGCCGCCGCCTCGACGATCTTCACCGTGATGGTGCGCGCGTCGGTCGGGCGCTCGTCGAGGAACTCGCGCAGCCGCTCGGCGACGATCTCCTCCACCACCGGGCGCACCTCCGAGGAGACCAGCTTTTCCTTGGTCTGGGAGGAGAACTTGGGCTCGGGCACCTTGACCGACAGAACGCAGGCCAGGCCCTCGCGCATGTCGTCGCCGGTCGTCTCCACCTTGGCCCGCTTGGCGATTTCCTTTTCCTCGATGTACTTGTTCAGCACGCGGGTCATGGCCGCGCGCAGGCCGGTGAGGTGGGTGCCGCCGTCCTTCTGCGGAATGTTGTTGGTGAAGCACAGCACCGACTCCTGGTAGGAGTCGTTCCATTGCATCGCCACCTCGACGGTGATGCCGTCCTTTTCGCCCAGGCCGAGGAACACGTTCGGATGCAGCACGTTCTTCGCCCGGTTCATGTACTCG
>DATFDV010000235.1:0-7825 GCA_035251855.1 Burkholderiales bacterium | reverse complement strand
CGCCGACGCGGGACTGCCGGCGGTGGAAGCCACCGCCTTCGTCTCGCCGAAGTGGATCCCGCAGATGGCCGACCATACCGAGGTGCTCGAGCGAATCAGGAAAAAGCCAGGCGTTTCCTATCCGGTGCTCACGCCCAACCTCAAGGGCTTCGAGGCCGCGCGCGCGGCCGGTGCGACCGAAGTGGCAATCTTCGGCGCGGCATCGGAGGCCTTCTCGCAGAAGAACATTAATTGTTCCATCGCCGAATCGCTCGACCGCTTTCGTCCCATCGTGAGCGAAGCAAAAAAACATGGGATCAAAGTGCGCGGCTATGTCTCGTGCGTGCTGGGCTGCCCGTACGAAGGCGAGATCAGCCCTGACCGCGTTGCGGAGGTTGCAGCCGCGCTGTACGAAATGGGCTGCTACGAGGTCTCGCTTGGCGACACCATCGGCACCGGCACGCCGGGCAGGACCAAGGCGATGATCGAAGCCTGCGCGAAGCGCGTGCCGCTGGAGAAGCTGGCCGGGCATTACCACGACACCTACGGACAGGCGCTCGCCAATATCTACGCTTCGTTCGAGATGGGCGTCGCGACCTTCGATGCCTCGGTGGCGGGTCTCGGCGGCTGCCCTTACGCCGCCGGTGCCTCCGGCAACGTGGCTACCGAGGACGTGGTGTACATGATGAACGGCCTCGGCGTGCGCACCGGCGTCGACCTGGAGCGGCTGGTACACATCGGCCGATGGATCTGCGGAATCCTCGGCCGCGAGCCGTCCTCGAAAGTCAACCAAGCCTACAAGACGCGCGCATGACCTCGCCCTGCGTCAAGGTCTGCCAGATGGACCCGGTGCGCGGCGTGTGCATCGGCTGCTGCCGCACGCTCGATGAAATCGCGCGCTGGGGCGGCATGGGCGAACCAGAGCGAATCGCCGTGATGGGAGAGCTGGCGGCGAGGAGAAAAGCGTTAGATATCCCTGAAATCGCCGTGCCGCCCCTTGCCTGAAGCGAAGCGCTTGGCGCCTTCGGCGCCCTCGGCGACGAACGCCGGAAAGCCGTTGTACCACTCCTTGCGCATCGCTTCGCGCAGGCTGAGCCCTTGCTGCGCGTAGGCCGAGCGCCGGTCGGCGCGCATGCAGGCCTGCGGGAAACGCGCGATCTCGTGCGCCATCGCCTCGGCGAACTCGCGCGACTTGCCGTCGGGCACCACGTGCTCGCAGGCGTTGATGCGCAGCGCCTCCTCGGCCGGCACCTTGCGCCCGGTGAGGATGATCTCGAGCGCGCGGCCCATGCCGACGATGCGCGGCAGCCGCACGGTGCCGCCGTCGATCAGCGGCACGCCCCAGCGGCGGCAATAAACGCCGAAGTAGGCGGATTGCTCCATCACGCGCAGGTCGCACCAGAGCGCGAGCTCGAAGCCGCCGGCCACCGCCGGCCCGGCGACCGCGGCGATCACCGGCTTGTCGAGCTCGAGGCGCGTCGGCCCCAATGGGCCCCGCGGAATGGCCTTGCGGTCTTCCAGCGGGTAATCGATCGAGTGCAGCTCGTCCGGATTCTTGATGAGCGAGGCGCAGTACTTGAGATCCCAGCCGGCGCAGAACGCGCCGCCTTCGCCCCACAGCACCGCTACCGCCGCCTCCGGGTCCTTATCAAAACTCTGAAAAGCAGAAACCAGCGCATCGGCACTCTCCGGATTCATCGCGTTGCGCGCCTCCGGGCGCGAATGAATCACCGTCCAGACCCGTCCCTTCTTCTCGATCCTGACCGCCATGACCCCCTCCGTTGATTGGTACTTCGATTTCGTCTCGCCGTACTCGTACATTTGCCTGCACCGGCTGGGCGAGCTGCCGGTGCAAGTCTGCTACAAGCCGGTGCTGTTCGCCGGGCTTCTCAACCACTGGGGCCAGAAAGGCCCGGCCGAGATCCCGGCGAAGCGCAAGTGGACCTACCGCTGGTGCACCTGGTGGGCGGGCGAGCTCGGCATTCCGTTCCGCTTCCCCGCCGCGCATCCCTTCAACCCACTGCCCTACCTGCGCCTGTCCCTCGCGGCAGGCTGCTCGGCCCACGCGATCGGCGCGATATTCGCGCACCTGTGGACGACCGGCGAGCCGGCGGAACAAGGCTTCGCGGAATTGTGCGCCGACCTCGAGGTCGATCCGTCGAGGCTGGTGGAAGTGAAGGACGCGCTACGCAGCAACACCGAAGAAGCGGCCGCGCGCGGCGTATTCGGCGTGCCGAGCTTCGTCGTCGACGACGAAGTGTTCTGGGGCGCCGACGCGATCGACTTCCTGAAACGCTTCCTCAAGGACCCCAATGTGCTGCGCAGCGACGAGATGCGGCGTGTCGATGCCCTGCCGGCCGGCGCCGCCCGCAAGGCCTAGGGCGTTTCAGCCTCGGCCCGGGACTTCGCCGCGCGCGCACCAGGCGCGCGCCTGCAGGGTGAACGCGCCGTCGCCGCGATTGCCGAGCAGCCGCTTTCGCATGCGCGCCTCCAGTTGCCCGCGGCGCTCTGTGTCGAGCGATGCGACGTAGGCGCCGCCCGGGCCCGTACCCTGCAGGAACGGCTGCCAATAGTCGGCAAAGGATCTGAAGGCCTGCTCGATCACCAGCGGCTGTTCGCGCACCTCCGTCAGCCCCGCCTTGCGCCACGACTCGCCAAGCTGGCCGTCGCGGCAAAGCTTCATGTGGCGCTCGTCCTTCGCCGCCGCCGCCGGGTCGAGCGCCACGACTTCGTCCCAGAAGAACCGCAAGCTCTGCATGCCGGCGCCGTAATCCCATACGCAAGCACTTGCGACGCCGCCCGGGCGGGTCACGCGCCGCATTTCGCGGATCGCCTTCTCGTGATCGGGGATGAAATTCATCACCAGCAGGGCCATCGTGTGGTCGAACGAGGCATCGGCGTACGGAAGCGCCTGCGCGTCGCCTACCTCGAATCGTGCGCGGGCCGATCCTGCGTTGCTCTTCGCGTAGCCGATGAAGCCCGCGGACGGGTCGATGCCGACGATCTCGCTAGACCCCAGCGTTGCCGCCAGCGTCGAGGCGAGCGCGCCGGTACCTGTGCCCACGTCGAGCACGCGCTGGCCATCCTTTACCCCGGCGAAAGCGACGTACGCCGGCACCAGCAGGCGGCTCCAGCGGCCCATGTACGCCTCGTACCCCGTGCCAAGCGTGAACATCTTGCATCATGATGATTGCTGCTCGCGGCGAGATAAATATCGTCGCAAGCACTTGATTTGTTCAGTACGCGAATAAATACTGCGGCGATGGACAAGCTCCGCGCCATGGAGATTTTCGTGCGCATCGTCGACGAGGGCAGCCTCACGGCGGCAGCGGACGCGCTAGGCATGTCGGGCCCGTCGGTGGTGCGTGCCTTGGCCGCGCTCGAGCGCGCGATGACCGTCAGGCTCATGAACCGCACCACGCGCCGCTCCTCGTTGACCGACGAGGGCCGCGAATACTACGAGCGCTGCAAGCGCGTGCTGGCCGAGGTGGCGGACGCCGATGCATCGATCTCCGCGCGCCGCGCCGAGCCGCGCGGCCGCCTGCGACTTACGGCGCCCGTGGCGTATGGCCGCATGTACCTCGCGCCCGTCGTCGCCGGCTTCATGGCGAAATACCCGCAGATGGAGGTCGAACTGCTGCTGCTCGACCGCATCATCGATCTGGTCGAGGAAGGCATCGACGTCGCCTTGCGCATCGGCAACCTGCCGGATTCCACCTTGGTCGCAGTCCCCGTCGGCGGAACCCGCCGCGTGGTATGCGCGGCCCCAAGCTACCTGAAGCGGGCGGGCGCACCGAAGTCGCCGGCGGATCTGGTCAACCATCGCTGCATCGTCTTCAGCGGCCTGTCGCGCGGTACCGACTGGTCATTCGCGGGCAAGCGCAGTGCACAGGTCGAGGTTCGCGCGGCGCTGCGAACCAACCAGTTCGACGTCGCCGTCGAGGCCTGTCTGCGCGGCCTTGGATGCGGGCAGCTTCTGTCCTATCAGGTCGATTCGCTGGTGAACGCCGGCAAGCTGAAGCGCGTGCTGGGCGAATTCGAGCCCGCGCCGCTACCGATACACGTCGTTTACCCGCATGGAAGGCACCTGTCGGCGAACGTGCGCGCGTTCATGGATATGGCGGTTCCCCGCCTGCGAGGCCGCCCCTGACCTTATCCTTGCGTTGCGGAATGTGCTGCGGGCAGTTCCAGTCGAACGCCTCGACCTCGATTACCGCGATCCGCTCCACGCGTGCGCGGTAGCCGGGCAGCTCCACGGCAAGCACCAGCTCGGGGTCGGCGCTGCCGAGATCCTCGAAGCGCAGGTGTCCAAGCAGCTTGAGACGCCGCTGCGCGGCGTAATCCACGGCGATGATCGCCGCCCGGTCTACCTGGGAAACGTTCCCGGCGCTGACATACTGGCGGTTGCCGGCGAAATCGGCGAACGCTACGCGCTCGGGCGAGATCACCTTCAGGAATCCACTTGGGCCGCCCCGGTGCTGCACGTACGGCCAGCCCGTCTCGCTCACCGTGGCGATGAAGAAGCTATCGACGTTCGAAAGGAAGTCGGCCTCGAGCCTGCCAAGCCCTTCTACAGACGGCGAGTTGTTCTGCATGCGCGCGTAGGCGGCGCGCGAGCCGTGTGCCGACTGCAGCGTCTGCACCGCCGGGGTAAAGGCGATCTCGGCAAAGGTCTTCATGGGGCGCATGATGATTGCCGCACGGAACGAGATAAATACCGCGGAAAGCAGGTGATTTGTTCAGTACGTGAATAAGTGCGCCCGCTAGCCGTACTTCCTCAGGTCCTCGATCACCTTGCCGTCGTTCGGCAGGCTGCCGGGCGCGACCAGCTCCACCTCGCCGCGCAGCTGAGTGACGTCGCGGATGGTGGCTACGATCGCTTCGCCGAGAGTTGAATAGCTTTTTCCAACCTCACATTTCAGGGTCATGCGGTCATTGCCGGCCTCACCCTCGACCACCAGGCGGGCGCGCAGGATCTCGGGATGGTGCCGCAGGACGTCGGCGATCTGTCGCGGCGTGACGAACATGGCACGCACCTTGGTGCTCTGGTCGGCGCGCCCCATCCAGCCCTTGATGCGCACGTTGGTGCGGCCGCAGGGGCTGATACCGGGAAGCACCGCCGAGAGGTCGCCGGTGGCGAAGCGGATCAGCGGATAGTCCTTGTTGAAGGAGGTGATGACCACCTCGCCGACTTCGCCGGGTTGCACGGGGTCGCCGGTGCCCGGGCGCACGATCTCGAGGATCAGGCGCTCGTCGAGGATCATGCCTTCGTTCACCGTGCCGTCGGCCATCACGGACTCGTAGGCAATGAGGCCGAGGTCGGCGCTCGCGTAGGTCTGCGAAACCCGAATTCCCCGTTCAGCCAAAGACTTTCTCAACGCCGGCGGCAGGTACTCGGCGCCGACGTGCGCCTTCTCCAGCGAGGAGATATCGGCCTTCAGCTCGTCGGCCTTTTCGACGATCAGCTTGAGGAACGACGGCGTGCCGACGTAGGCGTTGATGCGCAGGCCGCGGATGGCGGCGACCTGCATCTCGGTCTGACCGGTGCCGGCGGGAATCACGGTGCAGCCAAGCGCCGCCGCGCCGGCCTCGAGCATCGAGCCTGCCGGGGTGAAGTGATAGGCGAAGGTGTTGAGCACGCGGTCGCCGGCGCGGAAACCGCCGGCGAACAGGCCGCGCGAGGTGCGCCACCAGTCCTTGCCGCGCCCCTCCGGGTCGTAGATCGGCCCGGGCGAGATGAAGATCTTGGCGAGCTTGTGTACCGGCGTGGCGTTCAGGCCGCCCAGCGGCGGCAGCTCGTTCTGCAGCGTTCCGAGGCCGCTCTTGCGCGTGACCGGCAAGGTGGCGAGCGCCTTGCGGCTGTTGATCTTCCGCGGATCCACGTTCTGGAGAATACGGGCCCACCCTGGTGCGCGCTTCCTGGCGTGGGCGACGAACTTCGGCAGCTCGGCCATCAGCGCGCGCTCGCGCGCCTTGGCCGGGCGCACTTCCAGCGTGTCGTAATGAAAATCGGGGTCAGAGCCCGATTTCGAATCAAATCGCTCCCGCCGATCGGCGGGGCGCTCCCGCCGATCGGCGGGGCGATTTTGGCGAAATCGGGCTCTGACCCCGATTTTCATAGCCAACGCTTGCGGCGCCGATAGGACTTCACGTCGCGGAAGCTCTTGCGGCCGCCGGCCGAGAAGCCGAGGTAAAACTCCTTTACGTCCTCGTTATCGGCGAGCGACGCCGCCTCGCCATCCATCACCACGCGGCCGCTTTCCAGGATGTAGCCGTAGTCGGCGTAGCGCAGCGCGATGTTGGTGTTCTGCTCGGCGAGGAGGAAGCTGACGCCCTCCTTGCGGTTGAGCTCCTTCACGATCTCGAAGATTTCCTCGACCAGCTGCGGCGCGAGGCCCATCGAGGGCTCGTCGAGCAGGATCATCTGCGGGCGCGCCATCAGCGCGCGGCCGATGGCGGTCATCTGCTGCTCGCCGCCCGAGGTGTAGCCCGACTGCGAGTTGCGCCGCTCCTTGAGGCGCGGGAAGTAGCTGTACACCTTTTCCAGCGACTCCTTTATCCCGGCGCCCATGTACCCGCGCGTGTAGGCGCCGCACAGCAGATTTTCCTCGACGGTGAGGTGCTGGAAGCAATGGCGTCCCTCCATCACCTGGCAGATGCCGCGCTTCACCAGCTCGGCCGGGTTGAGGCGGTCGATGCGCGCGCCGCGGTAGAGGATCTGGCCCTTGGTGACGTCGCCGCGCTCGGCGCGCAGCAGGTTCGAGATCGCCTTGAGGGTCGTGGTCTTGCCGGCACCGTTGGCACCGAGCAGCGCGACGATCTTCCCCTCCGGCACTTCCAGCGACACGCCGCGCAGCACGAGGATCACGTGGTCGTAGATGACCTCGATGTTGCTGATCGAGAGGATGGCCGCAGTGGACATAAAAAAAGGGGAAGGGCGCAAACCCTTCCCCATCTTTCCTTAAGAGACTACTTCTCCTTGGAGCAGTCGCGCGGGGTGAGGCCCTTTTCCTTCGCGTACTGCGCGGCCGAGGCCTCGATCATGGGGCGCACCAGCGACTGATCGGAAGCGATCCAGTCGGTAATCACGTTCCACTTGCGGCCGTCCCACTGCACGAACTTCACCGCGCCGCCGCCCTCGTGATCCATGCACGAGACCTTGAGCGGCTGCATCAGGCCGGTGGCGCCGAGCTCCTTCAGGCGCTTGTCGTCGATGTTGAGGTGCTCGATGCCCCAGCGTACCTGCTCGCCGGTCATCGGCTTGCCCTTGCCGAAACGCGCCTGCGCGGCGCGGATCGCTTCCGCGGTGATGATGCCGGCGACGATGCCGCGCGTGTGATAGATGGAGCCGACGCGCGCGGTGTCCTCCAGGTCGCCCTTGCCCTTCTTGTAGACGTGCTTGAGCACGTCCTGCATCACCGGGAAGTTGGTGCCGGGAAGGTTGAACGCCGCCGCGATGTAGCCCTTGGCCGCATCGCCCGCCGGGATCACGTCCTCTTCCGCGCCGGCCCACCACACGCCGACCATCTTGGTGCGCGGGAAGCCGACCTTGGCCGCCGCCTTGAGCGCGGTCGGGTTCATCACGCCCCAGCCGCGCAGGATCACCCAGTCGGGCCGGATCTGGCGCACCTGCAGCCACTGCGACTGCTGCTCGTTGCCGGGGTGCGGCACCGCGATGTGCGTGATCTGGAAGCCGTACTTCTTGGCCTGCGCGTCGAGCACCGGGATGGTTTCCTTGCCGTAGGCCGAGTCGTGATAGATGTTCACGATCTTCTTGCCCTTGAGCTTGTCCATCCCGCCTTCCTTCTGGCCGATGAACTTGATCTTGGCGGTGTTCTGCGACCAG
>DATFDV010000234.1:0-11551 GCA_035251855.1 Burkholderiales bacterium | reverse complement strand
TCGGGCTGCCGGCGCTGCCGCAGGCCGAGCACGAAGCGCTCGCGCGCTGGATCGAGGCCGGCGCGCCGGCCGCAGCCGCGGCACCGCTGCCGCCGGCGTACGCGCAGCGCGTCGCTCGCTGGGAGGCGTTCCTCAACGCCGACAGCCTCAAGGCGCGACTGGCCAGCCGCTACATCTTCGAGCACTGGTTCATCGCCCACCTCTATTTCGACGACCTGCCCAGAGGCGAGTATGGAGACGAATTTTTCGAACTTGTTCGCTCGAGGACGCCGCCGGGGCGGCCGATCGAGGTCATCGCCACTCGCCGGCCGTACGACGACCCGGGCGTGCCCCGCGCGTACTACCGGCTGCGGCGCGTGTCGGAGACCCTGCTCGCCAAGACGCACATGCCGTATGCGCTGAACGATGCGCGGCTCGCGCGCCTGAAGGCGTGGTTCATCGACGCGCCCTACGAAGTCAGCGCCCTGCCCTCGCCCGAGCCTGCGGTGGCTTCCAATCCGTTCGCCGCGTTCCGCGAGCTCCCGGTCGAAGCGCGTTACCGGCTGATGCTGGAAGAGTCGCAGTTCACCCTGATGGGCTTCATCAAGGGCCCGGTGTGCCGCGGCCAGGTAGCGGTCGACGTGATCAACGACCACTTCTGGGTGATGTTCGAGCGGCCCGACGCGGGAAGAGCCGAGCTGGGCGCGGCGTTCCTCGCGCGCGAGCTCGCCAACCTGCGCCTGCCCGCCGAGGAGGAAAACAGCGGCGGCCTGCTGAAATGGCGCCGCTACGCCGCGCAGGAGGCGGCGTACCTCAAGGCGAAGAGCGCCCTGCTCAAGCAGGCGCTGGCCGGCGGCGCCACCCTCGAGCTCCTGTGGGACGGCGACGGCCGCAACCCGAACGCCGCGCTGACGGTGCTGCGCCACTTCGACAGCGCGTCGGTGGTGCAGGGCCTGCTCGGCGAGCGGCCGCAGACGGTGATGCTCATCGGCTATGCGCTGCTCGAGCGCATCCACTACCTGCTGGTGGCCGGCTTCGACGTCTACGGCAGCGTCGGCCACCAGCTCACCACGCGCCTGTACATGGACTTCCTGCGAACCGAGGGCGAGATGAATTTCTTCGCCTTTCTGCCGCTCGCCGAGCGCCAGGCGGTGCACGACCGCTGGTACCGCGGCGCCGACCGCGCCTCGATCGCGGAGCTGTGGGATACGCGCGCCTATGCTCCGATGGAAACCGGCGTGCGCTACACGAGCAGGGACCCGCTCGCCGAGCTCTATGCCATGCTGAAGACGCGCGCCGCCGCGCTATCCAGCCCTCGCTACGCGCTCGCCGCCAGCGGCCTGCCCGCCGCGCCGCTGCGAGAGCTCGGCCGCCTCGCCGCGCTGCGCGGCCGCGCGCTGTCGCATCTGCCTGAGGCTGCCATCCTGAGCGTGCGCGAGGGCGCACGCGAGCGCCACTTCAGCCTGATCGCCAACCGCGCCCACAGCAACGTCGCCGAGCTGTTCGACGAGACCGAGCGGCGCCTGCCGGCCGAAGACAGCCTGCTGGTGGCGAACGGCTTCATCCCGGCGTACCCGAACGCATTCTTCGTCGTCGAGGCTTCGCAGTTGTCGGCGTTCGTCGATGCCGTCGCGCGGCTGAACTCCGAATCCGACTATTCCGCGCTGATGACGTCCTACGGCATCCGGCGCACCGACCCGCGCTTCTGGCCGCACAGCGACGCTCTGCACCTCGCCTGGCGCCAATCGGCGCCGCGCGAGGCCGGACTGTTCGATTACAACCGCTTCGAGAACCGGTGATCCACGCAGCGGTCTTGATGCTCCTCGCAGCGGTCTTGCTGCTCCTTTTGGCGCCGGCCCTGGCCGTAGCGCAGTCACTCGACCCGCGCGCGTATTCGAACCTGCCGGTCGGGCTGAATTTCCTGCTCGCCGGCTATGCGCACTCGCAGGGCGAGATCGCGATCGAGGGCCTGCCGCTGCAGGACGGGCGCACTCGCGTTCATGCATTGCCGGTCGGCTACGTGCGCTCGCTGGACGTGTTCGGCAGCGCCGGCAACGTCGCGCTCCTGCTGCCGCTCGTCGACCTGACGGCCACCGGCTCGCTCGACGGCGTCACGCAGGCGCGGCGCGAAGTGAGCGGCCTCGCCGATCCAACGCTGCGGCTGGCGGTCAACTTCTACGGCGCGCCGGCGCTGCGGCCCGTGGAGTTCGCCGCCTGGCAGCAGGACCTGATCGTCGGGGCCAGCCTGGCGCTCACCGCGCCCCTCGGGCAGTACGACGAGGACCGGCTGATCAACATCGGCTCGAACCGCTGGTCGATCAAGCCCGAGCTCGGGATCTCGCAGGCGTTCGGACAGTGGACCATCGAGCTCGCGGCGGGCGCGACGTGGTTCACGCGCAACGAGGAATTCTTCAACGGCAATACGCGCAGCCAGGAGCCGATCTATTCCGCGCAGATGCACCTTACGCGGCACCTCGGCCGCGGGCGGTGGGGCGCGTTCAGCGCCACCTATTACGACGGCGGGCGCAATTCGATCAATGGTGTCGAGCGCGAGCAGAAGCTGGGCGGAACGCGCGTCGGGCTCACCGTGTCACTGCCGCTCGACCGTCAGAACTCCATCCGGCTGTCGGCCCACGGCGGGCTCTATGCACGCACCGGCTCCGACTTCAAGGGCCTTGGCGCGATCTGGCAGCACCTGTGGGCAGATCGCTAGCCGCCCTTGCGCCCCGCCCACCAGCGGCCAAACGGGCCGGTCCTCCAGTCGAAGCGCAGGGCGAGCATGCGGATCACCACCGTGACGCCGATGGCGACCCACGCCGAGGCCTCGACTTCCAGGCCGTAGTAGTAGCTCAACGCGACGAAGACGACGCAGCCGGCGAGCGCGGCGATGGCGTAGAGCTGTCCGGGCTTGAGGAGCATCGGCTCCTCCCGCACCAGGACGTCGCGGATCAGGCCGCCGCCGACGGCGTTGCAAAGGCCCACCAGCAAGGCAGCCTCCGGCGGCAGGCCGGCGAGGAGCGCCTTGTTGACGCCGTAGACGCCGTAGGCACCGGTCGCGGCGGCGTCGACCAGGGTGAACGCGCGCTCCATGCGCGTGGCGACGCGTTCCACCACCGCGCCGACCACGATGGCGGCGACGACCGCCCAGACGTAGCGCTTGTCCTGCATGACCAGGGGCACTTCCTGCAGGAACACCCCATCGCGCAGCAGGCCGCCGCCGACGCCGGTGGCGAAGGCGAGGACGAAAGCGCCCACCACGTCATAGCCGCGCCGCGCCGCGATCCACACGCCGGTCAGGGCGAAAAGGAATACCGCCGCGAGGTCGAACTCGATCGGAAGCTGGAAGGGGACGCCGACCATGGGGTAAGTGCAGCGACGATACTCGAAATCCGCGGCGCTCGATCAAGCATAAGACCAAGGTCCAATATCGCCTCGGCGCCGCGTTGCGTACCGTGGTCCTCACCATGACCGCGAAAATCGTTCTGCTGTTCGCTGCCCTGCTCGCCGCCCTGCCTGCCGCTGCGCAGTCGCGCCGCGCCGGAACCAACGAAATCTACATCGGGCCGGTGTTCACCGACGGCAAGAGCTACTCGTTCGAAGGCGGCAGCAGCGCACGCACCGACACCGGGTACGGCCTGAACTTCGGCTTCGCCAGGAACTTCAATGCTCACGTCTCGGCGGGGATCGACCTCACGTGGAGCGAGCAGGACTACCGCGCAACGGTGGAGGCGCGCCCGGATACCCCGAGCCCCGCCCGCCAGATCAACGGCAGGCTCGACACCGGCACCGTGCGCTTCTTCGGCACCTACAACATCCTCGCCGGCAACTTCACCCCGTTCGTCACCGGCGGCCTGGGCTGGACCTACATCGACACCAACATTCCCTCCGGGCTGCCGGAGAACGTTTGCTGGGCCTACCCCTGGTACGGCTACTACTGCGCGACGTACGTACCGACGCAGAGCACCACCCGGTTCAGCTACAACGTCGGCGCCGGCCTGCGGCTGGACGCCGGCAGAGGCGTATTCCGGCTGCTGGTCAATTCGCAGTACGCCGACTTCGGCGGCTCGTACGGCTCGGCCCAGGTCACGCAGTACCGCATCGATCTCGGAACCAAGTTTTAACGGAGAGTCCATGAAACGCATCGCCATCGCCGTTGCAATCAGCAGTCTGGTGTTGTCGGCCCAAGCCCAGGTCAAAGACAGCGCCATGGCCGTCCAGGAGGCGGAAGCCGTGGTCACCGTGACCAAGGTGAACAAGGACGCGCGTACCGTCACCTTCCGCGGGCCGCGCGGCAACCTCGGCACGCTCGACGTGCCCAAGGAATCGCAGAATTTCGACCAGGTGAAGGTCGGGCAGCAGTACAGGATGAAGTACGTCGAGGCCGTCGCGGTGGACATCCGCAAGGGCGGGGTACCCTCGGCCGCCGCCGCGCAGGAGGTGAAGCTCGCGCCGAAGGGCGCCAAGCCCGGCGGCCTGGTGGTGCGCACGGTGCAGCTTGCCGGCGTGATCGACGCGGTGGACTACAACGAGCGCTACATCGCGATCCGCGGCCCGAAAGGCAACGTGATGCCGCTCAAGGTCGGAGCCGACATCAACATGCAGGAGCTCGCCGCCGGCGACCGCATCAGCGTGACGCACACTGCCGCGCTCGCCCTCGAGATGGTGGCGCAGGCCCCCGCCAAGAAGAAAGCCCCGGCGAAGAAATGAACCTCTGGATCGGCAACCTCGCGCCCGAGGTTACCGACGAGGATCTGAAGTCGTTCGTAGGCAAGTACGGCTGCCCGGCGCCCGAGCGCATCGAGCGCGTGCCGGGCGACGGCTCGCGGCCCGCGGCGGTGCTGTTCTTCGATGCCTCCCACGACAAGGCGGTCTACAACGCGCAGCTGCGCCTGCACGGCATGTACTGGAAGGAGCGCCGGCTTTTCGTTCAGACCACGCTCAGAAGCGCTCTGCCTCCGTCTTGAAGCAAGGATCCGCCCTGGCGTGGGCAGTCGTAACCCTGGCGGCGACGATAGCACCCGCACTGCCTGCGGCCGATCTGCCGCCGGGAGTTCGGCTGATCGACGGCTACATCCCGCGCTTCGCGCAGAAGGGCAGGATGGACGCACGCTACGGCCATCAGCTCGAAGAGCTCAGAAAGGAAATCCTGCGCCGCGGCGCGGCCGGCGAGTACCTGCCGTGCTCGAGCCAGATCCTCGAGGAGACCGACTGGCTGGTCGGCTCGACCGCCGATGTCGCGCGTATCGAACGGCGCCTGAAGGACCTGCGCCAGAGCCTCAAGCTGCCGGCGGCGCGCCAGGCGAGCGCCGGCGAGCAGTCGCCCTCCGACGGATCGTGGGGCGAGTGCTACGAGGCCTGGTTCCTGCGCCTGAATGCCTCGGCCGACCCGCTGAAGGAGCTGGTCGAGCGCGGCGAGAAGCCGCGTCATGCGCTGGGGTTTCTGAACCAGGTCGATTCGCCGCAGAAGGTCACCGAAAAGGTGCGGCGACTTCGCACCTCGCGCGTGCTCGAGGACGGCATGGATCACCGCAAGGAGCTTAACCTCACGGTAACGGGGCTGGGACAGCTGCTGTTCCTGCCGAAGCTGGCGACGCTGTTTCCGCCCGAGTGGCCGCGCAATGCGGTCGCCGCCGCGCTGATCAGGTTCATGGACGAGGAATGGCAGGACCCGGTCACCGGCTACTGGGGCGCCTGGTACCAGGTCGGCGACAGGCTGGTCAAGACCGAGGATCTGAGCATCACGTTTCACATCGCGAGCTACCGCGACGGCAAGATCTCGCGCCTGCCCGAGCTGGTGAGAACCACCGGCCGTACCCGGGAGCGCGCCTATCCCTACGGCTGGCAGGACCGGGGCACCCAGAACTGCCATCACGCCTACGACGTGGTGCGACTCGTGCGCTTCGGCTGGCCTCACATGACCGAGGTTCAGAAGGCGTTCGCGCGCAGCCAGCTAGGGATCATCCTGGCGCGTACCACGCGGCTCGCGATCAATTACGTCGGCGAGGTCGATACGCGTCCTTATAGCGCGGTGGGCGAGGCTTATTACTTCTGCGCCAGCCTGCTGGACGACATCGGCTATTTCCGCCGTTCCCGCAACTTCTGGTCGAAGCTGGAATTCGACAACGCCGAGGAGCTGCGGCTCAAGCTCCTGGGTCAGCTCGAGCGCCTGCCCAAGGGCGACCCCATGGTCGACGCGGCGCGGCGCAAGCTGGAGCAGCACGATTGAAATCGTAGATGGAGACGACATCATGCGAACCAAGAAACTGAAGACGGCGCTTCTCGCCGCAGGCCTGCTCATCGCCGGCTGGACCGCGGGCCAGTTCAGCGGCGGCATCGCTCAGGCACAAACAGACGCGCCAATCGCGGATCCGAACATCCTCGCGCTGATGATGGGCGTGGCATCCGTCGCGGTCGACACCGAGGCCGGCGCCATGCGCATCAATGGGCTCACCGACCGGTTGGCGGCGCTGGAACGCCGCGTGGTGCAGCTCGAGACTCAGCGCAAGCGGTGACTGCGGCTACGGTTTCGGGACGGCGAAGTACGCGGTCGCCGCGCGGTGCACCGGGATCGCGACGCCGTGCATGCCGGTGCGCTTGGCGATCTTCACGCCCTGCGCGCTGCCGAAGGCAAGGTAGTCGGTGCTTTCAAACACCAGCTGCAGCAGCGCCTTGACCTCGTCATCGGGCTTGTCGACGGCGCCGACGAGCAGCGCGGTGGCGGCAATGGTCGCCCGCGGCTCGGTCTGCCCCGGATAGGTTTGCGCCGGGATCTGCAGCGCCACCAGGCCGGGTTGCTCGGCGACCAGCCGTTTGATCGCGTCGCCGCTCAGCGGCACGAGGCGCAGCGGAAACACCGCCGCCAGGCGCTGCAGGTCGCGCGCCGGTGCACCGATGGTGCTGAAGAACGCGTCGATGCGCCCGCTGCGCAGCTGCTGCAACGCGACCGACGGACCGTCCCCGCGCGCCTCGGCCAGGTCCTTGGCGCCGATGCGGTGCGCCTGGAGCACACTGAGGGCGTTGATCCGCGTGCCTGACTGCGGGGTTCCGAGGTCGACGCGCTTGCCGCGCAGGTCGTCGACGCTGCGGATCGAGGATTTCGCCGCGACGACGATATGCACCGGCTCGGGATAGAGGCTGGCGAGCGCGACCATGCGCTTCAGCGGGCCGTCGACCGCGAACGGTCCCGCGCCGGTGGACGCAAGCCACGCCACGTCGCTTTGCACCAGCGCGAGATCGGCCTGGCCGCGGCCGATGAGCAGCGCATTCTCGATGCTGCCCTCGGTCTCGACGCCCAGCACGCGCACCTGGCGGCCACCCTTGCGCAGCGTGCCGAGGATCGCCTCGACCACCCGCGTGTATTCGCCGTTTGCCGGACCGGTGGCTACGGTCACCAGCTCCTGAGCGCGCGCGCGCCGGCGGGCGATCGCGCGCAACGCGTGCTCGAGCTCCTCCGAGATGATGGCGTCGGATTTCGCGTCGATGCCGGGCGGCCCGACGTCGACCACGGAGGCGAGCTGGTCCAGGTAGCGCTTCGAGTTGATCGAGGGCGTGGCGCTGCCGGGCTCCGCAGGCGGCGGCGACACGTCGCGGGTCGCGGCGGCGACGGCGGTCCAGCCCTCGCCCGAGCGCTCGAATACGCCGGTGCCGTAGACGCGCAACAGGTCGCCGGCCTGGTTCTCCTTCTGCTTGACGCCGAACACGCCGCGCTCCTTGCCGCCGAGCACCTGGGCCAGCGTCGCCGGGCTCATTCCTTCCCAGTCCTTGAAGTCGTAGCCCTCGCGCAGGCGCAGCGTGGCGTTGTAGTAGATGAGCACGCGATCGGCGCCGCTTTCGGCGGCGGGGAGCGGGCTCGAGCCCAGGCGCTTCAGGCCCGCGAGCTCGAGCAGGCCGGGCTTGAAGCCCTTCTCGATCTGCTGCTGCACCTGGGCCTTGAGCGCCGGTTCATCGGGTCCGCGGGAGCAGGCGGCGACCAGCACTGCCAGAAAGAGATACCAGTACCTCATGGCCCGAAGCCGAACATCGGCAGCGCGAGGGAGCCCTGGATCACCATCGCGTTCAGGATGTCGATGAAGAACGCGCCGACCATCGGCACGATGAGGAACGCCACCGCCGAGACGCCGTGGCGGCCGGTGACGGCCCGCATGATCGCAAGCGCGCACGCGGTGGAGGACAGCCCGAAGCCGACCTGGCCGCCGGCCATCACCGCGGCGTCGTAATTGCGGCCCATGATCGGATACGTAATGAGGACCGTGAACACGATCATGACCATCGCCTGCAGCGCGAGGATGACGAGCAACGGCCCCGCCAGGTTGGCGAGGTCGAGCAGCTTCATCGTCATCAGCGCCATCACCAGGAACAGCGAGAGCGCGACGTCGCCCACCGTCTCGACCGTGCGGTCGCTCAGCTTCACGCCCGGGGTGAAATTGGTCGCGTTGCGGATCACCACGCCGAGCAGCAGCGAAAACACGAAGTCGGGCAGGATGAAGCCGCTGCCTTCGACCAGCCGCACCAGCGCCTTGCCGCCCGCCAGGCACACCAGCACCACGAACAGCGTGTTGATGAGCGAGCGCGAGGTGACCTCGTCGGCGAGCTCCTTCGTGAGGGTGGTGTCCTCCGGCGACGGCGCCATCGGGCCGGCGAGCTTGTGGCGCTTGATCAGGTACTCGGTGATCGGGCCGCCGAGCACCGCGCCCAGGACCAGGCCGGCGGTGGCCGCCGCCATGGCGAGCTCCATCACGCCCTGGATGTTCATGGTCTCGCCCAGGCGGCCGGCGTAGGCCGCGCCGGTGCCATGCCCGCCGACCAGAGTGATCGAGCCGCCGAAGAGACCAATTACCGGATGCAGGTCGAGCGCGAGCGCGGCGCCGATGCCTACCACGTTCTGCACCACCACCAGCGCCGCGCTGATCGCGAGGAACACCAGCAGCTTGACGCCGCCCTTGGTCAGCATGCGCGCGTCGGCGGCAAGGCCGACGGTGGTGAAGAACATGAGCAGCAGCGAGTCCTTCATCGCCATGTTGAAGGACAGCTTGATCCCGCCGAGGCCGTCGGCGAACGCGAGCAGGATCGCCACCAGCCCGCCGCCGACCACCGGCGCCGGGATGCTGAAGCGCTGCAGCACCCCGATCTTCGCCACCAGGCCGCGACCCACGAACAGCACCACCATCGCCAGCAGCAGCGTGTGGATCAGGTCGAGCTCGAAGGTCTTCATCGCTTCTTACTTGCTGAGAACCATGGCGAGATAACCGAATACCGTCAGCAACACGCCCGATACTGCATAGCCCACTGGGAAGCCGATCCACGGCACCGAGCTGCCGATCTCCTTCGCCGCTTCACGCGCCGGTCCGGAGTGCGAGCGCGCGCCCGCCACGCCGCCCATCAGGATGGCGGGATTGATCTTCATCCAGTGGTAGCCGATGGCCCACACCAGGATTGGCGGCACCGTGCAGACGATGAAGCCGGCGATGAAGATGTAGAGCGCGACCGTGCCGGTGAGCTGGGAGATCAGGCCGGCGCCGGCGTTGACGCCGACGATGGCGATGAACACCACCAGTCCGAGGTCCTCGAGGATGTTGCGCGCGGCGTTCGGCGTGCTGCCGAAGAAGCGCAGGCGCGACGCCACCGAAGACACGATGATGCCCGACACCAGCAGGCCGCCGGCGTTGCCCAGGCCGACCTTGGAGCCGGCCAGCGGGAAGCTGATGGCGCCGATCAGGAAGCCGAGGATCATGCCGAGGGCGAGCGTCAGCAGGTCGGTCGAAGTGCTCGGCCGCGCGATCTTGCCGAACATCCCCGCCATCTTGCTGACTGCGGACTGCATGCCCGAGACGTAGAGCACGTCGAAGCGCTCGACCTTGGTGCTCAAGCCGATCGGGATCGCGACGCCGCCGCGCTCGATGCTGCGCAGCGCGACCTGCCCCGCGAAGTCGGCCTTGCGGAAGTCCTGCAGCTCCTTGCCGACCATTTCCTTGTTGGTCACCAGGATCTCGGCCTGGTCGATCGGCACGTTGAGCGCCTTGGAGTCCGGCACCTCGGGTCCGAGCAGGCCCATGTTCTGCGTCATCGCCTCGAGGCGCCCGCCGAGGGCGATCACGTCGCCCTTCTGCAGCACCAGGTCGTCGGCGGCGCCCATTCTCTGCTCACCGCGCGTGACGTTGGCCACCTTGTACTCCGGATGCTTCTTGAGGAATTGACCGACGGTCTGGCCGGCGACCTCGTTGTTGGTCAGCCGGTAGGCGCGCAGCGTGAGGGGCTTGTAACCGGTGAGGCCGGCGTCGTCGACGTTCGGCACGCCCTTTTCCTCCTCGTACTTCTTCGCCGCCGCCCGGGCGTCGATGCCCCACCAGCGCGGCAGGTACTTGCAGATCAGGATGATGCCGACCGTGCCCCAGATGTAGGTGAGGCCGTAGGAGAGCGCGATCATGCCGCTCACCTGCTCGGCGGTCTGGCCCTCGCTCAGCTTGAACACGCCCTGCTTGATCGCCTCTTCCGCCGAGCCGATCGCCGCGGACATGGTCATCGAGCCGGCGAGGATGCCGGCCGCCGCGCCGTCGGGCAGGCTGAACGCCTTGGCCAGCACGACTGCGCCGAATAACCCGAGCACCGAGCAGAACACCGCGAGACCGGTGAACTTCAGGCCGTCGCCCTTCAGGCTGTTGATGAACGAAGGCCCGACGCGCAGCCCTACCCCGTACATGAACAGGTAATAGAACAGCGACTTGGCGAAGTTGTCGAGGCTCATCTTGACGCCGTAAGTCGAGGCCCAGGCCGAGAGCCCGGCGCCGACCACGATTGCCGCCGCCACCATCCCGAGGCCGTAGCCCTTGAAGGTGAACTTGCCGACCAGCACTGCGCCGCCGACCACGAAGAACAGCAGGACGTACGGATTTGCAGCGAACCACTTGAACATTTCACCCATGGCTTAGCGCTCCCTTTCGCGTTTCGGTGTTGCTTGTTTGTTCAGCGCGGCGAGCGCCGATGGCTTGAGCAGCTCCAGACCGAGCGATGCGTTGAAGCCGTGGATCTCCTTCACGTCGAGCTTGCGCATGAAGGTGATGGTTTCCGGCGTGATCACCTGCCCCGGCACCATGATCGGAAAGCCGGGCGGATACGGAATCACGAACTTGGCCGACACCATCTCCGGCCCGTTCTTCAGGCGTTCGTCGACGTCCTTGCTGCTCAGCTTCACGTACTCCAGCGACGGCGCGTCGTACGCCATGTAGAAGGCCTCGCGCATGTGGCCTTCGGCGGTCTTGCTCTTCGGGTTGTCGCGGAATGCATCGTGGAAGCGGCTGAAGTTCGGCAGGTCGGGGACATCCTCGACCAGGGACTTGACGCGTGCCTTGAACGCGGCCTGCGCCGGCTCGCCGCCTTCGGCGAGGCGCTTGTCGATCGCGCGCGACATGTCGGCGAGCGCCTTGATCAGGTGCGCGAGGTCGCTGCGCGTGTTGTTGATGTTGATCTGCACCAGCACGCTGTTGCGCGAAGTCTTGTTGATCTGGATGTCGTATTCGTTCGACAGCAGCGCCTTGAACTGCGTGCCGTCGTAGCCGGCGGTGCCGCAAAGCAGCGT
>DATFDV010000233.1:0-3916 GCA_035251855.1 Burkholderiales bacterium | reverse complement strand
GAGCTATGGCCGAAACTGGGTGATGGCGAGTTGAGAGGGCGGCGTATCGTGGCGGGTGATCAAGCCTGCCAGAACCTCCAGGAAGGAGCGATACGCCGTGAAGGAAGATACCAGCATCGTCCAGTTTCGTCAGCCGGGTTCGGCCGAGGACCCGCTCACCGAGATTGCCCGGGAAGGCGCGCGGCGGATGCTCGCGACCGCGCTCGAGGCCGAGATCGGGGCCTTTCTCGACGAGTTCGCCGAGGAGCGGCTGCCGGACGGTCGGCAGCGCCTGGTGCGGCATGGGTACGGCCCGGAGCGGAAGATCCAGACTGGGATCGGCGCCCTCGAGGTCCGGAGGCCAAAGGTCCGGGACCGCGCTGCGGATGTGGAGAGCGGCGAGAAGGTCCGGTTCACGTCGCACATCCTGCCGAAATGGGCCCGCCGCTCGAGGAGCCTCGACGCCCTGCTGCCGGTTCTCTACTTGCGCGGCATCTCCACCGGAGACTTCCAGGAGGCGCTCTCCGCCATTCTCGGAGCCGAGGCTCCCAACCTGTCGCCGGGTGTGATCTCGCGGCTCGCAGCCGAATGGGAGAAGGAGCACGAGCACTGGCAACGCCGCGATCTCTCGGCTCGCCGGTACGTCTACATCTGGGCCGATGGAGTCTACCTCCAGGCCCGGATGGAGCCTGAGGCGGAGTGCATCCTGGTGGTGATCGGGGCGACGCCGGAGGGGAAGAAAGAGCTCGTCGGCTTCCATGTGGGCGCGCGGGAAAGCGCACAAAGCTGGCGCGAGCTTCTGGTCGACCTCAAGGCCCGGGGCCTCGCCGTCGCGCCCGAGATCGCCGTGGGCGACGGCGCGCTCGGCTTCTGGAAGGCGCTGGACGAGGTCTTCCCCGGCGCGCGTCACCAGAGATGCTGGGTGCACAAGGTCGCCAACGTGCTGAACAAGTTCCCGAAATCCATGGCGCCGACGGTGAAGTCGGACCTGCGCGACATCTGGCAGGCCGAGACGCGGGCCGCCGCGGAGGCCGCCATGGACACCTTCGCCGCGAAATACGGCACCAAGTACGACAACGCCGTCGCCTGCCTGGTCAAGGACCGTGACGCGCTGCTGACCTTCTTCGACTTCCCGGCCGAGCATTGGGATCACCTGCGCACGGCCAACCCGATCGAGAGCGTGTTCGCCACGGTCCGGCACCGTACTGTCCGAACCAAAGGCGCCCTCTCGCAGAAGACGGCGAAGCTGATGGTCTTCGCCCTTGTCCGAGCTGCCTCGAGGAAGTGGCGTCGGCTGAAGGGCGCCAACCAGTTGCCTCTCGTCGTCAATGGCATCAAGTTCACCGACGGCATCGCCGTCGGTGACGCCGAAACCCGCGCCGCCTGATCAGGCCGCGTCACCCAGATTCAGCCATAGCTCGATCCGCGGCCATGACGGTCTGATTACCAGCGGCACCGTCTCGCTGCGTCCCGGCCGCTTCGACGGCGGCGGCATGCGGTACCTGCGCTTCACCAACTGGCTGACCGAGATCGACCGGCTGTCTGGGCCCATCGCTGCCATCTGGTTCGAGGAAGTCCGCCGCCACGCAGGCACCGACGCGAGCCACATCTACGGCGGGCTCATGGCCACGCTGACCGCATGGGCCGAGCTGCGAGGCGTGCCCTACGAGGGTGTGCCGGTCGGCACGATCAAGCGCCACGCCTCGGGCAAGGGCAATGCCGACAAGGCCGCCATGGTCGCCGCCGTCCGCGCCCGCGGCTTCAGCCCCGCCGACGACAACGAGGCCGACGCCATCGCCATCCTGCTCTGGGCGATCGAGACGAACGGGGGTGTCGCATGAGATGGCATCCCCAAGGCTACGGCGGCCAGCGCCGGGATCCCGAGCAGGTCAAGCGCGAGGGCTGGCAGGAACAGGGAGTCCTCGCGGTCTCCGCCGATGACGATCGCCTCACCTGGCCCGAGCGTGAACTGGTCCGCCAGCTCGGCGAGAAGCTCTACGGGCCGCGCCCGGTGGGCCGGGAGGCGCGCCATGGCTGACCGCGAATGGACCGTCGAATGCGTCGCTGATCATTTCGAGGAGGCGTTCCGCACGCTGCGCAAGCTGCCGCCGGTGAAGGCGCAGGGCTATTTCAACGTCTGGCCCGAGGTCGTCCGGACCCGGCAGGAGATCGCAGCGATGGAACCGCAGCCGATGCGAGTCTGGCCCTCCGCCGCCGCAATCACTCGACTGGAGCAGACCTCGGACTGGGTACTCTGGATCGGCGTGGAGGAGCGCAAGCTGGTCTGGTCGCGCGCAGCCCGTGTGCCGTGGAAGCAGATCAGCGGCGAGCTCGGCTGCGACCGCACGACCGCCTGGCGTCGCTGGCAGTTGGCGCTGACCAAGATCGCTGCGCGCCTGAATGCGCAGTGACTCCAATGTGTTGCAACACTTTTCCCTTCGACATCTGCAACATGATCGTGCTATTCCGAAGGCAAGATGGGGAGAGTGCGCTGGAAAGCTCGCTCTCCCCTTTGCGTTGACGGGGGGCCACCTGGACCCCGGCATCCAGCAAGGGTCCGGCCTGGGTCCACCCCGAGGCAGTTTCCGGTTCCTTCCTGGCGACATTCGTATGCTGGCGGGCGAAGCGCGGGATATCGCCAGCGACAGGGCCGGATTTTTGGGAAGCCACCCGGAAGCCGGAGCCACTCGCGCCCCGCGCAAACACCAATGAACGCTGGCCTTCCGACCGGACACCGCTGGTGCCCGCTGGACCCCGTGTGGAGTCCGGCCCGGCATCCGGAGTCCGGAAGCAACCGGCATCCACCCGACCGAGGAACCTTGCCCACCATGACGCTGAGCTTCGCCCCGGACGCGATCGAGACGTGGCCGCTGTCGCGCCTGCAGCCCTACGCGAAGAACGCGAAGGCGCATGGCGCGGATCAGGTCGCGAAGATCGCCGCCAGCATGGCCGAGTTCGGCTGGACCGTGCCCTGCCTCGTCGGCGAGGATGGCGAACTGATCGCAGGCCACGGGCGCGTGCCCGCATTGCGGTGCGACGCAGTGGCTGAAGTTCGAGCGGCTGCGCTGGCAGAAGGGTCGCCCCGAGACGGCGGAGTATCACTGCGAGGGGTGCGAGACGCCCATCGCGGAACACCACAAGACGGCGATGCTGGAGGGTGGCGAATGGCGCGCGACCGCCACGGCCGCCGATCCGACCACGGTCGGGTATCACCTCTCGGCGCTCTACTCGCCGAACGGCTGGCTGAGCTGGGAGCGGATCGTGCGGGCATGGGACGCGGCTCAGGGGTCGGACGAGGCGATCAAGGCGTTCCGCAACACGATCCTCGGCGAGACCTGGGTCGAGACCGGCGAGGCGCCGGACTGGCGGCGGCTCTACGACCGGCGCGGCAACTGGCCCGCGGGCGCGGTTCCGCGCGGCGGGCTGTTCCTCACCGCAGGCGCCGACGTGCAGAAGGACCGCATTGAGGTCGACGTCTGGGCCTGGGGCCGCGGGCTGGAGAGCTGGCTGGTCGATCATGTCGTCATCGACGGCGGACCGGAGCATGCCGAGACCTGGAGCCGGCTAGCGGCGCTCATGACGCGGACCTGGCCGCATGCCGCCGGCGCGCAGCTGCAGATCGCCCGGCTCGCGATCGACACCGGCTACGAGGCCTCGGCGGTCTACGCCTGGTCGCGGCGGCAGGGCTTCGCACAGGTCGCGCCGATCAAGGGCGTCGAGGGCTTCAACCGGGCGAGCCCGGTGTCGGGGCCGACGTACGTGGACGCGACGGAAGGCGGCAAGCGCATCCGGCGCGGGGCGCGGCTCTGGACCGTGGCGGTCTCGACCTTCAAGGCCGAAACCTACCGGTTCCTGCGGCTCGAGCGGCCTACGACCGAGGAGATCGCCGCCGGCACCCGCTTCCCGCCCGGCACGGTGCATCTGCCGGACTGGATCG
>DATFDV010000232.1:0-4374 GCA_035251855.1 Burkholderiales bacterium | reverse complement strand
CATTCGAGCGGGCGCTGTGGGAGCGCGTCCAGCAAGAGAAGGGACCCGAGCCAGCGGCTCCGACGCTGTTCGGAAGCGACAACGACCCGCGGGCGCTGGACGATGCGCGGCGCAACCTTGCCGCCGCAGGCGTCGAGCGCTGGGTGAAGCTCGAGCAGGCCGATGTGCTGGAGCGCGCCGCGCCGGCGAGCGCCGGCGTGATGATCGCCAACCCGCCCTATGGCGAGCGCATGGGCAGCCTGGACGAGCTGGCGCTGTTCTATCCGAAGCTGGGCGACGCGCTGAAGCAGCGCTTCGCCGGCTGGCGCTGCTACCTCTTCACCGCCGACCTGCGCCTGCCGAAGCTGATCCGCCTTTCACCGTCGGCGCGTACGCCGCTGTGGAACGGGGCGATCGAGTGCCGGCTTTACGAGTTCCGGATGGTCGCAGGTCGTCCCACGCGGGATTCCCGCCCGTGACGCGCGGACCGTAGGCGTACTTGAGACGCGGCACGCGCGTCCCGGGCGCATACACCGGCGTTCCCCATGCAAGGCCGAGCTTGCCCATCAGGGTCAGCGCGTCGAACGGGGCGCGCACCTTTACGTCGTTGTCGAAGTACACGTAGACGTCGCGGCCGTCGCGGTCCCAGTTGCGGATGCGCCGGGCCCAGCTCGCAAGCGCGCGGTCCGTATACCCGCTGGTGTAGATCTTCACGTCGCCGTGCAGGCGCACGTAGACGAAATCGGAAGTGACATGGAACAGTTTCGGCCATTTGCCGGCCGTATCCGCCACCACCAAGCCGATGCCGTGCTTCCGCAGCAGCGCGACGAAGTCCGCGTGCATGAAGCTCGGGTGGCGGATCTCGACCGCATGGCGCAGCTCTCGGTTCTCGTCGATCGCCAGGCGCGAGCGGCCGGTCATGCGCGCGTCGCGCCGCCGCGCGAGGGCGAGCGCGTCTTTCGTATTGCGGGGCAGCAGCGAAAAGAAAGCGTCGAAGCGCTCGCGGTCGTAGGACATCTGCGGCGGGAATTGCCATAGGAACGGCCCGAGCTTGTCGCGCAGGTTGAAGATTCCGGAGGCGAAGAAATTGGCCAGCGGTCTTTCGATGTTCCTCAGGCGCAGCAGGTGCGTGATGTAGCGCGAGCCCTTGACCGCGAAGAGGAAACCGGGCGGCGTCTCGCGATACCAGTCGTCGTAGTATTCCGGACGCTGCAGCGAGTAGAACGAGCCGTTGATCTCGACGGTGGCGAAATGCCGCCCGCAGAATTCGAGCTCGCGCCGATGCGGCAATCCCTCGGAGTACCAGACGCCGCGCCACGGCTCGTAGCGCCAGCCGGAGATGCCGATGCGGATCATCGCGGCACTAGGCGAACTTGAGCTTCTTCCAGCTTTCCAGCTTCTTCGCAGCCGCGAGCGACGTCTCGTCGGTGAGATCCAGCCGCAGCGGCGTCATGGAGACGTACTGCTGCTCGATCGCCCAGCGGTCGGTGCCTTCCTCGGTCGCTTCCACCGGCACCACGGTGAACCAGTAGTGCGTGCGACCCATCGGGTCCTTCGCCGGAACTACCTTGCCGTCGTAGTGCCTCATGGATTGCCGCGTCCACACAGTGCCGCGCGGCGGCTTGGCCGGGAAGTTGACGTTGATGAGCGGCATGTCCGGTACGTCGAGCAGCGCCTCCAGGACCGTGGCGACCCATGGCTTCAGCATCTCGAAGCTCGGCTGCTCACGGTCGGTTGCCGGCGCGCTGAACGCAATCCCGCGCAAACCCAGCAGCGCGGCCTGCTTGGCTCCGGCCAGCGTCCCCGAATGCCAGATGGCGTTGCCGAGGTTGGTGCCGATATTGATTCCCGAGAGGACCAGATCGATCTTTTCCCACAGCGTAGTGCCCAGCATCACGCAATCCCCGGGCGTGCCGTTCACGCGATACGCGTCGAGCTCGGTGCCCGGCAGCGCAGTGCGCTTGTAGGTGACCGGCCGCGACGCGGTGATCGAATGGCTGGCCGAGGACATCTCCACGTCGGGCGCGACGATGCGCACTTCGCCGAATCGGGAAGCCACCTGCGCCAAGGCGGCTATGCCGGGGCTATAGACGCCATCGTCGTTAGTGATGAGGATGCGCATATGACCCTATCCGAGCAATTTCCGTGCGCGTTACGCTGATTCACAATCCCGGCTCCGGCCGGCAGGAACACGACGCCAAGGCGCTCTTGAACTTGCTGCGCCGCGCGGGCCACAAGCCTCGCTACCAGTCCTCGGACGAGAAGGGCTGGGACGCCGTGCTCGACAAGCGCGCGGATGTGGTAGCCGTGGCGGGCGGCGATGGCACCGTGGCGGGCGTCACCCGCCGCATGGTCGGCCGCAACGTCCCGGTGGCCATCCTGCCCTCCGGCACCGCCAATAACATCGCGCGTTCGCTGGGGCTGCTCAAGCGGCCATTCGAGGAGCTGATGAGCGGCTGGCGCGACGCGCGGCGCGCGCGGCTCGACCTGGGCATCGCCTCCGGACCATGGGGTCAGCGCTACTTCATCGAGGGCCTCGGCGCGGGGCTGTTCGCCGAGCTGCTGGTGCGCTCCGAGCAGAACAAGGGGAAGAAGGAGAAGGAAACCAAGGCCAAGGGTCCGGCACGGGTGGTCGACAGTGCGCTGCGCCGCCTGAAGGAAGCGGCGCAGACCGCCGAGCCGGTCGAGATCGCCGCGCGCCTCGACGGCGTCGACATCTCCGGCAACTACCTGCTGTTCGAGGCGGTCAACCTGCCCTTCATCGGTCCCAACCTGTTCATCGCCCCCGACACCAAGGCGGGCGACGGTCAGCTCGAGGTGGTGCTGGTGCCGGAGGCGCAGCGCGCGCGCCTGGTGCGCTCCCTGGACCAGTGGCAGGAGAACCGCGCGCGCGCGTCGCTGCTGCCTTCGCGCCGCGGCAAGCACCTGCAGATCGAGTGGACCGGGTTCGCGCTGCACATCGACGACAAGCTGCGCCCCAAGAAGAAGGCCGAGCCGGAGGACGTCGCCGGCCTGGTCGACGTTCGCGTCGACGGCGCCGCGGTCGAATTCCTGGTGCCGGCGAACGACAGAGAAAAAGGGCGCTAGCGGTCCTTCAACCTGGACTGAGAGCGTCCGCCCGCCTCGAAGACCAGCGGTACACGCCGCCGGCGAGCCCTGCCCCGAGGAGCGGCGCGATCCAGAACAGCCATAGCTGCTGCAGCGCCCAGCCGCCGACGATCAGCGCCGGCCCGGTGCTGCGTGCCGGGTTCACCGAAGTGTTGGTCACCGGGATGCTGATCAAGTGGATCAGCGTCAGCGCCAGGCCGATGGCGATCGGCGCGAACCCCTGCGGCGCGCGCCGATCGGTGGCGCCCAGGATGATCATCAGGAACATGAAGGTCATCGTCAACTCGGTGACGAAGCCGGCGGTGAGCGAGTAGCGCCCGGGCGAGTGCTCGGCGTAGCCGTTCGAAGCCAGGCCGCCGGCGAGATCGAAGCCGGGCTTGCCGCTCGCGATCAGGTAGAGCAGGGCGGCGGCGGCGATGGCGCCGAAAACCTGCGCGATCCAGTACGGCAGCACTTCGGAGGCCTTGAAGCGCCCGCCGGCCATCAGGCCGAGCGTGACCGCCGGATTCAGGTGGCAGCCCGAGATGTGGCCGATGGCATAGGCCATGGTGAGCACCGTCAGCCCGAAAGCCACCGATACGCCCAGCAGCCCGATGCCGACCCCCGGAAAAGCCGCCGCCAGCACGGCGCTGCCGCAGCCGCCTAGCACCAGCCAGAAGGTACCGATGAACTCTGCCAGCATCCGGACGCTCAACGTCATTTCCCACCTCCGTGCGCATGCTGGCGCCGAAGCGCGGGTCCGGCAATGAGACCTTGGTCCTACCTCAGACGATATCGAGGTGCTCGATGCCCTTGGTCAGGTCCTTGTCCTTCGACTCCTTGCCGTGCAGCTTGATGTTGAGGCGCACTTCGTTGGTGGAGTCGGCGAAGCGCAGGGCGTCCTCGTAGCCGATGCGGCCGGCCTCGTAGAGGTCGAACAGGGCCTGGTCGAAGGTCTGCATGCCCAGCTCCCGCGACTTCTTCATGATCTCCGTGATCTCATGGATCTCGCCTTTGAAGATCAGGTCCGAGATCAGCGGCGAGTTGAGCAGCACTTCCACCGCCGCGGCGCGGCCCTTGCCCTCGCGCAGCGGGATCAGGCGCTGGGAGATGACCGCCTTCAGGTTGAGCGAAAGGTCCATCAGCAGCTGCTGGCGGCGCTCCTCCGGGAAGAAGTTGATGATCCGGTCCATCGCCTGGTTGGAGTTGTTGGCGTGCAGCGTGCCCAGGCAAAGGTGGCCGGTCTCGGCGAAGGCCACCGCGTGCTCCATCACCTCGCGGTCGCGGATCTCGCCGATCAGGATCACG
>DATFDV010000231.1:0-3270 GCA_035251855.1 Burkholderiales bacterium | reverse complement strand
GCAGCGCGGCGAGCGCCGCCGGGTCGACCTCGACCCCGGGAAGCTCCCAGATGCGCTTGCCGAAGGTGGCGGTCTGGCCGAAGAAGGTGGCCACCGGCGCGCCGCCCGACAGCCAGCGGATGCGGTGCTCGGCGTCGGTTTCCCAGAACCAGTCGGCGGTGAGCTCGGTGAGGGCGCGGAAGCGCGCATGTTCCTTCTGTGCCTGCCGCAGCGCATGGATCTGCCGGCGCGCGCGCAAGAACATGATCAGGTACACCACGCCGCCCGAGAAGGCGATGAGCAGCAGGATGTCGAGCACGGCTAGCGCGCCGCGTCGCGCACCGGCGGCGCGACCTTGAGGACTTCGTCGATGGTGGTGAGGCCGGCGCCGACCTTCATCGCGCCGGAGATGCGCAGCGGCTTCATGCCCTCCTTGAAGGCCTGCTCGCGCAGTGCCACCAGGTCGGCACCGGCGGAAACCATGGCCTTCAACGGGCTGGAATACATCAAAGTCTCATAGATGCCGATGCGCCCCATGAAGCCGGTCATGCGGCACTCGAGGCAGCCCACCGGCTTGAACAGCTTCGCCGGGTGCTTGGATTTCCACGGCGCGACCAGCGCGTTCCAGGCGTCCTGGTCCTCGGCGCGGTTGAGCTCGACGGTCTGCTTGCAGTGCGGGCACAGCGTGCGCACCAGGCGCTGCGCCATGATGCCGTTGAGGGTGGCATTGAGGAGGTAGGGCGCGACGCCCAGCTCGAGAAGGCGCGCGACCGCGCTCGGCGCGTCGTTGGTGTGCAGCGTCGAGAGCACCAGGTGGCCGGTGAGCGCCGACTGCACCGCCATCTCGGCGGTCTCGAGGTCGCGGATCTCGCCGACCATGATGATGTCCGGGTCCTGGCGCATCAGCGCGCGCACGCCCTCGGCGAATCCCAGCTCGATCTGCCCCTGCACCTGCATCTGGTTGAACGCCGGCTCGATCATCTCGATCGGGTCCTCGATGGTGCAGACGTTGACCTCCGGCGTGGCGAGGCTCTTCAGCGTCGAGTAGAGCGTGGTGGTCTTGCCCGAGCCGGTCGGGCCGGTCACCAGCACGATGCCGTTGGGCCGCTCGGTCATTTCCTTCCAGCGCTTCTGGTCCTCCTCGGCGAAGCCGAGCTCGGAGAAATCCCGCACCAGCACTTCCGGATCGAAAATCCGCATCACCAGCTTCTCGCCGAAGGCGGTGGGCAGGGTCGAGATGCGCAGCTCGATGTCCTGCTCGCCCGAGCGCGTCTTGATGCGGCCGTCCTGCGGCCGGCGTTTTTCCACCACGTCCATGCGCGCGAGGATCTTGATGCGGCTGGTCATCGCCGCCAGCACCGCGCCGGGGATCTGGTAGACCTGGTGCAGCACGCCGTCGATGCGAAAGCGCACAATGCCCTGCTCGCGGCGCGGCTCGATGTGGATGTCGCTCGCGCGCTGCTCGAAGGCGTACTGCCACAGCCAGTCGACCACGCGCACCACGTGCGCGTCGTTGGCGTCGAGCGCCTTGTCGGACTTGCCGAGCTCGACCAGCTGCTCGAAGTTCGAAAGGCCCGAGGTGCCCGCGTGCTTGAGCCCGGCGCCCTTGATCGACTTGGCGAGGTTATAGAACTCGACCTGGTAGCGCTCGATGTCGAGCGGGTTGGCGATCACGCGCTTGATTTCGCGCTTGATGATGCGCGCGAGCTCGGGCTCCCATTCGCGCACGCGCGGCTCGGCGGTGGCGATCACCGCCTCCTTCGCGTTGAGCGCCACCGGCAGGATGCGAAAGCGCGTCGCGTAGGCCGAGGACATGACCTCGGTGACGGCGGCGAAATCGATCTTCAGCGGATCGATGTGCAGGTACTCCAGGCCGACGCGCTTTGCCAGCCACTCGGCCAGCGCGTCCAGCGTCAGGGAGGAGTTTTGTTTTTTCCACTTCTGGTCGGCGACGATGACCAGCGGATGCATGGTGCCGCGGTAGTAGCGGCGTTCCTTCTTCAGCTTCTCCGCCGCCTCGGGGTCGGCCAGCTTGTCTTCGAGCAGCCAGTCGAGGACTTCGGCAAGCGTCAGCCTCGTCTCCCCGGCTACCGCCTTTCCCCCCGTATTAGCTACTTGTTGCATCAAATCAGGACTATACCCTGTCCGCAACCCCCACGCCGAAGGACAGGTCGTCGCCCGCCAGCGCGACGTAATCGATATCGACGCACGCCACCACCAGCGCGCCTTCGACGATGCAGCCCAGCGACAGCGTCAGGCAAAGCCGCGGGCCGGTGACCGAAAGATACGGCCGGCACACCTGGACCTGGCCCGGCGCCTCGGCCGCGCGCCTGAAGTAAGGCTTCGCCTGCCAATTAGTTCCTGCGGTCGCGCGCATCGGCTCCAGGCGCCGGTCGCGCGTGAACGGACTGCGCTCGGCCTCCAGGTTGGCGCCGAGCTGGGTGCCGTCGCCGCCGATCAGGTAGCAGCGCTGCGTGCACTCGAGCTGCAGCAGGGGCTGCATCGCGGTGGCGAAATCGTGCTGCGTGCCGCGCGTCAGGCGCCCGGCGGCGCGCTCGAGCGCGCTCGAATACACCTGCAGGCCGGTGCGGCGGCGCACGCGGTACTCGGCGCTCTCCTCGCCGAACTGCGTGAACAGCTGCGCGAACAGGTCGCGGCACGAGTTCTCCTCCACCAGGCGTGCGGCCGGGCGCGCGAAGAGATGGCCCTGCACCATGTCGGCGCCGGCGTCGAGCGCGCACAGCGCCTCGTTCTGCGTCTCGATGCCCTCGACGCAGACCAGCGCCCCGGCCTGGTGCAGCACCGAGACGATGCCCGAAAACATGTGGCGCACGCGCGCCTCGGTGCCGATGCGGCGCGTCATCTCGCGGTCGATCTTCACGATGTTCGGCCGCAGCCGCCAGATGCGATCGAAGTTCGAGTAGCCGGCGCCGAAATCGTCGATCACGATCACGCAGCCCATCTCGCGGTAGTACTCGACCGCCGCGGCCAGGCTCGCCTCGCTCATCACCTGCGACTCGATCAGCTCGACCGCCACGCGGTGCGGCGCGAGGCCGTTCTCGTGCAGCATGTGGGCGAAGAACGAGCCGTAGCGCGGGCCCTCGATCGCGACGTAGGGGTCGACGTTGAGGAACAGCCAGCCGCGCGATTCGCCGGCCTGCATGAAGTTGTTGACGTGCAGGCTGCGGCAGCGCCGGTCGAGGTCGATGCGCGGCGCGCCGCGCGGCGCGCGGCGGAAGAGCTCGGCCGGCGTCACCAACGCACCGCCGGCATCGCGCGCGCGGATCAGCC